>NZ_JBFAWH010000004.1:0-343599 GCF_040680235.1 Streptomyces sp. NPDC052101
CGAGCGCGGGGTCGCACGCTTGAAGTCCTGGCGCATCTTCCGCCGATCCCGGTGCAGCCCGAATCGAATGACGTCAATCGCCGCTGCCGTCCTCATGCTGGAGCGGCAACGCTGAAAGAGCTCCGTGATCCGGATCCTCTGTCGTTCCTTGCTCTGTCCACCCCGCCACTCCCCCCGACCTGGTTCCCCATCGAGGACCTCGGAACCCCCGTCCGCGTCGCCGTCAGCAGCGACCTCCGCCCTTGGCTTCGACGAGATCATGCCCAAGACCCTCGCCACGGCGATGGTGGACCGGCTCAGCGTGCGGGCTTCGGCGTACAGGGCGGTATGGGCCCATGACCACCTCACACCAGAGTATGAGCGGATACAGCAGGTGCTCCCCCTTTTTTCGGCTCCTACCGCTGCGTGGCGCCGGGCCGCCACTCGACCCGAGGAACCGCATCGTCCAAGATCCGGACCGGTCCTGGGCCAGCGATCCTGCCAAGGCCCAAAGCGGCGCTGTTCGCGCTGGCCAGCGATGCGCCGCCTCTGTACCACCAGCAGACGAAGAATCTGCTGGGCCGAACGCGTACCACTCGCAGGCGCAACGCCTTGTCCGTGCCCGCCCGCCGAGCTGAGCGGCAAAGCCGGGTCGATCTCTCGGTCAGGTCGCCTACCACGCAACTGCCCTGAGCCGATCGGCCACAAGATGTCCGAGTTCCACGGAGCGTAGTCAGCACCAAGTCAGCACGGGAGGGGTGAGCACGGGTGATGACGTGGGCTTTTCGTCAGCACCAAACCAGCACGGGAGTCAGCACCGACCCGCCGAATCACCCCGAACCATGCGTCCCGGACGGCGCTCGTTTCGACCACCTTCGAGCCCCTGAACCGCCCTTCCGCGAGCCGGCATGGTGGCCACACGCATAGCCAACCCTCGAACTATGTTGCCCCGCCACATGTATGCCTGACCTGCATGTTTCTACGGTGTGCCGACACGTATCCGTCCCCACCGCACACGAGGAAGTGGCGCACATGGCCTCCGGAACCACCACTCCCCCACTCCCTGCCAGCCTCCCCAGAATCGTCGCCGCCAGCCTCATCGGCACCACCATCGAGTGGTACGACTTCTTCCTCTACGGCTCCGCCGCCGCGCTGGTGTTCAACAAGCTGTTCTTCCCGGACTCCGACCCGCTGGTCGGGACGCTGCTGTCGTTTCTGACCTATGCCGTCGGGTTCGCGGCCCGCCCGGTGGGGGCGCTCGTGTTCGGGCACTACGGTGACCGGCTGGGGCGTAAGAAGCTGCTGGTGCTGAGCCTGGTGATGATGGGCGGGGCCACGTTCGCCATCGGGCTTTTGCCCACGTATGCCACGGTCGGATCCGCAGCTCCCGTGCTGCTCACCGCACTGCGGCTCGTACAGGGGTTTGCGCTCGGCGGCGAGTGGGGCGGTGCCGTTCTGCTGGTGTCGGAGCACGGGGACGCACGGCGGCGCGGGTTCTGGGCCTCTTGGCCGCAGACCGGTGCGCCGGCCGGGCAGTTGCTCGCGACCGGTGTGCTCTCGCTGCTCAGCTCGGTGCTCTCCGACGACGCCTTCGCGGCATGGGGCTGGCGGATCCCCTTCCTGCTCTCCGGGGTGCTCGTGCTCATCGGTCTGTGGATTCGTCTCTCGGTCGATGAATCGCCCGTCTTCAAGGAGGCGTTGGAGCGCGCCGAGTCCCGACGGGCAAAGGAGGCGGAGAAGCTGCCGCTCGTCTCCGTGCTGCGGCACCACTGGCGGGACGTCCTGGTGGCGATGGGCGCCCGTATGGCGGAGAACATCGGCTATTACGTCATCACCGCCTTCATCCTCGTCTACGCCACCACCTCGGTCGGCGTCTCCAAGCAGACCGCGCTCAACGCCGTGCTCATCGGCTCCGCCGTGCACTTCGCCGTGATCCCGGCCTGGGGCGCACTGTCCGACCGGGTCGGGCGGCGGCCGGTTTACCTGTTCGGCGCGGCCGGTATCGGCCTGTGGATGTTCCCGTTCTTCTCGCTCACGGACACCGGGTCGTTCGGGAATCTGGTCCTGGCCGTCACCGTCGGGCTCGTGCTGCACGGCGCCATGTACGCGCCGCAGGCGGCGTTCTTCGCCGAGATGTTCGCCACCCGGATGCGGTACTCGGGTGCGTCCATCGGCGCTCAGTTCGCCTCGGTGGCGGCCGGTGCGCCGGCCCCGCTCATCGCCACCGCGCTGCTCGACGACTACGGCAGCTCCACCCCGATCGCCCTGTATGTGATCGCGGCCGCGGTGCTCACGCTCATTGCCGTGGGCGTGGCACGGGAGACGCGGCACCGGGACCTCGCGCGCATCGAGGCCGCGGACGGCCAGTCCGCCGGTGCCGGCGCGGCCGCGGCCGCGGAGACGGGGGCGGGGGCGGAGGCCGTCTGAGCGGCGCGGCCGCGACAGCCCTATCGGCGCCGTCGTAACCGTCGAACGGCCCCCGTGCGGCAGGTCCGTACGGGGGTCAGCGTCTTTCGGGGGACGCCAACCGGTGCAGTCGCAGGGCCAGTTGGATCTCCAGGGCGCGGGCCGGGGTCTGCCAGTCCTCGCCGAGCAGCCGGCCCACCCGCTCCAGGCGTTGTGCGACCGTGTTCACATGGACGTGCAGCGCGCCCTTGGTGCGGGCCGGGCTCATCCCGCTCGCGAAGTACGCGTCCAGGGTGCGCAGCAGGTCCGTACCGCGCCGCTCGTCGTACGACACGACCGGGCCTACGGTGCGGTCGACGAAGCCGGCGACGTCCCGTTCGCCGGCCAGGAGCAGGCCGAGGAAGCCGAAGTCCTCGGCCGCCGCGCCGTCCCCGGCGCGGCCCAGCAGGCGCAGCGCGTCCAGGCAGCGGCGGCCCTCGGCATAGGCGACGGCGACGGTCTCGGGGTGGGTGGCGAGGTCGGTGACGGGGGCGGAGGCGCCGACCGTGACGGGCTGGTGGACGGCCGTGCCCAGCTGGCGGGCGGTACGACCGGCCAGGTCGGTCGCGCTGTCCTCGGTGCCGAGGGGCAGCAGCAGGACGGTTCCGCCGTCGCGTGCGGCGGCCAGGCCCTGCCGGGTCGCGGCGAGATGGGAGGCGGCCGACCACAGGCGACGGCGGGCCGCGGCCTCCTCCTCGGCGTCGGCCGCAGGGCCGTCGAGGCGTGCGGCGAGGACGACATGGGTGGCGTCCAGTTCGGCGCGCAGCCGGGTGGCACGCTCGCGCAGCAGGCGCGGGTCCCGGTCGCGGGCGTCGAGGAGGTCGTCCAGCAGTTCGCCGCGCACGCGCTGTTCGGCTTCGGCCGCCGAGCGGCGGGCGAGCAGGAGCAGGGAGGTGACCATCGCCGCGCGTTCCAGGGTGCGCTGGTCGACGGGGTCCAGGCCGGGGTGGCCGCGCAGGACCAGCGCGCCGAGGAGTTCACCGCCGGCGGCGACCGCGGCGATCCAGGTGCTGCCGTGCCGGACCGCGTGTCCCTCGGCGCGGGACGTCTCCAGCGCCTCGGCCGGTGCGGCGTCGGCCTCGGTGAACTCGACGGTGCCATCGAGGACTTCGGAGACGGCGGCGGCCACGTCGTGCACCCCGCCGCCGCGCAGGACGAGTTCGGCGAGCCGGTCGTGGACGTCGGAGGCGCGCTCGATGACGGCGCTGCGGTCCCGGATGATCTCGTTGGCACGCTCCAGGCCGGCCAGGGCCGCGCGGGTCTCGGTGAGCAGATTGGCGGCGTCGATCGCGGCGGCGGCGAGCGCGGCGAAGGAGCCGAGCAGGGCGATCTGCGCGCGTTCGAAGACACGTGCTCTGCGGTCGGCGGCGAAGAGGACACCAATGACATGCGGTCCGAGCATGAGGGGGACACCGAGGATGGCGACCAGTCCCTCGTCGCGCACGCCGGCGTCGATGGTGAGGGTGTGCTGGAAGCGGGCGTCCTTGAAGTAGTCGTCCGTCACGTACGGCCGGGTGGTCTGGGCGACGAGTCCACCGAGTCCCTCGCCCATGCCGAGGCGCAGTTGCTGGAAGCGGGCGGAGACGGAGCCCTCCGTCACCCGCATGTAGGTGTCCGCGCGCCCCGGGTCGTTCAGGGTGAGGTAGGCGACGTCCGTGCCGAGCAGGGAGCGGGCGCGCTGCACGATGGCCTGCAGGACAGCGTCCAGGTCGCGCAGGCCCGCGAGGTCGTGGGCGGTCTCGAAGAGCGCGGACAGCTCCGCCTCGCGGCGCCGGCGCCCCTCCAGCTCGGCCCGGACCCGCAGGGCGAGCAGCTTGGCCTCTTCCAGGGCGGCGATCCGGTCGGCCGGTCCGCCCTCGGCGCGGGTGAGCAGCACCGGCTGCTCGTACGCCTCCGCGGAGGCATCGCGGGCCAGCAGCTCGAGGTACGGGACCTCGATGCCGCCGCTGGGTGCCGGCTGAACGTGATCGCGAGACATGGTCACAGGATTCCGCATCGGCCGCCCGGCCCGTCAGGCCTGTGGAAAACTCCCGGACCGGGCGGCACCGGGCGGCACCGGGCGCTTCAGTGGGCCGTCCATCCACCGTCGAGCACCAGCGAGGTGCCGGTGACGAAGGACGCCTGGGGGCTGCACAGGTAGGCCACGGCCTCGGCGACCTCCTCCGGTTCGATGAGCCGCTGGACCGCGCTGTCCTTCAGCAGGACCTCGGACAGCACCTGCTCCTCGGGGATGCCGTGGGCCTGCGCCTGGTCGGCGATCTGTCTCTCCACCAGGGGTGTGCGCACATAGGCGGGGTTCACACAGTTCGAGGTCACCCCATGGGGGGCGCCTTCCAGCGCGGCCGTCTTCGACAGGCCTTCGAGGCCGTGTTTGGCGGCCACATACGCGGACTTGAAAGCGGAGGCGCGCAGACCATGGACGGAGGACACATTGACGATCCGGCCCCAGCCTTGCGTGTACATGTGGGGCAGTGCACCGCGGATGAGGCGGAACGGCGCCTCCAGCATCACGGTCAGCACGGTGTGGAAGACCTCGGGCGGGAACTCCTCCAGCGGACGCACCAGTTGCAGGCCCGCGTTGTTGACCAGCACATCGGTGCCGGCGGCGGCGCGTTCTGCGGCGTCGAGGTCGGTGAGGTCCAGGACCTGCGGTACGAGGGCGCCGGGGAGGTCACCGACCCGTTCCGCCTGGTGGGCCAGCTCGGCCAGGCCGGCCGCGTCCCGGTCGACGGCCCGCACCTTCGCGCCGGCGGCGGCGAGGCGCAGCGCGCAGGCGCGGCCGATGCCGCCGGCGGCACCGGTGACGAGGGCGGTGCGGCCGCCGAGGTCCAGGGCGGGGGGCTGGGGGTGCGGGCCGGTTGGGGGGCTGGACGAGGTCATGTGCCGACCCTAGGCGGAGCCCACCCGCCACCACATATGGTGACCACCCATACTTCAGCCGGCAGTCGTAGGGTCAAACCATGTGGGTGCGTCGCACATGGCCTGCTTGATCCGGAAGCGGCCGAACTCATGGAGTTCGGGCAGCGCGTCCACCGCGAACCAGCCCACTTCCAGGGACTCGTCGTCGTTGACCCGGGCCTCGCCGCCCACGGCCCGGCAGCGGATGGTGATGTCCATGTACTGGCAGCAGTCACCGTTGGGGTAGGTGAACGGCTCCAGGGCCTGGACGAGGACGACCCGCTCCGCGACGCAGTGCACCGCCGTCTCCTCGAAGACCTCCCGCACGGCACAGGCCGCAGGCTGCTCGCCGGGGTCCGGGATGCCCCCGATCACCGACCACTTGCGGGTGTCGGACCGCCGGCCCAGGAGCACTCTGCCCTCGTCGTCGAAGACGATCGCGGTGACGCCGGGCAGCCAGAGCAGCTGCTGACCGGCGGAAGCCCGGAGCGTGTGGATGAAGTCAGGAGTAGCCATGGGCCCGACCCTAACCGGCCGGGCCCGCGCTCTCATGGCGGTTCGGTGAGCCTGCGCCTCGGTTCAGAGGGCGTATGCCGGTCGTACGGCTACACGCCACCCTCGCGCCGAGCGCGCAGCCCGGCGCCGATCGCCCAGCCGACACCGCCGGCGGCGACCAGCACCAGCGCGATCTCCGGCAGGATGCCCAGCTCGGTGGCCGGCGTCGTGGATGTGCGCAGCGGCACCTTCTGGACCAGGTAGGCGGGCACGAACATGCCGGTCTTCTGGGTGATCTTCCCGTCCGGCATGATGACCGCGCTGACGCCGCTGGTCACCGGCACGGTGACGGTCCGGCTGTGCTCGACGGCGCGGACCTGGGACATGGCGAGCTGCTGGTAGGTCATCTCGCTGCGGTCGAAGGTCGCGTTGTTGCTGGGCACGGAGATCATCTCCGCGCCATGGGTGACCGTGTCCCGGACTGCCCAGTCGAAGGCGGCCTCGTAGCAGGTGGCGAGGCCCACCTTGGCGCCGTCGATGTCGAACACGCCGGGCTTGCTGCCCGGGCTGAAGTCCTGCCGGACCATGCCGGTCCAGTTCTTGTTGATCGCGCCGACGAGTCCGCGCAGCGGGAGGTACTCGCCGAACGGCTGGATCTGCCGCTTGTCGTAGGTCTGCGTCGGCCCCTTCACCGGGTCCCACAGCACCTGTTCGTTGAGCTGCTTGCCGTCCTTCTCGACGACCGCGCCGACCGAGACGGGCACGCCGACGGCCTTGACCGCCTCGTCGATGACGGCGGCCGCGTCCGGGTTGCTGTAGGGGTCGATGTCGGAGGAGTTCTCCGGCCACAGCACGTAGTCGGGCTTCGGGACCTTGCCCGCCTTGATGTCGGCGGCGAGCTTCAGCGTCTCGCGTACGTGATAGTCGAGTACGGCCCGGCGCTGTGCGCTGAACTCCAGCCCGGACCGCGGCACGTTGCCCTGGATGAGTGCGACGGTCCGGGTGCCGTCCTCGGCCTTGTCGCTCACGAGCGGCCGGGCCGCGACCGCGCCCGCCACGGGTACGGCCACGCTCAGCAGCGCCGCGGCCGCCGCCCCTCGTCGCACGACGCGCGACCTGCGCTTGTCGGCGATCAGCCGGCCGGCCTCGTACAGGCCGAATCCGCACAGCACGACCGCGAAGCCGAGCACGGGCGTGCCGCCCACCGCGGCGAGCGGCAGGAAGACACCGTCCGCCTGCCCGAACGCGATCTTGCCCCAGGGGAAGCCCCGGAAGGGCGCACGCGCGCGTACCGCCTCGCCCGCGATCCAGACGGCGGCGGCCCACAGCGGCCAGGCGGGGAGCCTGGAGACTGCGGCGATGCCGACACCGACCAGGGCGATGAAGCTCGCCTCGGCGGCGACGAGGGCCAGCCAGGGAACGGGACCGACCTCCACGCTGGTCCACACCAGCAGCGGCAGCAGGAAGCCGAGCCCGAAGAGGTAGCCGAGGCCGAGGGCCGCCTTCCAGCCACGACCGCGCAGCACCCAGCCGAAGCCGGCGAAGGCGGGCAGCGCCAGCCACCACAGAGGGCGCGGCGGAAAGCTGACGTAGAGCAGCACTCCGCAGAGCGCGGAGGCGACGGCCGGGACCAGGCGCAGCAGCCGGCCGCCGCGCACGCCGGAGGCGGAGGGCGACTGGAGCTGGTCCGGCTGGTCCACGGAAGTTGCGGTGACGGTCACCCGGGTGAGTGTACGGCGGCTTCCTGGGCCCCGACAGCGCGGTACGAAGGCCGGCATCGGCTGCGCCGACGCGGTTGTCGCTGGTCGCCGCCCTGCCCGGCCCGGGTCCCTCGTCCCAGGGCCCCGCGCCCGCCCCGCGAGCGCCCGCCCCGGCACCGGCCGCACACAAGCGGCATTCCACCCACGTCCGCCGCGACGTTCCGTCGCATCTCGTACCCAAACCGGTCATGAGCCGCTACGGTGTGCCCAGCCTCGGCGGTGCGGCCGGATGCGGCGCCGTGCCGAGCCGTGGCCTGCGACGGGGTCGGGGAACGGGGACGAGGGGCGGCGGGTGGGGTCGACGGGGACGAGGACGGCGGCCGGTGTGGGCGCCGGTGTGGACATGGACGTGGCCAGCGTCAGGCGAAACGTTTCTGACGGGGCGGGCATGATCTTGCTCGGCGCCTGCGCGGGCTGGTCGCTGATCACCGCGGCGGTCCATGACGGACGGCCGGAAGGCGTGCTGCTCGCGGTGCTCGCCGTGGCCGCCGGTCATGCGGTCGGCCGGGTCTCCGGGGCGCTGCTCCCGGTGGCCGCGGCCTGCGGCGGTGCGGCGGCCGGGCTCGCGCTGGCCGTGGCACTTCCCGGTCTGTCCGCCGGTCCTCGGTACGCCGACCCGCTCGGCCACGCCGGTGGTACGGCCGCCCTGCTGGCGCTTGCCACGGGAGCCGCGTGCTGTGCCGCCTGGGCGACGCCCGTACCGCGGCTGCGACTGGTGCTGCGGGTGCTGGCCGCCGGGATCGTGCTGACCGGGGCCGTACTCGGGTCGGCGGCCGGTTTCCTGGCGAGTGCGGCCGTACTGCTGTGGTCGCTCGCCGTGGGCTCGGTGTCCCGCCGGGGTGTGTGTCTGCTGGGTCCGGCCGTGGCGGCGGCTCTGCCGGCGGGCACGGCCTGGGCCCTCGCCGGTGGCGCGCTGCCGGACGGCCTCGCCCGGGTCCTGGAGGGCCGACTGACCGCGCACCGGGTGGCGCTGTGGCAGGACGCCCTGCGGCTGGCGGGCCGCAACCGGGGGTTCGGGGTCGGTCCGGGGCGTTTCGGCGAGTTCGGCGGTTCGGCGCCGCAGACGCTCGCCGCCGACGGCAAGCCGCACTCGGCCCTGCTCCAGCTGGCCACCGAGCAGGGCCTGGTCGGGGTGTTCCTGTGTGTCGCCGCGTACTGCTGGGTGCTGCACGCGCTGTGGCGCAGCCCCCGCTCCACCCCGGTCGCCCTGACCGCCGGCGCCGCCCTGACGGCGCTGGCCGCGCTCGCCACCGTGAGCAACGCGCTCAGCTTCACCACGGTGACCGTGGGCGCCGGACTGCTGGCCGGGTGGGCCACGGCGCGGCCGTGGGCGCCCGACGGCGTGGAGCCGCGGCCCTGAGCGGCGTCCTGCCCCGCGCCGATACGCGGCGCGGGCGTCAGTGGGCCGGACCGGATGTGATCGTGCGCAGCCGGGCTCTGATGGCCCGTACCGCCGACTCCGCGTTGTCCACGGTGATCGTGAAGGTGTGGCCGTCCCACAGGCGCAGCACGATGCCCTCACCACGGCGTACGACGACGGCGGTGCCCTTCTCGGGGCGCCACCGGTAGCCCCAGCCGCCCCAGTGCCGCGGTGTGACCAGGGCGGTGAAGTCGGCGCCCGCCACATGGGAGAGCGGGATGCGGCGGCGCGGCAGTCCCATGTGGCCGCAGCGCACCTCCAGGGACTCCTTGTCGAGCTTGAGGTCCACGTGCACGAAGGCGAGGGTGCCGAAGAGGACCAGCAGTCCGGCGGCGATGCAGCCCACGACGGACATCACCAGCGGGGCGATGCCGGAGGTCCAGGCCGAGTCCACGGCCAGCTCGATGCCGAGCGCCATGCAGGCCGCGCCGACCAGCGCCAGCAGCCACTGGATCCGGTTCGTGGCGCGCCCGGTCCAGACCTCGGCGTTGTCGTCGGCGTGGAGGTGGTCCCTCATGTTTATGAGGTTACTCAGGTTTCGCTGCGCGGGGAGGGCGTCGCGGAGGGTGACTGGCCCGGGTCGGCGACCGGGCGCCCGGCCGCGGTCCGCCGGTGCCGGGCCGGTCAGCGGACGGGGCTGACCGCCTGGAGGAAACGGCCTTCGTCGTAGGACAGCGCCGTGTCCGGGAGCGTGGCCTCGCGGCCGCTGAGCAGCACCGTCAGGGTGGTGTCGGCGACGGCGTCCGGGGCCGGCTCGGCGCCGATCCTGCGCAGGGCCTGTGCGGCGACCGCCCCGGCGGAGCCGTGCAGTATGAGCGGCGGGCGGCCGGGGCGCTGGACGGCTGCCCGGATGCGCTCGCCGACCAGCTCGTAGTTGGTGCAGCCCTGGACGACGGTGGTCACGTCCCCGGGGGTGCGGGCCGCGGCCGCGGCGATCGCGGCGTTGATCGCGCTCTCGTCGGCGTGGTGCACCGCGTCCGCGAGGCCCGGGCAGGGCACCTCGGTGACGCGCACACCGGCGGCGAACTGCTCGATCAGATTGCGCTGGTAGGCGCTTCCGGTGGTGGCGGGGGTCGCCCAGATCGCGACATGGCCGCCGCCCGCCGCGGCCGGCTTGATCGCCGGGACCGTGCCGATGATCGGCAGGTCCGGTTCGAAACGGGCCCGCAGCTCCGGCAGCGAGTGCACGGACGCGGTGTTGCAGGCGACGATCAGGACCTCGGGCTCATGGGCGGCGGCGGCCTCGGCCACGGCGAGGGCCCGCTCGGTGATGTCGTCCGGCGTACGCGGTCCCCAGGGCATCCCGTCCGGGTCCCACGACAGCACGAGATCCGCGTCGGGCCGCAGCCGCCGTACCGCCGCGGCGGCGGGGAGGAGGCCGATTCCGGAGTCCATGAGCGCGATCTTCACCCGGTCACGATAGACGATCGGGACGTGCGGCCCCGTGGCGTGGGGCAGACTGCGGGCGTGAGCGCCCTGTTGTGGATCACCGTCGTATCACTGGCCGCCTGGTGCTGGCTGCTGCTCGGCCAGGGCTTCTTCTGGCGCACGGACGTCCGGCTTCCACCGCGGCGGGAACCGGAGGCCTGGCCGTCGGTCTGTGTGGTCGTACCGGCCCGTGACGAGGCCGCCGTACTGCCCGCGAGCCTGCCGTCGCTGCTGGCGCAGGACTATCCGGGGCGGGCCGAGGTCTTCCTGATCGACGACGGCAGCACCGACGGCACCGGTGAGCTGGCCCGCGAGCTGGCCCGGCGGCAGGGCGGACTGCCGCTGACCGTGGGTTCGCCGGGCGAGCCGCCGGCGGGCTGGACGGGCAAGCTGTGGGCGGTACGGCACGGTATCGGCCTGGCACGCGCGCGTGACCCCGAGTATCTGCTTCTGACGGACGCGGACATCGCGCACGCGCCGGACAGCCTGCGCGCGCTGGTCGCGGCGGCACACGCCGGGGGCTTCGACGTCGTGTCGCAGATGGCGCGGCTGCGGGTGGAGAGCGTGTGGGAGCGGCTGGTGGTCCCGGCGTTCGTGTACTTCTTCGCGCAGCTGTATCCCTTCCGGTGGATCGGCCGGAAAGGGTCGCGTACGGCCGCGGCGGCGGGCGGCTGTGTGCTGCTGCGCGCGGAGATGGCGGAGAAGGCGCGCATCCCGGACGCCATCCGGCACGCCGTCATCGACGACGTCGCGCTCGCTCGGGCGGTGAAGGGCGCCGGAGGACACGTCTGGCTGGGCCTCGCCGACCGGGTGGACAGCGTGCGCCCGTATCCGCGCCTGCACGACCTGTGGCGGATGGTCTCGCGCAGCGCCTACGCCCAGCTGCGGCACAACCCGCTGCTGCTGCTCGGTACGGTCGCCGGGCTCGCGCTGGTCTACCTGGTGCCGCCCGCCGCAGTGGTCGCGGGGGCGGCGGACGGCGGTACGGCGACCGCGGTCCTCGGCGCTCTGGCGTGGGCGCTGATGGCGGGGACGTACGTGCCGATGCTGCGCTACTACCGGCAGCCGATGTGGCCGGCTCCGCTGCTGCCGTTCACCGCGCTGCTGTACCTGCTGATGACCGTCGACTCGGCCGTGCAGCACTACCGGGGGCGCGGGGCCGCCTGGAAGGGCCGTACGTACGCGCGTCCCGATGCCGTGCCCGACGAGGGCTGAGCCGGGTCACTTGCGGCCGGGCGTCCAGTTCATGCCCCATCCGTAGGCGCGGTCTATGGTCCGCTGCGGGCTCACGCCGCGCTCCGGGACCAGATAGCGCGCCTCGCGCTGCACGACGAGGTCGCCGCCCGTGTTGGTGATCAGGGCGAGCGCGCACACCGTGGAGGGGACGGTGCACTCGTCGAGCGAGAAGTCGATCGGGGCGCCGTGCTGCGGCTGGAGGGTGACGGTGGCGTGCAGATCGGCGAAGGAGCTGGCGCCTTCGTAGATGGTGACGAAGACGAGGATGCGCCGGAAGTCCTGCGTGCGGTCGAGGTTGACGGTGAGGTTCTCACCGCTCGCCACGGCACCGGTGCGGTCGTCGCCGTCGAGGTGGATGTACGGCGGCCGGTTCAGCGATCCGAAGGCGTTGCCGAGGGCCTGGACGACCCCTTTGCGGCCGTCGGCGAGTTCGTACAGGGCGCACAGGTCGAGGTCGACGTCTCCCGCCCCGCCTCCCCATCGGCTGCCCCAGCCGGACGGCTGTTTCCGCATCTGCCAGTTGAGGTTCACCCGCAGGGCGCCGGAGGTGCCGCCCTGCTTGGCGAGCGAGACCGACGGCGCCGCCTTCGTGAGGGTGACCTTGGACAGGCGGACCGGCTGGGGCGCGGGGGCCGGCGGAGCCGTGGGCGGGGGCATGGGCGCGGTCAGGGGCGGGGGCGGCATGGTCACGGACGGCGGGGGCGGCGTCACCGGGTGTGGCGTCACGGGGGGTGGCGCCGGGGCCGCCGCGGCGGGCGGCGCCGGGTACGGCGCCGGGGTCGTCCCGGTGGGCGGTGCCGAGTGCTGGGGTTCGTCCACGGTGATCCCGAAGTCCGTGGCCAGGCCTTCGAGTCCGCTGCTGTAGCCCTGGCCGACGGCGCGGAACTTCCAGCCGCCCTGGCGGCGATAGAACTCGCCGAGCACGAAGGCCGTCTCCACGGTCGCTCCGGGGCTGTCGAAGCGGGCGACCGACCGGCCGCTGGCGGCGTCGGTCACCTCGATGTAGAGGCCGGGGACCTGCCCGAAGGTGCCGCCGTCGGCGGAGGCCGCGAGGACGATCCGCTCGATCGCGCCCTCCACGCGCGCGAGGTCGACGGAAAGGGTGTCGGTCACGCCCCCGCCGGTCGTCCTCTTGCCCTCGTGGCGCACCGCGCCGGAGGCATGCCCGGGCTGGTTGTAGAAGACGAAGTCGCCGTCGGAGCGGACCTTCCCCGTCGCGAGCAGCAGCGCGGAGGCGTCCGCGTCGGGCACGCCGGGTCCCGACCGCCAGCCCAGTTCGACGCGCAGGCCCGTCGTCGGTACCGGCGTGTTGGACCCTTTCGGCATTGACATGTGCGCCCCCATCCGTGTCCGCTTCCGGGCACCCCGGCCGTTCCGGTCATCCCTACCCGCAGACCCTATTCCCGGGTACGGCGAACGCCCATGACCGGCACAGGAAGATCGACGTCCAACTGCCGGTAACCCCGCAGGAACTCGCCCTTTACACGATCAGAACGTCGAGCGACGTCCTTTTTTGCCGAGTTCGCTCGGATTGGGGATCCCCCGTCACTGCGGACACGCAAAACAACCCTCTTATCGGTCTCCCCAACGAGCACATCGTGGGCTTAACTTATGTGCCATGACCTCCCCCCGCTCCACTTATGGTGGCGGCTACTACTCCGCCTCCTTCCCGGACACCCCGATCTACGACTCGCTCGTGGCCGAGCGTGGCACTCCGCAGATCGCCCCGATCCGGGTCCCCGCCGCCTACGACACGGGCAGCAGCCTGCCCGCCCTGCCGTCGGCACTGCCCGCCCTCCCGGCGGCTCCCTCCCCGCAGGCCCCCGCCTACGGCTACCCGCAGATGCATCAGCCCGCGCCGCTGCAGCAGGCACCCACGGCGTACATCCCGCAGCAGGCGAGCGCCCCACGCGGCTATCCCGGCCCGCAGGCGCCGCAGCAGCAGCGCCCGATGGGCATGGGCACCGGCTACGAGGCCATGCGCCCGGCCGCGCCGCGGCCCGCACCGGCTCCCTACCAGGACCCGTACAACAACCAGCAGTACCGCGGCTACTGATCGGCGCCCGACCGCTGTCAGTGTCTGCTGACACGATGGCGGTATGGGAAACGCCGAAGTGCAGTCGATTCACGTCCATCCGGTCAAGGCGTTCCAGGGGCACGCGCCCCGGGAGGCTGTGGTGGAGCCCTGGGGCCTGGCCGGAGACCGGCGCTGGACACTGATCGACGACGGGGGAAAGGTCGTCACCCAGCGCCAACAGCCGCGCCTCGCGCTGGCCGCCGCCGAGCTGCTGCCCGGCGGCGGTGTTCGTCTGTCCGCACCCGGCCGAGCACCGCTGACGGTGTCCGTGCCCGAGCCGGTCGGCACCGAGCCGGCCGACGTCCTCGGCACGAAGGTCGAGGTGGTCCCGGCCGCGCCGGCCGCACACGCCTGGTGCAGCGCCTATCTGGGGGCGGACGTCCGCCTGGTGCACATGGACGATCCGGTCGGCCGACGCCCGATCGACCCCGAGTACGCCCTGCCCGGCGAGACGGTGAGCTTCGCCGACGGCTACCCCCTGCTGGTCACCACGACGGCCTCCCTCGGCGCCCTGAACTCCCTGATAGCCGAGGGCACGCACGCCCATGAGGGCCCGCTGCCGATGAACCGCTTCCGGCCCAACGTCGTCGTCGCCGGCACCGAGGCCTGGGCCGAGGACCACTGGTCGCGGATCTCCGTCGGCGAGGTGGTCTTCCGGGTCGCGAGGGAGAGCGGACGCTGTGTCGTCACCACCGTCGACCAGGACACCGCCGTACGCGGGCGGGAGCCCCTGCGCACGCTGGCGCGCCATCGCAGAGTCGGCACGCGCCTGGTCTTCGGCCAGAATCTCGTGCCCCTCACGCCCGGCACGATCAGGGTCGGGGACCCGGTCCGGGTGCTGGACTAGCCCGCGACAACCGCCCGGCGGACGGGGAACCGGAGACGGGTCACGGTCGTTGGAGGGCATGAGAGATTCATGAAAGCCGCGTGCGTGATCATCCGCGGTGGACATGATGTCGCTCTCTCTTGCTCCGGGCCGTGGACACGTGCGCAGGCCGGGAGTCATGACGGAGCGGAAGGGGGTGGGGAGATGCGGGTTGTCAGTGGTCTGTGGCGTTGGCGGCACAATCCGCTGCGCCGCGCGACCGATCTGGCCGAGGCTTGGGTGGCTCTCGTGGCGCTGGTGCTGATCGCCGTGGCCGCGCCCGTGACCGGCTGCCTGGTCGGCGTCGCCGCCCAGGACTCGCTGCAGCGCTCCGTGCGCGAGCAGCACCACACGCGCCATCTCGTCACCGCCACGGTGGTGCGTGACCTGGGTGATGCCCCGCTGGAGTCCGACCCCGACTCCACGACGGTACGCGAGACCCACAGCCGTGTCCTCGCGGACTGGACCGCGCCGGACGGCACCCATCGGCACGGCCCGGCCCTGGCCGCCCTCAAGTCCCCGCACCCGGGGGACCACTTCAGACTCTGGACCGACCCGCACGGCCGAATAGCGGCCCGCCCGCTGGACTCCCCCACCGCGACGACCCACGCGGTACTGGCCGGAATCGGCGCGGCCCTGCTGGTTGCGGGCCTGGTCGAGTGCGGCCGCCGGCTGGCCGTGTGGCGCATGGTCCGCAGCCGGTACGCACGTTGGGACCAGGCGTGGGACCGGGCGGGCCCGGACTGGGGCAAGGCGGGCACCGGCTGCTGACCGCCTTCCGGCTCTGGTCAACCCACCGTGCACGCACACGCTACGGTGGACCGGCCGAAGCGCTTTCGGCGACAACCCGCGGATGAGCGAACCGCACGGGCGCGCAGGTGGGGCCCCTACGGGAGCGAGTCATCAGTACGACGAGGTGGGGGCACAGCAACGCCATGGCACAGGGCACGGTCCAGGTGACGCACACCGGTACGTCGCGGTGGCGGCGCCGCACAGGTGAGTACGCTTCGCTCGCCGCCGCCCTGGAGGCCGCCGCGGACGGTGACGTTCTCACCATCGCCCCGGGCACCTACCGGGAAAACCTCGTGGTGCAGCGGGCGGTGACACTGCGTGGGCCCGAGGGTTCGCCCGGCTCGGTGCGGATCGCGCCCGTGGACGGTGTGCCACTCACCGTGCGTGCCTCGGCCGTGGTGCAGGACCTGCATGTGGAGGGCCAGGACGCGGCGGCGCCCGCACTGTTGGTCGAGGAGGGCACGCCCGAGCTGACGGACGTGCGGATCGTCACCCGGTCCGCCGTGGGCATCGAGGTGCGCGGCGGTGCCCGTCCGACCGTGCGCCGCTGCACCGTCGACAACCCGGCCGGCATCGGCATCGCCGTACTCGACGGCGGGAGCGGGGTGTTCGAGGAGTGCGAGGTCGTCGCGGCCGGGCAGGCGGGCGTGGCGGTCCGTGGCGGTGCGCATCCGCGCCTGGACCGCTGCCGGGTGCACCACGCCTCGGGCCCGGGGCTGAGCGCGACCGGCGAGAACTCCTCGCTGGAGGCGGTGGGTTGTGAGATCTATGAGGTCCGCGGCTCCGGTGTGCAGGTCACCCAGCGTGCGACGGCGCATCTCACCGACTGCGATGTGCACCGCACCACAGCCGACGGGGTCACCATGGACACGGACGCGGTGCTCACCCTCGCCGACTGCCGCATCCACGACATCCCCGAGAACGCGGTCGACCTGCGCTCCCGCTCGGTACTGACGCTGACCCGGACGACGGTCCGTCAGTTCGGGCGCAACGGCCTGTCGGTGTGGGACCCGGGGACCCGGGTGGACGCCAACCAGTGCGAGATCTTCGACAGCACGGGCGACTATCCGGCGGTGTGGGTCAGCGACGGCGCCACCGCCGTCCTCGACTCGTGCCGGGTGCGCGACGTGCCCGACGCCCTGTTCGTGCTGGACCGCGGTTCGCGCGCGGACGTCGTGGACAGCGATCTGTCGCAGGTGCGCAACACGGCGGTGTCGGTGAGCGACGGGGCGACGGCGCAGCTCGACGACTGCCGGATCCGGGAAGCGGCGACCGGGGCGTGGTTCCGCGATCACGGCAGCGGCGGCACGCTGAACAACTGCACCCTGGACAGCACCCAGACCGGTGTGATCGTCACCAAGGGCGCCGACCCGGTCATCGAGCGGTGCACGGTCGACTCCCCCGCCGAGGCCGGTTTCTACGTCTCCGCGGGCGGCCGCGGCAGCTTCCTGAACTGCCGGGTCAGCGGCAGCGCCGGTTATGGCTTCCATGTGATCGACGGCTGCCGGGCGACACTGCGCAAGTGCCGTACGGAGCGCTGCGCACGCGGCGGTTACGAGTTCGCCGACGCGGGCCCCGGCGCCGCGTCCGGGACGGGCCCGGTCGTCGAGGACTGCACCAGCGACGAGAGCGCCGGCCTGCGCCCGCCCGCGATCCGCGAGACCGCCGTGCAGACGATGTCGCACTCCCCCGGTCTGCTCGGCTCGATTCCCGGGCAGCGCAGCACGGAGCAGGAGCCGCTGATCGCGGCCGCCCAGCCCGGGAAGCCGGCGCGGACGTCGAAGGACGTGCTCGGGGAACTCGACGAGCTGGTGGGCCTGGAGAGCGTGAAGCGGGAGGTGCGGGCGCTCACCGACATGATCGAGGTGGGCCGGCGCCGGCAGCGGGCGGGCCTGAAGGCGGCCTCGGTCAAGCGGCATCTGGTCTTCACCGGCTCACCCGGCACCGGCAAGACGACGGTGGCCCGGCTCTACGGCGAGATCCTCGCCTCCCTCGGCGTGCTGGAGAAGGGGCACCTGGTGGAGGTGTCCCGGGTCGACCTGGTCGGTGAGCACATCGGTTCCACGGCGATCCGCACCCAGGAGGCGTTCGAGAAGGCGCGCGGCGGTGTGCTGTTCATCGACGAGGCCTATGCGCTGTCCCCGGAGGACGCCGGGCGTGACTTCGGCAAGGAGGCCATCGACACGCTGGTGAAGCTGATGGAGGACCACCGGGACGCGGTGGTGGTGATCGTCGCCGGATACACGGTGGAGATGGAGCGCTTTCTCTCCGTCAACCCCGGTGTCGCCTCCCGCTTCTCGCGCACCATCACCTTCGGCGACTACGGCCCCGACGAACTGCTGCGGATCGTGGAGCAGCAGGCCGACGAGCACGAGTACCGGCTGACGCCGGGGGCGTCCGAGGCGCTGCTGAAGTACTTCACTGCCATCCCGAAGGGCCCGGCGTTCGGCAACGGCCGCACCGCACGGCAGACGTTCGAGGCGATGGTGGAGCGGCACGCGAGCCGTGTCGCGCAGCTGGCGGATCCCAGCACCGACGACCTGACCCTGCTGTTCGCGCAGGACCTGCCGGAACTGCGCTGAGCAACGGCAGCGGCCACGCCCTCAGCCCCGCCCGTGCCGTTCAGGGCGGGGTCCTGGCACGGCCGGGCGCAGGCGGCTCAGCAGACGGGTTCGCTCCCGGGCGAAGGCCGGATCGGCCTGGTAGTCGGAGTGGCCGAGGATGGGCGCGGGCAGCGGGTGCGCGGCCGTACGGCCGTAGGCGAGCGGATCCCGCAGCGGGGCGTGGTCGACCGCGGAGCCGGCCTCGTCGGGGACGCGGACGGGGCCGCCGATGGGGTCGGTGCGCCGGTAGAGGTTGCCCCAGCAGGCGACGTCGCGGTGCAGGGCGGCGAGCGCGGGCGGTCCGAAGTGGGCCGGGAACCAGCGGCCGTACAGGCGCTCCAGCGGCGAGCCGTAGGTGAGCAGCGCGGTCCGGCCGCGGACGGACAGGGGCAGCTGCCAGGCGGCCGCGGCGGCGAGGACGCTGCCCTGGGAGTGGCCGGACAGGACGAGTCGGCCCCCGGTGCGGCGGGTCCAGGTGGCCATGCGCCAGGTCAGGTCCGGCACGGCGCGCTCGGCGTGGCAGGGCGGTGCGAAGGGGTGCGCGGCACGCGGCCAGAAGGTGCCGACGTCCCAGAGGATGCCGATCGTGCGGCGCGCCGAGGCGTCCTTGTAGGCGCGCCTGCCCCAGGTCACGAAGAGCACGAAGCCGAGGCCGACCAGCCAGGAGCCGAGTGCCTGCGAGGTCTCGGCGAGGGACTGTACGGCGTCGTAGGTGCGGCGGGCGGCCCCGTCGGGCGTCTTGCCCGTGGCCAGCGCCCCGGCCAGCGCCACGGCCCCGAGGACCAGGGTGGTGACGGCGAGCACGGCGACGACAAGGGGTGCGCGGTCGGTGAGGGTGGCCATCGCGCGGACCTGGGCGATGGCGCGGGTACGGCTTGGGTCCTCGGGTTCGCCGGGATGCTCATGGCTGATCCGGTCACGCTCGGTGCGGGCCAGCCGGGCGGTGCGGATCCCGAGGCCGGCGGCGAGGACCAGCAGGGCCGCGAGGACGGGCGGGATCGTGGACGCCTGCCAGCTCAGCAGGACCGGCGGCCCCGGCAGCAGGGCGCGGGGGCCGTCCAGCCAGTCGGCCACGCGCTGCGCGACCCCACCGGACATCACGCCGCCGAGCGCGCAGGCGAGCAGCGCGACGGCCGGTCCGCTGAGGCCGCGCATCCCGGTGCGCGGATCGGGGCCGCGGCGGTAGAGGTTTTGAGCCACCACGGCCAGCGCGACGACCAGCAGCCCCTGGGCCAGCATGAGGGCGCCGAAGGCCGGGTCGCCCGGCAGCCGCCCGGTGGATCGCCAGCCCGGCCGCGCCCAGCCGGCGTAGACCGCGGTGAGCAGCAGCAGAGTGAGCGCGCCGAGCGGCAGGCCGCGTACGAGATGCCGGTCGAGCCGCTGGTCGAGACGGTTCTCGCTGCGGCCGCGGCGGCAGACGGCACCCACCGCTGCCGCCGCCCAGGCCAGCAGGGCCGCGGTGAGCAGCCAGCTCAGAACGTCGAGGACGGCGGGGCCGCCGGGCCGGTGGTCGAAGCGGGCCGCCGGGGTGGCCACGGCGGCGGCGACGGTCAGCAGGGCCGCGGCGGTGTGCGCC
The DNA here is from genome assembly GCF_040680235.1 of Streptomyces sp. NPDC052101. Classification (NCBI taxonomy): domain Bacteria; kingdom Bacillati; phylum Actinomycetota; class Actinomycetes; order Kitasatosporales; family Streptomycetaceae; genus Streptomyces; species Streptomyces sp. NPDC052101. The sequence goes on from NZ_JBFAWH010000004.1 coordinate 19,575, forward strand.
GCGCGCAGCCGGGCCACGAGGCGGCGTCCGTACCAGAAGCCGGGCAGGGCCAGTGCGCTGCCGTCGGTGTCCCCTTCGGGGTCGTGGGACATCGGCCGGTGGGACTCGTAGGCGCTCCATGTGCGGTGCGACAGATACCAGAGCAGGCAGGTCAGCGCGGCAGGCACCAGCGCGGCGAGGGCGAGCCGGCGGCCGGGCAGGCTCCACCAGCTGCCGTGCCCGCCGGGGGCCTCGGACATCCGTGGGGCGAGGAAGCTGAGCCAGGAGTGGCGGTGGGTGCAGTCGTGGACGCCGGCGCACTGCCAGGCCACGAGGTCCAGGGCCACCTCGCAGGCGGCGGCCACCAGCAGCACGGTCAGGGTGAGGGCGGCCAGCCGGACGAGGAGGCCGTAGAGGCGGACGGCGCGGCGCCGGCCGGGTGCGGCGGGGCGCATCCAGTGGGCGAGGTTGACCACCATGAACGGCAGCAGCACCAGCCACAGGGCGCGGCTGCTGTCGCCGGAGGTGAGGTTGCACCAGACGTACGCCTCCTGGACGGGCGCGTCCCGGGGGCCTTCCCTGGCCCCAGCGTCCCCGGCCTCGGCATCCTCGGCCCCGACGTCCTCGGCGCGCCGGAAGACGGCGGCCGTGTCGTCGCCGGTGACCCGGACGGTACGCGGGTCGCCGAGCATCTTCTCGGGGGTGGTGCCGCCCACCCCGTGCACCAGCAGCTCCAGCTCGGCCTCCGCGCCGGCGGGCCGGCGTTCATGGCCGGGCTCCGGCGTGGCATCGTTGTCAGTCCGCTGTCCGGCAGGGCGTTCCTGTGCGCGGTCCACTGTTCTCGCACCCCCGTGACGGGCCGAAGGCATGTGTCGATGCGGGCTTCAGGCTCTCCGCTCCCGTGCGGGCGTACACCTCTCGTCACGGAATCTCCCCGATCCGGGTGACGGGCGCCGGGACGGCGGGGGCGGGCGCGGCTCGTGCGCATCATGACAGGTGGTGGCGCAACCCGTGTCGACCCGTGAAAAGATGGGACGCCCGCGCATCTCCGGACGGACGGTGTCTCCTGGTCGGAGGCGGTGCGGCGGGCGTGTCGGACGGATGGCGGCGAAAGGACCGGAGCGTACGTGAGCGAGAATCAGAACCTCCTCGCGGAGCAGCGTCGCGCCCTGATCCTGGACGAGGTCCGGCGCCGGGGCGGTGTGCGCGTCAACGAACTGACCCGCAAGCTCGGTGTGTCGGACATGACCGTCCGCCGTGATCTGGACGCCCTCGCCCGCCAGGGTGTGCTGGAGAAGGTGCACGGCGGCGCGGTGCCCGTGGTCGAGGCCAGCACGCATGAGCCGGGTTTCGAGGCCAAGTCGGGTCTGGAGCTGACGGCCAAGGAGGACATCGCACGGGCCGCCGCCCGGCTGGTCACCCCGGGCACGGCGATCGCCCTGTCCGGCGGTACGACGACGTACGCGCTCGCCCAGCATCTGCTGGAGGTCCCCGACCTGACCGTCGTGACGAACTCGGTGCGGGTCGCGGACGTCTTCCACGCGGCGCAGCGCACCTCGGGCCAGCGGCAGGGCGCGGCCACGGTGGTGCTGACCGGCGGGGTGCGGACCCCGTCGGACTCGCTGGTGGGGCCGGTCGCCGACCAGGCGATCGCCGCCCTCCACTTCGATCTGCTGTTTCTCGGGGTGCACGGCATATCGGTCGAGGCCGGTCTGTCCACGCCGAACCTCGCGGAGGCGGAGACGAACCGGCGGCTGGTGCACTCCGCGCGCCGGGTCGTGGTGGTCGCCGACCACACCAAGTGGGGCACGGTGGGCCTGAGTTCCTTCGCCACGCTGGAGCAGGTGGACACGCTCGTCACCGACGCGGGTCTGCCGGGCGAGGCGCGCGCGGAGATCTCGGAGCATCTGCGGGTGGTCGTGGCGGGCGAGCCCGGGGAAGACGACACAGACATCTGAGGGGTCGTCAGCTATGGTGATCCCCTCGGTCAACTTCCCTGTGGGACAAGGGGGTTTGCGTCCATGGCTCGTCGTCTGCGCCCGGTGGAGATCGACTTCGTCGGGGCCGCGCCCGTCCGTCTGGTGTTCGCGCGGGAGATGTCCGCGTCCCCCGAGCAGGTCTTCCACGCGCTCGCGGAGGACGTGCCCGGCTGGACGCAGTGGTTCTCGGCGGTGACCCTCGCCCGGGCCACCGAGGGCGGCGCCGGGCGGGAGATCCGGCTCAGGGGCGGAACGCGGTTCGAGGAGACCGTGCTCGTGGCGAAGGCGCCCGAGGTGTACGCCTACCGCGTCGACACCACCAACGCGCCGGGTGCCCATGCCCTGGTGGAGGAGTGGCGCCTCGCGCCTCGGGGCACCGGGACGCTGGTGCGGTGGACCTTCGCCGCCGACGGGACGGCGCCGTTCCGGTTCGTCCTGCGGCTGGCCCGGCCGGGCCTGGGGCGCGCCTTCCGTGACGCGGTGACCTCCCTGGACCGGCGCCTGGCGAGGCGGTGATCAGCCGGTGCCGCGGGCATGGTGCGACTCGGTCACGACCGCGGCCATCAGTTCCGCGTCCAGCGCGGAGACGTCGGCCAGACGCGAGGCCGCGGACAGCGAGTTGAGCAGTGTCTTGGTGACACGCAGGGCCGCCTGGGGGCGGCGGACGATGGGCCTGGCCCACTCGGCGACGGCCGCGTCCAGCTCGTGAGCGGGGACGACCCGCTGCAGGATGGACAGGGACTGGGCCTCCGCGGCGGTGATAGCCCGGCCCGTGAGAACGATGTCACGGACCCGGGCGGCGCCGACCTCGCTGATGAGGCGGGGCAGCAGGCCGCCCCACGCGGTGGGCAGGCCGAGCGCGAGTTCGGGGAGCCGGAAGGTCGCGTCCTCGGATCCGACCCGCAGATCGCAGGCGAGTGCCAGGGCGAAGCCCGCCCCGATGGCCTTGCCGTGGACGCGCGCGATGGTGACGGCCGGGTTCGTGGTCAGGGCGTCGCAGACGCGTCGCGCCTTGAGCCCCGTCAGGCGGATGTCGCCGCCCCGGGGGTCGTGGGCGAGCTGTCGGGTGAACTCGCCGCGGTCCCCGCCGAGGCAGAAGTCGTCGCCGCTCCCGGCGAGCACCAGCACCCGGACGTCCGGGTCCTGCTCCTGGAGGACCGTCAGCAGGTCGTCGAGCAGGGCGTCGGTAACCGCGTTGCCCTGCTCGGGATCGTTCAGTTCGACGGTGAGGACGGGGCCCTCCCTGTGGGTCCGCAGGGTCCGCCGTGCGGCGGCGGCGGTGGCGGTCGCGGTCGCGGTCGCGGTCGCGGTCGCGGTCGCGGTCGGGAGGGTCGTCAGGGGGAGGGCTGTCATGTCGTCACTTTCAGCGAGGTGAGGCGCCGGAAGACCATCCGGTTCGCATAGGTCGGGCCTGCGGCCGGCCGCAGGGTGGGGAATCGATCCAGCAGCTGGGTGAGCAGGATGCGGGCCTCCAGGCGGGCCAGCGCCGTGCCGAGGCAGTAGTGGGCGCCGCCGCCGAAGGTGAGGTGGCCGCCCTTGCGGCGGATGTCGAAGACCTGGGGGTCCGGGTTGCGGCGCGGGTCGTGGTTGGCGGCGCCGTAGAGGACGTGGACGGTGGTGTCCTTGGCGATGGGGACGCCGGCGAGGACGGTGTCGTCGGCCGCGAAGCGGGAGTTGAGGTGGATCGGCGGGTCGTAGCGCAGCGCCTCGTCGATCGCGTCGTCGACGTGCTCGGGGTGCCGGCGCAGCCAGTCGGCCCGGGCAGGGTCCTGGGTCACGAACCACACGGCATTGGTCAGCAGGGTCGTCGTGGTCTCGAGCGAGGCGATGGTGATGAACATCGTCAGGTCGTACAGCAGCTGGTCCGCCGCCGCCCGGTCGTCGGGGTACTGGGCGTCCCAGTAGCGGATCCACCCGGTGAGGACGTCGTCACCGGGGTGGGCGCGGCGGTGGGCGACCAGGCCGGTGAAGAAGTCCTGCATCTCCAGGGTCGCCTGGGCCGAGATCGCCAGTTCGCTTCGGGTGGGGATCAGTTCCTGGGCGTGGACCTGACGGTGGGTGAAGTCCAGGATGCGGGGGTAGTGCTCGGCCGGGATACCGAGCCACTGCCCGACGGTGTGGACGGGCAGCTGGTCGCCGACCGTGGCGACGAAGTCGGCCTCGCCGTGGGCACGCAGCGCCAGGTCGAGGCGGTCCAGCAGCCCGGTGACGTGGGCGGTGATCCGGGGCCGCATGATCTCGAGGGTGTCGCGGTCGAAGAGGTTGCCCAGGGCGCGGCGCCGGAAGGTGTGCTCGGGCGGGTTGAGGCGGGAGAGCGTCCGTGTCATCTCCCGCGTCGCCGGGTCCTGCCAGCGTGTCATGTCGGACCGCCGTTCCTGCCACGCGAAGTCCGGTACGAGCCAGTTCCTGCCGCGCAGGATCTCGCTGCAGGTGTCGAATCCTGTGACGAAGTACCCGCCCCAGGGGGCGGGCACCACCTCACCGAGTGCGCGCAGCTCGTCCCAGACGGGAAGGGGATTGGCCTGTCCCTCGTCCGAGCGGAGGCGACGAAGGAGGGGGATGACGGCTCGGCGGTCGGTGGTGATGCCGCGTATGACGCCAACGGCGGTCACGCGAAGCTCCTCTGCGGCTGGGCGTTACCGATACCGCCGGAACCTACCCTTCCTCTCTCCTTCGTCATGCACCCGACAGTGTTGCTCCCGTCACATGCCGCACACCAGTCCCGGAAGATGTCCACAAAAAGCGCACATCAACCCCGCAGGAATCCCCCGGCGTCAGACCCGGAAGATGTCCAGGAAGGAACTCCAGAAGCCCTTCTTCCTGGCCGGCTCCTGGCGGGCCGCGGGGACCGGTGCCGTGGGCAGCGGCTGTTCCGCCGCGGCGGGGGCGCTCCGGCTCTGCAGTGCGGAGGCCATGCGGGTGGCCGGAGTCGGGCTGAAGGCCACGGGCAGCGCGACCAGCGCCCGGTGGAACGGGCCCGGCCGCCACTCCAGGTCCTTCTCCGGGACGGACAGGATCAGGTCGGGCAGGGCGTTGAGGATCTTCTCGATCGCGGTGACGGCGATGACCTGCGCCGGGTCCTTGGCCGGGCACGCGTGCGGTCCGGCCCCCCAGCCCAGGTGGGCTCCCTTGCTGTGCATCCGGCGGGCCTCGATCAGCGCGGGATCGCTGTTGGCCGCGGCGAAGCTGATCACGACCGGTGTGCCCGCCTCGGCCACCACTCCCCCGAGGTCCACGTCCCGGACCGGGTAGTGGGTGGCGTAGTTGGCGATCGGCGTCTGGTTCCACAGCACGTGATCGATCGCCTCCTCGATCAGCAGCCCGGAGTCGCGTCCGCTGCTGTCGGGCGACAGCAGCAGGAGCAGGGCGTTGCCGATCAGATTGCGCTCGGGTTCCACACCGGCGCCCATCAGCATGACCAGCTGGTCCTTGAGTTCCTCGTCGGTGAGCCCGGCGGGGTGCTGGATCAGCCAGGAGGTCATGTCGTCGCCGGGCGTACGACGCTTGAGGGCGATCAACTCCATGAGGCAGGCGTTGAGTTCATCGTTGGCACGCAGGGCGTCCTTGCCGTCGAAGATCGCCGACATGGAGCTGGTCAGGGTGTCACCGATGTCCGCCGGGCAGCCGAAGAGCTTGTTGAACAGCAGCAACGGCAGGAGTTTGGCGTAGTCGTTGAGGAGGTCGGCGCGGCCCCGCTCGCTGAACCGGTCGATGAGGTAGTCGGCGAGGGGCTCGACGTCGCGCCGTATTCGGGTGATGTTGAGCCGGGCGAGGCTGTCCGTGACCGCCTTGCGCAGCCGCAGGTGCACGGCGCCGTCGGTGAACAGGCAGTTGGGCCGGTACGCCATCATCGGCAGCACCGGGTGGTCCAGCCCGATCCGCCCCTCGCCCAGGGCCTTCCAGCGGCGGGCGTCCCGGGCGAAGAGCGTGGAGTTCTGCAGCACGCGCAGGGCCGTCTCGTGGCCGACGACGAGGGTGGCGTCGATTCCGGGTGCGAGTTCGACCGGTCCGGCCGGACCGTGGGCGCGCAACCGGTCGTAGACCTGGTGGGGGTCGGCGGCGAACGCCGCGTCGTGCATGGGGCATCTGGCCCCGGCGGAGGTGGGGGCTGACTGGCGGTCCATGGGGATCCTTCTGCTGGCTCCGGGCCGAGGGTCCGGGCGGAGAGGGGGCGGGGGTGGGGGCGGGGAGGGGCAGGTCAGGCGGCTCGGGTGAGCAGATGACGCACGAGCGCGATCAGTGCGTGGGCGGAGGACTGCCGGTCGCGGGCGTCGCAGTAGACGACGGGGGTGTCCGGGAGCAGATCGAGTGCCTCGCGCACCTCCGCCTCCTCGTACACCCGGCCCGACTGGAAGCTGTTGACCGCGATGGCGTACTCCAGGCCGTACCGCTCGACGAGGTCGATGACGGGGAAGGTCTCCTCCAGCCGGACGGGGTCGACCAGGAGCAGTGCCCCGAGCGCGCCGCGGGCCATGTCCTCCCACAGCTGCATGAAGCGCTGCTGCCCGGGGGTGCCGAACAGATACAGCACCAGTTCGTCGCTGAGGGTCAGCCGGCCGAAGTCCAGGGCCACGGTGGTGGTGGTCTTGTCCGTCACGCCCCTGAGGTCGTCCACGTGCAGGGACGCCTGTGTCATCTTCTCCTCGGTCCGCAGCGGGGTGATCTCCGACAGCGAGCCGATGAAGGTCGTCTTGCCCACCGCGAAGTGCCCGACGACGAGGATCTTGGCGGCGTTGGTCACCGCGCTGGAGACGTAGATGGATCCAGGGGCCGTCTCAGCCGATGAGGGATTGGAGTCCATTCAGAACCTTCTCGAGGGTCGCTCTGTCAACGTTCTGAGCCCGGGGCGGCTCGGCGCGGCGCAGGAGGTGTCCCTGCTCGAATAAATCGGTCAGCAGCAGCCGGGCCACCCCGACGGGCAGCCCCACGTGGCCGGCCACTTCGGCGACCGACAGGTAGCCGCCCGCGATCAGCTGCCAGATCGCCATCACCTCGGGACCGGCCCCCAGCGGAGGGATCCGCTCGGGAGCCAGGGTGACCAGGGTGTGCAGCGCCAGATCGTCCGAGGCCGGCAGGCTGCGGCCGCCGGTGATGACGTAGGAGCGGACGAACTCGCTGGTGACGGAGGCTTCCTCGCCGGGCGTCCTCATGCGCCCACGCCGTTGTCCGAGCGCGGCGCCACGCTCATCGCCTTGCTCAGGCCGGCCACGGTCTTCTGCATACGGAACGACATGGCTTCCATGTCCACGTCCAGCGCGGCGGAGACGGCGAGGTAGGAGCCCTGGCCGGCGGCGATCAGGAAGATCCAGCCGCCGTCGTACTCCAGCAGCGTCTGCTTCCAGATGCCGTGCCCCGCCCCCACGAACCCCGCGACGGCGCGGCTCAGCGACTGCATCGAACTCATCGCGGCGGCGTTCGTCTCGGCGTCGTCGCGTGCGATGTCGTCGGAGCGCTGCAGCAGCAGACCATCGCCCGAGACAAGGACCGCATGCCGGGCTCCGCGTACCTCGAGCACATCGTTCAGCACCCAGGACAGGTCGATCTTCACTGCTTGTCAGATCCTTCCGTGGTGTTCGTGGTGCGCCCGAGGTGGGTTCCGCGCGCGAACGCCCCGAGCCGCGACGCCGTCACCTCGCTGGCCGGTTCGAGGGTCCCCTCCTGGCCGGCGGTGTCGAGGGCCGGGACGACCGTGACGGGGCGTTCCCGCCGGCGGCGTTTGGGCAGACCTCCCTGGGTCGTTCCCACCACGTGCGAAGGGCCCACGGGCGGGACCGACGCCAGTCGCTGGGGGGCCGCCTCCGGGCCCGCGGCGGTGTCCTGGATGTCGGCCGCAGGGGAAGGAACGTCGGCCGCGAGGAGATTTTCGGGCACACGAATCACTGCACGCACTCCGCCGTAGGGGGACACGGAGCCGACGGAGACGGCGAAGCCGTAGCGGGTGGCGAGCATGCCGCACACGGCGAAGCCGAACCGCGGCGGATCGCCGAGACCGGTGATGTCGACGGGACCGTCGACGGACAGCAGAGCCGCCGCCCGGTCCTTGGTCTCCTGGTCCATACCCAGTCCGGCATCATCCACGATGAAGCAGACACCGGTGGGTACGGTCTGGATGTTGACCTCGACGGGCGTCCCGGGCGCGCTGTAGTTCGTCGCATTGTCCAGGAGTTCGGCCAGCACGACGGCCACCGGCTCGACCGCCTTGCCGACGAGCGAGACGTTGACCTGGGAGTGGACGCCGACCCGGTTGAAGTCCTTGATCCTGCCCTGCGCGCTGCGGGCCACGTCGTAGACGGTGGCGGCGCCGTCACGCCTGCCCAGCCATCCGCCGCACAGTACGGAGATGCCCTTGGCACGGCGGCCGAACTGGCTGCCGGTGTGGTCGACGGACATCAGGTCGGCGAGGACGTCCGTGGTGTCGCCGTACTTCCTGAGCAGGCTGTCCAGCAGGACCTGCTGCTCCTCGGCGAGCGACTGCAGCGTGCCCATCGCGGATTTCAGCACCGCCTTGGTCCCCGCCTCGGCGTCCGCCCGTACGTCCGCGAGGTCGCGCTGATGCTGTGCGGTCAGCGCGGCGATGTGCGTGTGGAGCTGGCCGACGTCGCCGCGAGCCTCCCCCAGTCCTGTCTCCAGGTCCTTTCTCGTTCTTCGGAGAGCCATGTTGGTTCTCCGGGCCCGCATCACTGCGGCGACCGCAGCGATGAGCACCACCAGCAAGATCCACAGGAGTGGATCCTGGGTCAATGACGTCATGAGACTCTCTTCAAGTCGCATCGCGCCGGAAGCATACGAGCGCGACGGTGCCTTTGAGACTGTCCCCCTGGCATGCAACTTGACACGCCGTCAGCCCACTGAAAAGTGGGATGATCTTATCAGTCACTCAGAGACAACCGGCTTGCCCAGAGCCCCATTTGAGACGTCACCAAACCCACACAGCCCCGTCATCTGCCCGTTGCGCAGCGGCAGCCGACGGGGCGGGACCGGCTCATTCCGGCCACACACCCGTCGCCAAGAACGACTCGATCGCCACGGCGTACGGCGCGATGTCGAGGCCCTGCTCCGCGAGCCAGGCGTCGGAGTAGTACTTGTCGAGGTAGCGGTCGCCCGGGTCGCAGAGCAGGGTGACGACGCTGCCCCGGCGGCCCTCGGCCACCATCTCGGCGACGATCTTGAGCGCGCTCCACAGTCCGGTGCCCGTGGAGCCGCCCGCCTTGCGGCCGATGGCCGCCTCCAGGGCGCGTACGGCGGCGACGCTGGCCGCGTCCGGCACCTTCATCATCCGGTCGATCGCGCCGGGCACGAAGCTCGGCTCCATGCGCGGCCGGCCGATGCCCTCGATCCGCGAGCCGCAGTCGCAGGTGACGTCCGGATCGCCGGTGGTCCAGCCCTCGAAGAAGCAGGAGTTGTCCGGATCGGCCACACAGACACGGGTGTCGTACTGCATGTAGTGGACATAGCGCGCGAGGGTCGCCGAGGTGCCGCCGGTGCCCGCCGTGGCGACGATCCACGCCGGCTCCGGGAACCGCTCCAACTCCAGCTGACGGAAGATGGATTCGGCGATGTTGTTGTTGCCGCGCCAGTCGGTGGCCCGCTCGGCGTAGGTGAACTGGTCCATGTAGTGGCCGCCGGTCTCCACCGCGAGGCGGGCGGACTCCTCGTACATCTTCCGGGAGTCGTCCACGAAGTGGCACTGGCCGCCATGGAACTCGATGAGGCGGCACTTCTCGGCGCTGGTCGTGCGCGGCATGACCGCGATGAAGGGCACGCCGATCAACTTGGCGAAGTAGGCCTCGGATACGGCGGTGGAGCCGCTGGACGCCTCGATCACCGGGCGGCCGGGGCGGATCCAGCCATTGCAGAGGCCGTAGAGGAACAGGGAGCGGGCGAGGCGGTGCTTGAGGCTGCCGGTGGGGTGCGTCGACTCGTCCTTGAGGTAGAGGTCGATGCCCCAGTGCTCGGGGAGCGGGAAGCGCAGCAGGTGCGTGTCCGCCGATCTGTTGGCGTCGGCCTGCACCTTGCGGACGGCCTCTTTCAGCCAGTCACGGTAGGTGGCGTCACTGCGGTCGACGTCGAGGGTGGCGCCGGTCGTGGTCTGGTGGGGGGTGCTCACGGCGATACTCCTTACGCTGGGCGCCGAGGACGCCTCACGCGCCCGGCATCTTGAGCATAGGCATCTTTCACACCGCTTCCCACCTGCATAAACGCATCTTTGAGCCCCTCAAAGACCCCCTGAGGCAGAGGTGCACGGGGCATCCGGGGGCGCATTGGCGGGAGTGCTCCGGGCGACTGTGGTACGCGCTCCGCGTGCACTGGTGCTCCCGGCCGCATCGGGGCAGACTGCACGCGACGGGACGATCGTCCCCGGGGCTGGCCCCGGCGGGGGCGCACACTGGATCGCGGGAGCACACGGGCAAGGGGGCGGCGAGGCATGGCGGAGCCGGAGTTCACGGCCACGGGCGTGCGGATCGGCAAGCGACTGCGTTCGCTCACCCGCGCCGGGCAGGTCCGGATCAACGACGGCAGGGTGGAGTTGCTCACCAGCTACGGCAGCGAGATCGACAGCGCGCCGGTGCAGGCGGTGCGCGCGTCCAAGCCGTGGTTCGGGCCGCACGACAAGGCGTTGGCCGACATCAACGGCAACCGGTACCTGCTGACGCTGGGCGAGCAGGACCCCGCTCCGGGCGAGCCGGGGCCGCCCGCGGCACGGCGGTTCATCGATGCGGTGCGCCAGGCCGCCCGACGCGGCGGCTGAGCGGGAGACGACAGCCGACAGCCGACCCGGATCACCCCGGTGGCGTACTCCGAGCAGCCGACCGTCGCGGCGAGTTGCGGGAGCGCATCCACTGCGTCACGCTGGTCACACGTCACTCTGGGTTTACCGGCGATAACGCTGCGAACCAGCCCGCCGGCCACGACAGCAGGCGGCCGTTTGGACGCAAGCACCCTGCTGGATCCGTTGTTCTCCGTGTTCTTCCGGTCCCTTCGGACCTCTACATCGGGGAGTCGCAGCCGTGATCGGTCACCCAAGCAGGCACTGCACGGTGGAGCTCCAAGCCCTGCCGTCGCGGATCGGCCAGGTCCGCAGAATCGTATCTGCGCAGTTGCGCTACTGGCATATGGACCCGTTGATAGACCGGGCCGCGCTCGGTGTGACGGAGCTGCTGAGCAATGTGCACCGGCATGCCAGGCCCGACAAGTCGTGCACGGTCGAGCTGGAGCTGGCGCCGGACCGGCTCACCGTCTCGGTGCGCGACAACGATCCACGGCTGCCGGTGCTGGCCGACGTCGCGCACGCCCTGGATGCCACACCGCTCGCCACCTGCGGCCGGGGGCTCGCGATGGTGGCGGCGGTGAGCGAGAGCTGGGGCGCCCGGCCGGACGGCGAGAACGGCAAGGTCGTGTGGTTCACGCTGTCGGCGCCGACGGCGGCACGACCGCATCCGGCCGGCGTGCCGCGCCGTACGACCGAGCCACGGCGGGTGACGCAGTCCGCCCCGGTGCGGACCGCGGTGCCCGTGGCCGCGGCTCCTGTCGGCGCCGGCGTCGGCGTGCCCGTGGCGAGCGCCACGACCAGGGCACAGGCTCCCGCCCGGTCAGCCGTTTCCGGCTGACCGGGCGGTGACGTTCCGCTGCGCTCCGGCTGCCCATGGGCCTACGAGGGGCTCACCAGCCCGCTCTGGCGGCGCGCAGCGGCTGGCAACGGGGCGTCTCGCTTGCCGGCGGCACAAGGCTGCTGGCAGCTGGGGCGCCACTACGAGCACGGCCAGCCGCAACTCCCCAGGGGCGCGGGGAACTGCGCGACCAGCCACAACGAAGCCGCACTCGCACACGGACACACGCGACCCGACCGATAGGCACCCACAGCCGCGGCACCACCGCGAGCACGGCCGGCCGCAACCCCGCAGGGGCGCGGGGAACTGCGCGACCAGCCACGACGGAGCCGCAGGTGCGTGCGGGCAGGTGCCGAGCCGGTGGGTGGGCGGGCCCAGTGTCGTCGGCCCCGTCACTCCGTCGCGATGGCGCGCAGGACGTCCAGGCGGGACGCGCGGCGGGCCGGACGGAGGCCCGCCAAGGCGCCGGCGGTGAGGCCCACGAGGGCCACCACCACGAGCCGCGCGGGCGGGAGGGCGAAGGCGAACGCGGTGTCGCTCGCGCCGTCGGAGGCCTTCACCAGCACCCAGCCCAGGAAGGCGCCGAGCCCCAGCCCACCCGCCGTGCCGAACGCGGCGACCAGGACCGACTCCCAGCGGACCATGGCCCGCAGCTGGGCGCGGGTCTGGCCGACGGCTCGCAACAGGCCCAGTTCCCGGGTGCGTTCGTGCACCGCGAGGGTCAGCGTGTTCGCGATGCCGAGCAGGGCGATGACCACCGCGAGGGCGAGCAGCGCGTAGACCAGGGTCAGCATCATGTCGATGCCGCCGGCCGAGGACTGCGCGTACTCGTCGCGGGTCTGCACCTCGGGGTTGCCGTACCGGGCGGCGACCTGCCGCACCGCCGCCTTGCCCGCGTCGGCGCCCACCCCGTGCCGGAAGGTGACGGCGATCAGGGTGTCCGCGTCCTGCGTGCGGTGCGGGGCCCAGGCGGCGCGGGTGATGACGTAGTCGCCCGCGAGTTCCGACCGGCCGTACACGGCCCGGACGGTGAAGTTCTCCGTCTTGCCGTCGGTGAAGGTCAGCGTGGCCGTGTCGCCGGTGCGCAGATGCTGCCGGTCCGCCTCCTTCCGGGTGAGTGCGATGCCGTCGCTGCCGAGGTCGCGCAGCGAGCCGGTGACCGTGCCGAGGTCGAAGGTGCGGGCGAGCGCGACCGGATCGGTGACGGTCAGCGCCCGCCCCCTGCCCTCGACTTCGGCCACTCCCCGGCCGAGTCCCACGGCCGTCTCCACCTGGGGCAGCCGCTGCAGGGCGGGGGCGAGCCGGGGGCTGAGTCCGCTGCCGCCCGCGCCGAAGGACGGGCTGCTGACGGCGACGTCACCGGCGAAGGACCGGGACACCGTCTGGTCCATCGTGGCCTTCAGTGACGCGCCGAAGACGGTGAACAGCGACACGACGGCGACCCCGATCATCAGGGCGCTCGCGGTCGCCGCGGTCCGCTTCGGGCTGCGCAGGGCGTTGCGCCGGGCCAGCGAGCCGGTGACCCCGCGCAGCCGGTCCAGGGGGCCGCCGAGCAGTCGTACGGCCGTGGTGGCGGCGACCGGGCCGAGGACGACGAACGCCGCCAGGGCGAGCAGCGCGCCGACTCCCGCCAGCCACACCGACGGGGAGACGAGGACGCCGGTCAGGGTCGTGGCGAGCGCCAGCGCACCGAGGACGCCCCCGGCGATCGCACGGACGCGGGAGGCACCGGAGGTGTCGACGGCCGTCTCGCGCAGCGCGGCGAGCGGTGCGGTGCGTCCGGCGCGCCGGGCCGGCAGCAGCGCGGAGCCCAGGCAGACCGCGATCCCCGCCGCGAGCGGCAGCACCATCGACAGGGTCTTGATCACCAGGTCGCCGTCGGGGAACGGGAATCCGATCGCCGGGAACAGCGCCTGCAGGCCGGCGGCGATGCCGATGCCGCCCGCGAGCCCGGTGAGGGACGCGGTGAGCGCGACGAGGCAGGCCTCGGCGAGCGCGGCGGCGGTCACCTGGCGGCGGGCCGCGCCGAGGGCCCGCAACAGGGCGTTCTCGCGGGTCCGTTGGGCGACCACGATGGCGAACGTGTTGTGGATGGAGAAGGTGGCGACGAGCAGGGCCACACCGGAGAACACGAGCAGGAAGGTGGTGAAGAGGGTCAGGAACTGGCTGGAGATCATGTCGGTGTTCTCCTGCGCCGACTGCTGACCGGTGATGGCCTCGACTCCCTCGGGCAGCACGGGAGTCAGCCGCCGGACCAGGTCCTGCTGGCTCACTCCGGACCCGGCCCGCACCTCGATGGCCGCGGCCAGGCCGGGTCGCGCGGTGAGGTACTTCTCGGCGTCGGCCCTGGTCATGCCGGTGAACGTCACCTGGGCCATGCCGTCCTGGCCGCCGAAGGTGGCGAGGCCGACGACGGTGACCTTCACCGGGTCCGGGGTGCGCAGGACGGTCGTGTCACCGATCTTCAGGCCGCCCTTCTTCGCGGCACCCCGGTTCACCACGACCTCGCCCGGCCGGGCGGGAGCGCGGCCTTCGGCGAGCCGGTACGGGTTGAGCCGCGCGTCGGTGATCCAGTTGCCGGCGAGGGTCGGCGGTCCCTGGCCGCCGACGGGCTTGCCGTCGGAGCCGACGAGCTGGCCCGCGCCCTGGATGTTCGGGGCGGCGGCCGCCACCCCGGGGACCCGCTCGATGGCCTTCTGCAGCGAGGTGTCCACCGGCCTTCGTACGCCCTGGGCCTCGCCGGGTGTGGTGATGGCGTCGGCGCCGCGTACGACGGCGTCCGTGCCGCTGGTGGCCTCGCCGAACATGCTGCCGAAGCTCGCGCGCAGCGTGTCGCCCATGACGAGGGTGCCGGTCAGGAAGGCGACGCCGAGGAACACAGCGAGGAAGGTGCCGGCGAACCGGCGCCGGTGCGCGCGCAGGGAGGTGAGGCTGAGCCGGAGCGAGGCGTTCATGTCCGCACCTCGAAGGCCTTCATCCGGTCCAGGACCCGGTCCGCGGTCGGCGCCTCCATCCGGTCGACCAGCCGTCCGTCGGCGAGGAAGAGCACCTCGTCGGCGTGGGCGGCGGCCACCGGGTCGTGCGTGACCATGACGACCGTACGGTCCATCTGCCGTACGGCCCGGCCGAGCAGCCCGAGGACCTCCGCACCGGAGCGGGAGTCGAGGTTTCCGGTCGGCTCGTCGGCGAAGACCACGTCGGGGCGTCCGGCGAACGCCCGTGCCACGGCGACGCGTTGCTGCTGTCCGCCGGAGAGTTCCGAGGGCCGGTGGTGCAGCCGGTCGCGCAGCCCGACGACGTCGACGAGCGCGTCGATCCACTCCCGGTCGCCGCGCCGGCCGGCCAGGTCCAGGGGCAGGGTGATGTTCTCCGCGACGGTCAGCGTGGGCACCAGGTTGAACGCCTGGAAGACGAAGCCGACCCGGTCGCGGCGCAGCAGGGTCAGCCGCCGGTCGTCCAGCGCGCCGAGTTCGGTGTCGCCGATGTAGGCGGCGCCGGAGGTGAGCGTGTCGAGGCCGGCCGCGCAGTGCATGAGGGTGGACTTGCCGGAGCCCGAGGGGCCCATGATCGCCGTGAAGCGTCCGGCGGGGAAGGAGACGTCGACGCCGTCCAGGGCGTGTACGGCGGTGTCGCCACCGCCGTACACCTTCACCGCGTCGACCACGCGGGCCGCGGCCCGCGGTGCGGTGGTCGTGGTCATGCGGCGCCTCCCTTGCCCGTGCGGCCGAACTGCTCCTCCAGGACGGACATACGGCGCCAGTACTCGTCCTCGTCGATCTCGCCGGAGGCGAAGCGGCGGCCGAGGACCGCGAGCGGCGAGTCGCCCGCGGGGCGTGAGCCGTCCATGAGCCGCCAGGGTCCGCCGCGGCCGCGCCGGACGGTGCGGCGCAGCAGGGTGACGGCGCCGAACACGACGGCCGCCCAGATCAGCGGGAAGAACAGGATCCATGGGCCGGGTCCGCCGTCCCAGGTGGCCAGGGTCTGCATCTCGGGTCATCTCCCTTGTCGAACGGGTCGTCTGCTGTGCGGTCTTCGGGGATGCCACGAGACTCCCTCCGGCGAGGGGTCCGGGTCGTCGTGCGGCCGGCGGCAGTGCGGCTACCTCCCGGGGAGTACGGCGCGGGCGGCGAACTGCTCCCGACGGACTGCGCGGCACGGACTGGCGGACTGTAACTACTAGTATGTACAGTAGGTGCATGAGCACCCCGGAACGACTGATCGAGTCCACCCGCGAGCTGCTGTGGGAGCGCGGGTACGTGGGCACGAGCCCCAAGGCGATCCTGGAGCGCGCGGGCGCCGGCCAGGGCAGCATGTACCACCACTTCAAGGGCAAGCCGGACCTCGCCCTGGCGGCGATCAGGCGGACCGCGCAGGAGCTGCGGGCGGCCGCCGAGCGGGCCCTGGCCGGACCGGGCACGCCGTACGAGCGCATCGAGGCGTATCTGCTGCGCGAGCGTGACGTACTGCGCGGCTGCCCGATCGGCCGGCTGACCATGGACCCGGACGTGATCGCCAGCGACGAGCTGCGCGCGCCGGTGGACGAGACGATCGCGTGGATCCGGGAGCGGATCGCGGAGATCGTCGAAGAGGGCAAGCGGCAGGGGCAGTTCGCGTCCTCGCTGGACGGCGAGGAGATCGGCTCGGCCGTCCTCGCGACGGTGCAGGGCGGCTATGTCCTGGCCCGCGCCTCCGGCTCCCCGGCCGCCTTCGACGCCGGAGTCCGCGGCCTGCTCTCCCTGCTCGCACCCCGGACTCCCGGGCAGGAGACCGGACAGGAGAACTGAGTCACGGGCGAACGGCACCGGCACGGCGCCTCGCCCGCACCTTCATGACCTGTCTCGCGGTCGCGGAGGCCGCCGAGACCCCGAGAAGGGAATCACGACATGCACGCCATGCAGTACGAGTTCACCCTGCCCGCCGACTACGACATGGGGGTCATCCGCTCCCGCGTCGCCCGCGTGGCGCATCTGCTGGACGACTGGGACGGCCTCGGTATCAAGACGTACGTACTGCGCGAGCGCGGGGTGAACGGCTCCCCCGTCAACCAGTACGGGCCGTTCTACCTCTGGAACACCATGGAGGGCATGAACAGCTTCCTGTGGGGAGGCACCTTCCAGGGGCCGATCGACGCCTTCGGGCGGCCGGCGATACGGCAGTGGACCGGCCTCGCCTTCGAGGAGGGCACCGCCACGGGGTCGGCTCCCGCGTACGCCGTGCGTCGGCGCCAACCGGTGCCGGAGGGCGTGGAGTTGGCGGCCTTCATGACGGACGCGGCGGCCGAGACCGGGCGGCTGGCCGCCGAGGACGGTGCGGTGCTGGCCGCGGCCGCGGTGGACACGCGCGCGTGGGAGCTGGTCCACTTCTCGCTCTGGGAGCACGACACACCCAAGGCCGACGGGGACGTCTACCAGGTGCTGCACCTGTCCGCGCCCGGCCGCGACCGGCTCCGGCACGGCAGGCACTGGTGAGCCGCGCCCGGCTGCCGGCGGCTGCCGGCGCCTCTTGGGGGCGCGCTCACGCCACCGAGATGTCCACCGACGGGCGGAGTTTCGCCGCCGCGGTCAAGGCCTCGTGCACGGGATGCTCGGCGAACGCTGCCAAAAGGCGCTGATCAGCCGGTTGTTCGGCGGCCGGGTAGGCGATCTGCTCGAAGGCGGACTGGAAGCGCGGGCCCCAGCGGCGAGCGCCGAGGCGGGCCGTGCGGGAGCAGTTGTCGACCATGTACGCCACGTCGCGGGCGTGCATGTACGGCAGCAGGGAGTCGACGGCCTCGATGACCGACTCGTTGACGATCTCGGACCAGGGGTGGCCGCGGTCGGCGAACTCGTCGATCTGGGCGGTCATGGTGGCGACGAAGACACCGGCGGTGAACGGCTCCGCGGACAGCGTGCGTTCGGCACGACGAGCCCGCACCCGCTCGCCCGCCGCCCACATCGGGGAGCCGCCGATCCGGCTCATCGGCCGGGTGCCGAGCCGCTGTTCGGCCAGGATCACGCTGCGCAGCTCGGTGCCGTCGGCGACCTCGTCGTAGATCTCGGCGACGAGTTCGCGGGCCGGGCCGTACGTCGCCGTGTACGCCCGGTCGAAGACCTCCCGCCCTGCTGTGTCGAGGCCGTCGCGGACGGCGCGCAGACCGGAGCGCGAGATGGTGCGGGCGATCGGCCCGGTGATGTTCTCGCAGGAGCGCTCGTACGCGGTCACCGTGTCGTCCCCGGCGAGCCGGTAGCGGCCGTACAGGCTCTCCACGATGCCGTGCACGGCGCCGAGCAGGATGGCCCGCTCGCCGACGATGTCGGAGCGGTACTCGCTCTCCAGCGTGGTGCGGAAGGTGTACGGCGAGCCCAGCGCGACCGACCAGCCGAGGGCGAGGTCGGTGCCCCGGCCGTCGGGGTCGGCGTGCACGGCGAAACTGCTGTTGATCCCGGCGCCGTTGACCTCCGCGCCCTGTTCGTAGAGGCGGCGCACGGAGTCGCCCATGCCCTTGGGGCAGACGGCGATCACGCCGTGGCCGGCCGGGAAGTCGCCGCCGGTCTCGCGCAGATGGCCGAGGAGGAAGCCGTGCGAGAGGCCGATCACGGCGCCGGGCCTGAGCGCGGCGAAGATCTCCTGGTGGTGGGCGGCCAGCGCGGCGTCCGCGAGGAGCAGGACGACCAGGTCGCTGTCGGCGGCCACGGCGAGCCAGTCGCCGAGGGTGCCGTCCTCCTCCGTGAAGCCGTGGGCGCGGGCGTCGGCGGCCGAGGCGGAGCCGGGGCGCAGGCCGACGGCGACCGTGATGCCACTGCCGGCGAGGGAGTCGCGCAGGTTACGGGCCTGGGCGCGGCCCTGCGGTCCCCAGCCGAGCACGCCGATCCGGCGGACCCCGGCGAAGGCCTGCGGCAGCAGCGGGAAGAGGTGCCGGCCGCCGCGCAGGATCGTCTCGGTGCCGCCGGGCACGTCCATGGTCTCGAGAGGGAAGAGTCGGGAGGCGTACGTGGTCTCGGTCATGGTCGAGTTGTAGGCTCCGGCCGGGTGTTGCGGCAAGCGCAAGATGTGCAGCGGAGCGTTGCGGGAAGCGAAACGAGGAGGTCAGCGAGTGCGGGACGAGCACCGGGAGCTGCGGCTGTTTCTCCATCTCGCGCAGTCGCTGAACTTCGGCCGGACGAGCATGGACTGTCATGTCAGCCCGGCGACGCTGACCCGGACCGTGCAGCGGCTGGAGGCGGAGCTGGGGCACCGGCTGTTCGACCGGGGTCCGCGCGGGGTGTCCCTGACGGCCGAGGGCCACCGGTTCCGCCAGTACGCGCTGGACGCGCTGGAGCTGTGGCGCGCCTATCGCGAGGAGCACCCGGATCCCGCCGAACTCACCGGCCGTCTCGCGGTGTTCGCGACGGTGACGGCCTGTCAGGCACTGCTGCCCGACCTGCTGGGGACGTTCCGTGCCGCGCATCCCCAGGTGCGCCTGGATCTGCGCACCGGCGACGCCGCGGCGGCGCTGGCCCGGCTGGACGAGGGCGAGGTGGACGTGGCCGTGGCCGGTGTTCCGGCGCGGTTGCCGGATCCGCTGGTCAGCCGGACGGTCGCGGTGACCGATCTGGTGCTGGTGACCGCCCGGGACCGCCCGGACCCCGACCTCGCGGGGCCGTTCGTGCTGCCCCACCGGGGGCTGGTGCGCGACGCGGCGGACCGCTGGTTCCGCACGCGTGGCCGACTGCCGGACGTGGCCTGCGAACCGGACGGTCACGAGGGCCTGTTGACGCTGGTCGCCCTGGGCTGCGGCACGGGCCTGGTGCCACGGCTGGTGCTGGAGAGCAGCGCGGTCCGCGACCGGCTGACCGTCCTTCCCGCGGACCCGGCTCCGGAGCGGTTCCCGATCGGACTGTGCGTCCGCAGAGCCGACCTGCGGCGCCCCCTGGTGGCGGCGCTGTGGAGCCTGACGGCTCAGGCCCCGGCGTGATCGACGTACACAACGACGTACAACCGGTCAGGCCCCGGTTTACCGCCGCACAACCGGTCACAGACAGTCGACGTGCGGCCCTTCGACCAGGCGGATGCGACCGGCGGGCAGGATCTCCACGGCCGCAGCGGTCACCGCAGCGCTCCCAGCGGATCGTCCAGGACCGGCTGCCAGGCCAGTTCGGCCGCTCCGACCAGGCTGTTGTGGTCGAGTGTGCACGGCAGGATCGGCACACCGCCGCTCTGGCCCCACAGGCTGCGGTCGGCCACGACGGCACGCAGCCGCCCGGGGTCGGCGTCCAGGAGGGTGCGGTGCAGACCGCCGAGGATGATGCGGTCGGGGTTGAGGATGTTGACCAGCCCGGCCAGGCCCAGGCCCAGGCGGTCGATCAGGGCCTCGGCGGCACTGCGGACGGCCGGGTCGGTGTACTGGGTGCGCAGCAGGTCGTTGGCCTGCTGGAGGAGGGACACCTCGGGGCCCGGCGCGCGGCCTGCCTCGACCAGCAGGGCCAGCGGGTCGGCCTCGACGTCCAGACAGCCCCGGCTGCCGCAGAAGCAGGGCCGGCCCTCCGGGTTCACGGTGAGATGGCCGACCTCCAGGGCGAGGCCCGAACTGCCGGTGTGCAGGCGGCCGTCGAGAACCAGGGCGCCGCCGACGCCCCGGTGTCCGGTGGCCACGCACAGCAGGTCCCGGG
The DNA here is from genome assembly GCF_040680235.1 of Streptomyces sp. NPDC052101. Classification (NCBI taxonomy): domain Bacteria; kingdom Bacillati; phylum Actinomycetota; class Actinomycetes; order Kitasatosporales; family Streptomycetaceae; genus Streptomyces; species Streptomyces sp. NPDC052101. Next base: position 39,768 of record NZ_JBFAWH010000004.1, read on the forward strand.
CGCCCCGGCCGGCACCGTGCCGGTGCTCGGCGAGCGCGGCGAGGTTCACGTCGTTGCCCGCGAAGGCCGGCCCCGTGATGCCGGCCGCGCGTACGCACTCCGCGAAGATCCGGCGGACCGGGGCGCCCACGGGCCAGGCCAGGTGCAGGGGGTTGAGGGCGAGGCCGTCGGGTTCGGCGACGGCGGACGGTACGGCGAGTCCGGCGCCGACGCAGCGGCGGCCGGTCGTACGGAGCAGTTCCGCGCCCGCCTCGACGACCGAGCCGAGCACCTTCGCCGGGTCGGCGTCGACGGTCTCGCAGCCGGGCGAAGTCGCCACGATCCGCCCGCCGAGGCCGACCAGGGCCGCCCGGAAGCCGTCGGCGTGGACCTGCGCGGCAAGTGCCACCGGGCCGTCCTCGGCGACTTCGAGGCGGTGCGAGGGCCGGCCCTGGGAGCCGGCCGCGGCGGCCGGCCGGGCGTCCACCCGGATCAGCCCGAGCGCCTCCAGCTCGGCGGCCACCGCGCCCGCGGTCGCCCGGGTGACGCCGAGTTCCGCGGTGAGTACGGCGCGGGTCGGCGCCCGCCCGGTGTGCACCAGCTCCAGCGCGGGTCCGAGCGCGCCGCGCCCTCGGTCCAGCCGCGCTCTCGAGGTGGTCCTCTCCCCCGCTGTCCGGGGCTCCGACTTGCCGCTCATGAGGGCGAGTCTCCCATGATCCGCACCCAGGGTGGCCTGCGCCGCCTGGCCAGGGCCTGTCCGCCCCATCAGGTCGGCCCCAGCGGCCGCGATCCGGCCCGATCCGGTCTGCCGGACAGGCCTACGGTGCCTACAGGCCGCTCACCCGCAGGGTGATGTTCAGCCGGCCGGTGAGGCCCAGCGCGGGCGGGGCCGTGCCCGGGTACACGCGGGGTACGCCGTGGTAGGCGAGGCGGGAGGGGCCGCCGAAGACGAACAGGTCGCCGCTGCGCAGCTCCAGGTCGGTGTACGGCTTCGCGCGCGTCTCGGTGTTGCCGAAGCGGAAGACGCAGGTGTCGCCGAGGCTGAGGGAGACCACCGGCGCGTCGGCCTGCTCGTCGCTGTCGCGGTGCATGCCCATGTGGGCGTCGCCGTCGTAGAAGTTGATCAGCGCGATGTCGTAGGCGTACCCCGGCCGCGAGCCGAGCGCGTCGGCGGCGGCGCGACGGCCCAGTTCGCCGAGCCAGCCGGGGAACGGTTTGACGGGGGCGCCGTCGCCGTCCACGGCGGTGCGGGCGTAGGCGTACGGGTACCAGTGCCAGCCGAGGCAGACCTGCCGGGCGGTCATGGTGCCCCCGCCCGGGGTGCGGACCGTGCGCAGGCCGGCCGGCGGCCGCGCCCACGTCCGGCAGGCGGCGAGCAGGTCGCGCTGCCGGTCGGCGTCCAGCCAGTCCGGGACGTGCACGGCGCCCGGCGCGACCTCCGCGCGCTCCCGGGGAAACAGCTCCGCGTCCACGCGCTCCATCGTGCCGCATGCCCGCCCCACCGTCCCTGAGCTGCGGCTCCGCTAGCCTGGGAGGCACGATGAGCGACCGTATGACGACACCGTGGGGCGAGGTCGAGCTGGCCCGCTTCCCCGAGGACCCGCGCGACCGGCTGCGTGCCTGGGACGCCTCAGACGCGTATCTGCTGCGTCATCTGGCCGAGGAGGGGGTGCCGCTCACCGGGTCGGTCGTGGTGGTCGGGGACCGCTGGGGTGCGCTGGTCACGGCACTCGCGGAGCACCGGCCGACGCAGCTCACCGACTCCTTCCTGAGCCAGGAGGCGACCCGGGCGAATCTGGCGCGGGCCGGGGTCGAGCCCGGTGCGGTGCGGCTGCTGACCACCCAGGATCCGCCGCCGGAGCGGGTGGACGTGCTGCTCGTGCGGGTACCGAAGAGCCTGGCGCTGCTGGAGGACCAGCTGCTGCGGCTGGCGCCCGCCGTGCACGCGGGCACGGTGGTCGTCGGCACCGGGATGGTGAAGGAGATCCACACCTCCACGCTCCAGCTGTTCGAGCGGATCCTCGGTCCGACCCGGACCTCGCTGGCCCGGCAGAAGGCCCGGCTGATCTTCTGCACCCCGGACCCGGCGCTGGAGCGGCCGGCGAACCCGTGGCCGTACAGCTACGCGCTCCCGGACGGGATCGGGGCGGTCTCCGGGCGCACGGTCGTGAACCACGCGGGCGTCTTCTGCGCCGACCGGCTCGACATCGGCACCCGGTTCTTCCTGGGGCACCTGCCGGGGCCGGGCGCGGGCCGCGTGGTGGACCTCGGCTGCGGCAACGGCGTCGTCGGTACGGCGGTGGCGCTGGCGGACCCGTCCGCCGAGGTGCTGTTCGTGGACGAGTCCTTCCAGGCGGTGGCCTCGGCGGAAGCGACGTACAAGGCCAACGGCGTGCCCGGGCACGCCGAGTTCCGGGTCGGTGACGGGCTGGCCGGGGTCGCGCCGGGCAGTGTGGACCTGGTCCTGAACAATCCGCCGTTCCACTCCCACCAGGCGACGACCGACGCGACGGCGTGGCGGATGTTCACGGGCGCGCGGCGCGCGCTTCGGCCCGGCGGTGAGCTGTGGGTGATCGGGAATCGGCACCTGGGGTACCACGTGAAGCTGAAGCGGCTGTTCGGGAACTGCGAACTGGTCGCCGGTGACCCGAAGTTCGTGGTGCTGAGGGCGGTCAGGAAGGACTAGTGCCGGGGCACTAGGCCGCCCTGGCGAGCACCCCGATGATCCGCTGGACCTCGTCGGCCATCGCCTCGCGGCCGACACTCAGGTACTTGCGTGAGTCGACGGCTTCCGGGTGGGCGGCGAGGAACTCCCGGATCGCGCCGGTCATGGCGATGTTGAGGGCGGTGCCCACGTTGACCTTGGCGATGCCGCCGGCGACCGCCGCGACCAGTGCGTCGTCCGGCACGCCCGAGGAGCCGTGCAGGACGAGCGGGACGGGCAGCGCGGCGGACAGCCGTTTGAGCAGGCCGTGGTCGAGGGTGGCGGTGCGGGTGGTCATCGCGTGCACGCTGCCGACGGCGACGGCGAGCGCGTCGACGCCGGTGCCGGCCACGAAGTCGCGCGCCTGGTCCGGGTCGGTGCGGGCGCCGGGTGCGTGGGCGTCCAGCGGGGGCCTGCCGTCCTTGCCGCCGACCTGTCCCAACTCGGCCTCGATCCAGAGCCCTTGGGAGTGCGCCCAGTCGGCGGCGGCCCGGGTCGCGGAGAGGTTGTCGGCGTACGGCAGCCGGGCCGCGTCGTACATGACCGAGCTGAAGCCGGCGTCGCGCGTCTGGCGCAGCAGGTGGTCGCTCTGCACATGGTCCAGGTGCAGAGCGACGGGTACGGTGGCGCGTTCGGCGGCGGCGACGGCCGCGCGGGCCAGCGGCAGCAGCCGGCCGTAGCGGAACTTGACGGCGTTCTCGCTGACCTGGAGGACGACGGGCGTACCGGCCGACTCGGCGCCGGCGATGACGGCCTCGACGTGTTCGAGGGTGATGATGTTGAACGCGGCGACGGCGGATCTGGTGGCGGCGGCTGTGGTGACCAGCTCGCCGGTGGACGCAAGGGGCACGTGAGGTGTCCTTCCGGGAGGCGGGCCGGGTTCAGGGGGCGAGGATCACCGAGCGGGTCAGATGGCGGGGCTGGTCGGGGTCGAGTCCGCGGGCGGCGGCGACGGCGACCGCCAGCCGGTGGATCCGGACGAGTTCGGCGAGCGGGTCGAGTCCGCCGTCGATCCACAACCCGCCGGTCGCGCGCACCTGCTGGGCGAGCCCCGCGGGTGCCGCGCCGAGCATCCAGGTGGCCGTGCCCTCGGTGGTGATGCTGATCGGGCCGTGCCGGTACTCCATCGCCGGGTACGCCTCGGTCCAGGACAGCGAGGCCTCGCGCATCTTCAGCCCGGCCTCGCCTGCGAGCCCGACGGTCCAGCCGCGCCCGAGGAACGTGAACTGGGTGCAGGCGAGCAGGTCTTCGGGAAGAGAAGCGGAGAGGGCCGTGCGCGCGTCGGCGACGACGGAGTCGGTGTGCAGGCCGAGGTGGGCGCGCAGAAGGGTGAGGGCGGTGGTGGCGAACCGGGTCTGGACGACGGAGCGTTCGTCGGCGAAGTCCAGCACGACGAGACCGTCGGCGGCGGACATGACGGGAGTGCCGGGATCGGCGGTGACGGCGGTGGTGCGGGTCCGCCCCCGCACCTTCCCGAGGAGTTCCAGCACTTCGGTGGTGGTGCCGGAGCGGGTGAGGGCCACGACCCGGTCGTACGGCCGGCCGTACGGGAACTCGGAGGCCGCGAACGCGTCGGTCTCGCCCTGGCCGGCGCCCTCCCGCAGGCCGGCCACCGCCTGCGCCATGAAGTACGAGGTCCCGCACCCCACGATCGCGACCCGCTCCCCCGGCCCCGGCAGCGCGTCCCGGTGCCGCGGCGCCTCCTCGGCCGCCCGCGCCCAGCACTCCGGCTGGCTGTTCAGCTCGTTCTCGACATGCGTCATGCCCACACCCTCCCCCTCGCTGATTGTTCCTGCAAGATATAGCGAGCTTTCGAGCACAATCAAGCATTTGAGCGCAGAGTGGGTGCGCTAGGGTCGCCGAGGAATCGGAGTGCGGTCGGCGAGCGACCGGGGTACGACCGGGGAACGGTCAAAGAGCGGAGGTGCGGATGTCCCGGGACGCCCGCTGGAAGGCACTGCTGGAACTGCTCGTCGAACGCGGCCGGCTGGACGTCGAGGAGGCGGCGGCCGAGCTGGCGGTGTCGGCGGCGACGATCCGCCGGGACTTCGACCAGCTCGCCGAGCAGCAGATGCTGGTGCGCACCCGGGGCGGAGCGGTGGTGCACGGGGTGTCGTACGAACTCCCGCTGCGCTACAAGACGGCCCGCCGCGCCTCGGAGAAGCAGCGCATCGCCAAGGCGGTGGCCGAACTCGTCGCCCCCGGCGAGGCGGTGGGGCTGACCGGCGGTACGACCACCACCGAGGTGGCCCGGGCCCTCGCCGTACGCGGCGACCTGGCCACCGGCTCGCCCGCGCTGACCGTGGTCACCAACGCGCTCAACATCGCCAACGAGCTTGCCGTACGGCCCCAGTTCAAGATCGTGGTGACGGGCGGGGTGGCGCGCCCGCAGTCGTACGAACTCATCGGCCCGCTCGCGGACGGGGTGCTCGGGCAGATCACGCTCGACGTGGCCGTGCTCGGTGTCGTGGCCTTCGACGTCACGCACGGCGCGGCGGCCCATGACGAGGCGGAGGCCGCGATCAACCGGCTGCTGTGCGAGCGCGCCGAGCGGGTCGTGGTCGCCGCCGACTCCAGCAAGCTGGGCCAGCGGGCGTTCGCCCGGATCTGCGGCACGGACCTGGTGAACACGCTCGTGACGGACACGGCGGTGGACCAGGAGACGGTACGCCGCTTCGAGGAGGCGGGCGTCCGGGTCGTCACGGTGTGACGGGAGGCCGGCGCGGCGGGCAGAAGGCGGCGCGGATACGGCCGGCCCGCGCCGCACCCACGGCCGCGCCGGTCATCACCGCCGTGTGACTCGACAAGCCGTTGCGGGTGCCCGGCTCAGATGCCGCTGAGGTCGGCCTTCACGAATCCCGCGCCGCGCTGGTCGTTGCAGCCGGTCGGCGGTCTGTCGAGCGGGTCGGGCCAGGCCTGTTGGGCCTGGAGCGCCACGCTCGCCAGGGTCAGCAGCAGGTCGACGTCGCTGGCCGCGTCGAGCCGCAGCGTCACCCACTGCGAGCCGGGCACGATCCTGATCGCACCCGAGGCCCGCAGATCCTTGGCGAACCGCCTGATCGCCCGGTCGGTCAGTCGCAGATCGACATCGCGCTCCGAGTGGAAGTGGGCGATCTCGCCCTGGGCCGAACTCACCGCCTGTCCCAGGCCGCAGCTCGGGACCGCCTGACTCAGGTCGGGCCAGGTCGCCAGTTGCGCGAGCGCGCGCGAGGCCAACGTCATGGGCCCATCATGGACCGCTCACCCGTCGGCAACCAGCTCGTGAGCAAGCATTAACCGACCTGTATCCGGAAGCAGACCGGGCGGACGTACCGCTGAAGCACCCTGAACGGGACACGCGCCACGCCGTGTTGACACCGCCGCCGCCTCGGGAGCGCGCAAGTCTACGCAGGTCAAGGCGATATCGGTCAACCCTTGCACACGCGGACCCCGGTCAAGGAGTGGCCGGAAGAGCCCGTCGTGGAGGCCGGAGCCGTTGTCGCGCGCCCGCCCTGCGCGCGCCCCCTCGCCTCCACCGCCCCGCCGGACCGCCTCATCCCGGCCATTTCCCCTTGCCCCGCCCCGCACCCCCACCTAGCCTGACTTTGTGCCGCTAATAAACAAACCCCGAACGCACAGTGTCGTGCCGGGTGCCAGCCGTGATCTGACCCGTCTGCGCATCGCGCTCACCGCCTTCTTCGCCCTCGACGGCTTCATCTTCGCGGGCTGGGTGGTCCGGATCCCCGCCATCAAGCAGCAGACCGACGCCTCCGCCGGCGATCTGGGCCTGGCCCTGCTCGGTGTCTCCGCCGGAGCCGTCGTCACCATGACCCTCATCGGGCGGCTCTGCCGTCGCTACGGCAGCCATCCGGTCACCGTGGTGTGCGCCGTCGCCCTCTCCCTCAGCGTCAGCCTCCCTCCGCTGACCCACTCCGCAGCCGCGCTCGGCGTCGTACTCCTCCTCTTCGGCGCCGCCTATGGCGGCATCAACGTCGCGTTCAACAGCGCCGCCGTCGACCTGGTGGCCGCGTTGCGGCGGCCGATCATGCCGACGTTCCATGCCGCGTTCAGCCTGGGCGGGATGATCGGCGCCGGCCTCGGCGGACTGGTCGCCAGCGTGCTCTCGCCCACCCGGCATCTGCTCGGCCTCACCCTGATCGGGCTGGTCGTCACGGCCGCCGCCGGACGCGCCCTGCTGCAGGAGCCGCCCGCCCCCGCGGACCGGCTCCCGTCCTCGCCCATGGAGGCGGACCGCGCCGCACCGCGGCGGACCGGCAGCCGCGGGCTGGTCCTCGTCTTCGGGCTGATCGCGCTGTGCACCGCCTACGGCGAGGGCGCCATGGCCGACTGGGGCGCGCTCCATCTCCAGCAGGACCTCGCGGCGTCGTCCGGTGTGGCGGCGGCCGGGTACTCGTGCTTCGCGCTGGCCATGACCGTGGGCCGGGCGACCGGCACGACGCTGCTGGAGCGGCTCGGCCGGGCCCGCACGGTGATCGCCGGCGGCACCGTCGCGGCGGCGGGCATGCTGCTCGGCTCGCTCGCGCCGTCCGCCTGGGCCGCGCTGATCGGCTTCGCCGTCACCGGGCTCGGGCTCGCCAACCTCTTCCCGGTCGCGGTGGAGCGCGCGGGCTCGCTGACGGGTCCGTCCGGCGTGGCCGTAGCCTCGACGCTGGGCTACGGCGGCATGCTCCTCGGACCGCCCGCGATCGGGTTCATGGCCGACTGGTTCTCCCTGGCGACCGCGCTCACCAGCGTGGCGGCGCTGGCCGCCGTCGCCGCGGTCATCGGGGTGGCCACCCGGCGGACGATGGGCGCCTGAGGCCGGCGCGGCTTGCCCGACGGGTGAAAATACCGGCCCGCGGGCACGCCCGGTCCGGCACACTCACGCCATGGAGACCTCTGACTTCCTTCAGACCCTGGACCGGGAGGGCCGGTTGCTCGCGGCGGCCGCCGCCGCGGCCGGTACCGAGGCCAAGGTGCCCGCCTGCCCGGAGTGGCAGGTGCGCGACCTGCTGCGGCACACCGGCGCGGTGCACCGGTGGGCCGCGGCCTTCGTCGCCGACGGGCACCCCGAGCCCCGCCCGCTCGGCGACGCGCCGGACCTGGACGGCACCGCGCTGGTGGACTGGTACCGGGACAGCCACCGCCTGCTGGTCGACACTTTGGCCGCCGCACCCGCCGACGTGCGGTGCTGGACCTTCCACCCGGCGCCCAACCCCTCACCGCTGGCGTTCTGGACGCGCCGGCAGGCGCACGAGACGGCCGTCCACCGCTACGACGCCGAGGCCGCGCGCGGCGGTACGCCGTCACCGATCGCCCCGGACTTCGCGGTGGACGGCATCGACGAACTGCTGCGCGGCTTCCACGCCCGCGAGCGCAGCCGCCTGCGCACGGACAAGCCGCGGACGCTGCGGGTGCGCGCGCTGAACGCGGGGGCGGAGGCGGACGCGGTGTGGACCGTACGGCTCACGGCCGAGCCGCCGGTGGCCGTACCGTACGCCGATGACGCGGCCGAGGCCGAACTGTCCGGTCCCGCCGACGAGTTGTACCTGGCCCTGTGGAACCGCAGGCCCGTGCCGAGCGTGTCCGGTGACCCCTCACTGGCCGCGCTGTGGCGGGAGAAGGGCGGCTTCTGACACCCGGTCAGCCGGCGTCGGCCAGCATCCGGGCCAGCACCGCGCGCTGCACGGGCCGTACCTCGCCGTGCAGCGCGCGCCCCTTGTTCGTGAGCGCGACCCGCACCCCGCGCCGGTCCTCGGCGCACATGGCACGCTCGACCAGGCCGTCCTTCTCCAGACGGCCGATCAGCCGGGACAGCGCACTCTGGCTGAGGTGAATGCGCTCGGAGATCTCCTGCACGCGGAAGGCGCAGCCGCCGTCCGCCGCCGCGTCCTCGGCGAGCAGGTCGAGGACCTCGAAGTCGCTGGCGCACAGGCCGTGTCCGTGCAGCGCCCGGTCCAGCTCGCACTGGGTGCGGGCATGCAGCGCGAGGATGTCCCGCCACTGCTCCACGAGCGCCCGCTCGGCCCTGTTCGACGCCATGCGCGCACCGTAGCAGAGAAACAAGATTATTGCATCGGAATTAAATGCGCTTGCAATCAATGCGTGCGCATGTAGTGTCTGGAGCATGACCTCTCCGCTCACCCCCTCCGCGGTCCCGTCCCCGGCGGTCCGCTGGACCCCCCGGCTGTGGGGCACCCTGCTGGTGCTCTGCGCGGCGATGTTCCTGGACGCGCTGGACGTGTCGATGGTCGGCGTCGCACTGCCGTCCATCGGCTCCGACCTCCATCTGTCCACGTCGACGCTGCAATGGATCGTCAGCGGCTACATCCTGGGGTACGGCGGCCTGCTCCTCCTCGGCGGCCGCACCGCCGACCTGCTCGGCCGGCGTCAGGTGTTCCTCGTCGCCCTCGGCGTCTTCGCGCTCGCCTCGCTGCTCGGCGGGCTCGTGGACTCGGGTCCGCTGCTGATCGCCAGCCGGTTCATCAAGGGCCTGAGCGCGGCCTTCACGGCACCGGCCGGCCTGTCGATCATCACCACGACGTTCCCGGAGGGCCCGCTGCGCAACCGCGCCCTGTCCATCTACACCACCTGCGCCGCCACCGGCTTCTCCATGGGCCTGGTGCTCTCGGGCCTGCTCACCGAGGCCAGCTGGCGCTTCACCATGCTGCTGCCCGCGCCGATCGCCCTGCTCGCCCTCCTCGCCGGCCTGCGGCTGCTGCCGCGCAGCGCCCGCGAGGAGAACCACGGCGGCTACGACATCCCCGGCGCCGTCCTGGGCACCGCCTCGATGCTGCTGCTGGTCTTCACCGTCGTCCAGGCCCCCGAGGCCGGCTGGGCCTCGGCCCGCACACTGCTGTCCTTCGTCGCCGTCGCCGTGCTGCTGACCGCCTTCATCCTGGTCGAGCGGCGCTCGCCGAGCCCGCTGATCCGGCTCGGCGTGCTGCGCTCGGGCAGTCAGGTCCGCGCCCAGCTCGGCGCGATCGCGTTCTTCGGCTCGTACGTCGGTTTCCAGTTCCTGACGACGCTCTACATGCAGTCCCTGCTCGGCTGGTCGGCGCTGCACACGGCGCTCGCGTTCCTGCCGGCGGGCGCGCTGGTGGCGGTGTCCTCCACGAAGGTCGGCGCGATCGTCGACCGGTTCGGTACGCCACGGCTGATCGCGACCGGCTTCGCCCTCATGGTCCTCGGCTACGCGCTGTTCCTGCGCGTCGACCTGGACCCGGTGTACGCGGCCGTGATCCTGCCGTCCATGCTGCTGATCGGCGCGGCCTGCGCGCTGGTCTTCCCGTCGCTCAACATCCAGGCCACCAACGGGGTCGAGGACCACGAGCAGGGCATGGTCTCCGGGCTGCTCAACACCTCGGTGCAAGTGGGCGGCGCGATCTTCCTGGCGGTGGTCACCGCGGTGGTGACCGCGGGTGCCCCCGCGCACGCCACCCCGCAGGCCGTCCTCGACAGCTACCGGCCCGGCTTCATGGTCGTCACCGGCATCGCGGCGGTCGGCCTGCTGATCACCCTCACCGGCTTGCGCAGCCGTCGTACCCGGCCGTCCTTCGTGGTCGCCAGGTCCACTGTGGAGGAGGTGGAGGAGGCGGAAGCGGAGCGCGTGGCGGTCCGCGACTGAGCGCTCCGCGGGACGTGCCGTGACGGGCCGTCGATCGTCCGCGGGCCCGTCGTGGCCGGATCCGCCGACCGCATGCCTGCGCGACGGTGCTACCGGGTCCCGCGGACCGCGCTCAGCCCAGCCAGCCGGGCCTCACCAACCCCGACTCGTAGGCCAGTACGACGAGTTGGGCGCGGTCCCGCGCGCCCAGCTTCACCATCGTGCGGCTCACATGGGTCTTGGCCGTGAGCGGGCTGACCACCAGCCGGCGGGCGATCTCCTCGTTGGACAGTCCGATGCCGACGAGCGCCATCACCTCCCGCTCCCGCTCGGTGAGCCGGGCGAGGGCGTCGGCCGCCGTGGGTTCCTTGGAGCGGGCCGCGAACTCGGCGATCAGCCGGCGGGTGACGCCCGGCGACAGCAGGGCGTCACCCTGGACCACCGCCCTCACGGCGCGCAGGAGTTCGTCCGGCTCGGTGTCCTTGACCAGGAACCCGGAGGCACCGGAGCGGATCGCCTCGAAGACGTACTCGTCCAGCTCGAAGGTGGTGAGCATGACCACCTTCACGTCCTGCAGCTCCGCGTCGCCGGTGATGCGCCGGGTCGCGGCGAGCCCGTCCAGCAGGGGCATGCGGATGTCCATCAGGACGACGTGCGGCCGCAGTTCGCGCACCAGGCGCACCGCCTCCTCGCCGTCGGCCACCTCCCCGGCCACCTCGATGTCCGGCTGTGCGTCGAGCAGCGCCCTGAAACCGGCCCGCACCAGCGACTGGTCGTCAGCGAGCAGTACCCGGATCACTGGTCCTCCCTGGTGTGCGACGGCAGTACGGCGAGCACCCGGAAGCCGCCGTCCGGGCGCGGGCCCGCCTCGATGGTGCCACCGAGCGCGGCGGCCCTCTCCCGCATCCCGGCCAGCCCGTTGCCGCTGCCCCCGGCGTCGGCGCCGGTGGCCGGCCCGTCGTCGTCGATACGCAGCCGCAGCGCGTCGCCGTCCTGGGCGAACGTCACGCGTGCGTGCCGTGATCCGGAGTGCCGTACGACGTTGGTCAGGGCCTCCTGGACGATACGGAAGGCGGCGAGGTCGGCGCCGGGCGGCAGCCGCGGCGGGGCGCCCTCGATCCGCACGGTCAGTCCGGCCGCGGCCGCCTGCTCCACCAGCTCCGGCAGCCGGTCCAGACCGGGGGCGGGGGCGCGGGGCGCGGCGCCGGACGTGCGCAGGGTGTCGAGGACCTGGCGCACTTCGCCGAGCGCCTCCTTGCTGGCGGCCTTGATGGTGGTGAGCGCCGCCCGCGCCTGCTCGGGATCACTGTCGAGCAGCGCGAGCCCCATGCCGGCCTGGACGTTGATGACGGAGATGCTGTGCGCGAGGACGTCGTGCAACTCGCGGGCGATCCGCAGCCGTTCCTCGTCCGCGCGGCGACGCGCCGCCTGCGCCCGGTCGGCGCGCTCCCGCGCCCACTGCTCGCGCCGCACCCTGCCCAGTTCGGAGAGGGCGACGATGGCCAGCACCCAGGTGGCGATGACGGTCTCCTGGGTGAGGCCCGCGCTCTTGTCGCCCGGGGGCGGCAGCCAGCGGTAGAGCCACAGCGTGACCAGGGCGTGCCCGGTCCACAGCAGGCCGACGGAGGCCCAGGCGGCCCGCCGGTGCCCGGCCACGACCGCGCTGAAGCAGCTGACGGCGACGGTCAGGAGGACCGGCCCGTAGGGGTAGCCCGCGGCCAGGTAGCCGAGGGTCGCCGTCGCGGTGCCGAAGGCCACGGCCACCGGGTACCGGTGCCGCCACAGCAGCAGCACCGAGGCGACGAGCAGCAGCACGCGCGCGTACGGGTCGAGCGGTACGCGGTGGGGCTGGTCCTGCGCGGCGAAGTTGGTGCCGATCAGGACGAACGCGGTGAGCAGCACGGTCGAGCGCCAGGGCAGGCGGCGGGCGTGCTGCGGCTCCGCTCCGTCGTCGTCCGGGGCGCCGCGCCACAAAGGCCCGTGCCGCCACCAGTGCGAGGGGGCGCGCTGCTCGTCCATGACCGCCACGCTAGACGCAGGCGGCACGGGCGGGCGTCAGCCGGACGAGGCGATCACTCGTACTCCCCGGGAAGTACGACGCCCAAGACGGGCCGAGTGCGACGCGCGCCCCGCGTCTACCGCAGGCCCACGCTGTGCGCCAGCCTTGTGGCCGCGTGGCGGAAGAACGCCTCCCGGTCCTCCACCACGTTGTTGAACTGGCCGAACAGCTCGAAGCCCAGCAGCCCGAACAGCTCCGCCCAGGCCGTCACCAGGGCCACGGCCGCCTCGGCGGGAAGCCCGGGTGCGAATGCGGCGACCATGCGCTCGCCCTCGGGGCGCAGCGCCGCAGGGAGGGGCAGTTCGGCGAGGCCGGGGCCCTCGTGGGCGTCGCGGACGATACCGATGAGGACCAGGCCGACCCGGGCCGCGGCCCTGATCGTGGTCTCGGGGGCGGAGTAGCCGGGCACGGGCGAGCCGTAGATGAGGGCGTACTCGTGGGGGTGAGCGAGCGCCCAGCCGCGGGCCGCCTCGCACACGGCCGTCCAGCGGTCCACGGGGGCGGCGCCCGCGGCGGCGTCGTGGGCCGTCTCCGCGGCCTCGCCGAGGGAGTCGTAGGCATCGATGATCAGGGCGGTCAGCAGCTCGTCGCGGCTCGGGAAGTAGCGGTACAGGGCCGAGGAGACCATGCCCAGCTCGCGGGCGACGGCCCGCAGCGAGAGCTTGGCCGCGCCCTCCTCCGCCAGCTGTCTGCGGGCCGCTTCCTTGATCGCGGCGGTGACTTCGGTCCTGGCCCTGGCGCGGGCGCCCTGCGGGGTGCTCATGACGGCAGTCTGCCACGAAGGAGAGCAGTGCACACAAAAGAGAGCACCGCTCTTGCTTTCTCGCGCCGACCTGCCCCACACTGGAGTCAACCGAGAGCACTGCTCTCCCAAACTGTGGGGGTCACCATGTCGTCGTCCTCGTCCTCGCCGTACTACCTCAAGGGCAGCCCGATGAACGTCCGGCTGAACAGCGTCATCGGCTGGCTCGCCCGGCACGGTCTGAGCCTCGCGGGCTCGGCGGAGATGTCCGTGCGGGGCCGCAAGAGCGGTCAGATGCAGCGCATCCCGGTCAACCCGCACACCTTCGAGGGCGGGCAGTACCTGGTCTCGGCGCGCGGCCACTCGCAGTGGGTGCGGAACATGCGAGTCGCCGGCGGCGGCGAACTGCGCGTCGGACGCAAGGTGCGCACCTTCACCGCGGTGGAGCTTCCCGACGCCGAGAAGCCCCCCCTGCTGCGGACCTACCTGGAGAAGTGGGGCTGGGAGGTCAACCAGTACTTCGACGGGGTGACCGCCAAGTCCTCCGACGAGGAGATCGTCGCCTGCGCCGGCGACCACCCCGTCTTCCGGATCACGGTCACGGACTGAACCGTCACGAACTGACGGGTTCCTCCGCCGGGACGGCCTGCCCCCGGTCCAGCGCGGTCAGGGCGCGCTGGGCGAACGGGTGGGAGCGGACGATCTCGCCCAGCGAGGTCGAGCCCTGCGTGATGTCCCGGAACGCCCTCCATGCCGGGCGGAAGCCGGTGAGGGCCGCGTGGAAGAGGCCGGGACGCTTCTCGAAGACGGTCAGCATGCGCTTGCCGACGCTCATCTCGACGCCGAGCCCGGCCTTGATCGCGAACGCGTAGTTCAGGGCCTGGCGGCGGGTGTCGACCGCGTCGTGGGCCTCGGCGATGCGGACCGCCCACTCCCCCGCGAGCCGACCCGAGCGCAGCGCGAAGGAGATGCCCTCCCGGGTCCACGGCTCCAGCAGCCCGGCCGCGTCACCGCAGACCAGCACCCGGCCCCGGGACAGGGGCGAGTCGTCGGCACGGCAGCGGGTCAGATGCCCGGAGGAGACGGCCGGCTCGAAGCCGGACAGGCCGAGACGGGCGATGAAGTCCTCCAAGTACCGCTTGGTGGCGGCGCCTTCACCGCGCGCGGAGATCACACCGACCGTCAGCGTGTCCCCCTTCGGGAACACCCAGCCGTAACTGCCCGGCATCGGGCCCCAGTCGATGAGGACCCGCCCCTTCCAGTCATCGGCGACCGACTCCGGGACCGGGATCTCCGCCTCCAGGCCGAGGTCGACCTGGTCCAGCTTCACACCGACATGGGCTCCTATGCGGCTGGCGCTGCCGTCGGCGCCGACGACCGCGCGGGCCAGCACCGTCTCGCCGCCCTGCAGGACGACGGCGACCGTGCGCCGGTCGGGGACCGCCGAGCCGTGCTGCTCGACCCGCTGCACCGTGACGCCCGTACGCAGCTCGGCGCCCGCCTTCTGGGCGTGCTCCACCAGCCGCTGGTCGAACTCGGGGCGGTTGATCAGCCCGAACAGCATCTGCTTGGAGCGGCGGGTGCGGGTGAAGCGGCCGTTGTTCGAGAAGGTGATCGCGTGCACCCGGTCGCGGAAGGGCAGCTCGAAGCCGGGGGGCAGCGCGTCGCGCGAGGGGCCGATGATGCCGCCGCCGCAGGTCTTGTAGCGGGGCAACTCGGCCTTCTCCAGCAACAGCACGCGCCGTCCCGCGACCGCGGCCGCGTAGGCGGCCGAGGCCCCCGCGGGTCCCGCGCCCACCACGACGACGTCCCACACCCGCTGCACGTCGTCCGCCGAAGAGTTCTCGCCGCTCACGATGGTCTACCGCTCCGATCAAGCCGCTGCCGTGGTGTCCCTCGCATCCTACGGCGGCCGTCGTCGCAGGCCACTGTGGGAGTATCGAGGGCACAACCCTGTTCAAGCTGTTCAACGTCGCACCCACGAGGAGCGTGCCCATGTCGTCGAATCCGGTCGCCGAGACCGTCGCCTCGCTGCTTCCCCGGGCGAAGGAGGAGCTGGCCGAACTGGTCGCCTTCAAGTCGGTGGCGGACTTCGCGCAGTTCCCGAAGAGCGAGAGCGAGGCCGCCGCGAACTGGGTCGCGGACGCCCTGCGCACCGAGGGCTTCGTCGACGTGGCCCTCCTGGACACCCCGGACGGCACGCAGTCCGTCTACGGCCACCTGCCGGGCCCCGAGGGCGCAAAAACGGTTCTCCTCTACGCGCACTACGACGTGCAGCCGCCGCTGGACGAGGCCGGCTGGACCACCCCGCCGTTCGAGCTGACCGAGCGCGACGGCCGCTGGTACGGCCGCGGGACCGCCGACTGCAAGGGCGGCTTCCTC
This sequence comes from Streptomyces sp. NPDC052101, assembly GCF_040680235.1. NCBI lineage: Bacteria > Bacillati > Actinomycetota > Actinomycetes > Kitasatosporales > Streptomycetaceae > Streptomyces > Streptomyces sp. NPDC052101. The sequence continues at coordinate 55,219 of NZ_JBFAWH010000004.1, forward strand.
ATGCACCTGCTCGCACTGCGCGCCCTGAAGGCGAACGGCGGCGTCCCGGTGCACGTCAAGGTGATCGTCGAGGGCTCGGAGGAGCAGGGCACGGGTGGCCTGGAGCGGTACGCCGAGGAGCACCCGGAGCTGCTCGCGGCGGACACCGTCGTCATCGGCGACGCGGGCAACTTCCGCGTCGGACTGCCGACGGTGACCACCACGCTGCGCGGCATGACCCTGGTCCGGGTGGCCGTCGACACCCTCGCGGGCAATCTGCACTCCGGCCAGTTCGGCGGCGCCGCCCCGGACGCGCTGGCCGCGCTGATCCGGGTGCTGGACTCGCTGCGCGCGCAGGACGGCTCGACCACGGTCGACGGTCTGGACGCCGCGACGCGGTGGGACGGCCTGGAGTACACCGAGGAGCAGTTCCGCGCGGACGCCAAGGTGCTCGACGGGGTCGAGCTGATCGGTTCGGGCTCGGTCGCCGACCGCATCTGGGCCCGCCCGGCGGTCACCGTCCTCGGCATCGACTGCCCGCCGGTCATCGGCGCCACCCCGTCCGTGCAGTCGAGCGCCCGCGCCCTGATCAGCCTGCGGGTGCCGCCGGGCATGGACGCGGCGGAGGCGACCAAGCTGCTGCAGGCGCACATCGAGGCGCACACGCCCTGGGGCGCCCGGGTCACCACCGAGCAGATCGGCCAGGGCCAGCCCTTCCGCGCCGACGCCTCCAGCCCGGCCTACCAGGCGATGGCCGACGCGATGGCGGTCGCCTACCCCGGCGAGAGCATGCAGTACGCCGGCCAGGGCGGCTCCATCCCGCTGTGCAACACCCTCGCCGGCCTGTACCCGCAGGCGGAGATCCTGCTCATCGGGCTGAGCGAGCCGGAGGCACAGATCCACGCGGTCAACGAGAGCGTCTCCCCTCAGGAGCTGGAGCGCCTGTCGGTCGCCGAGGCGCTGTTCCTGCGCAACTACGCGGCGGGCTGAGTCCTTCTGCCGACGGCAGAGCGCCCTCGCCCACGGGCGGGGGCGCTGCCTAGGGTCGGCGCATGGACGTCATCGAACTGCTCCCCCGCCTGCACCTCCTCCGCTTCCCGGTGGGCCAGGCCTATCTCTGGCGCGACGACGACGCGTTGACGCTGATCGACGCGGGCACGATCGGCGCCGGCCGCGCGATCGCCGACACGGTGACGGCGCTGGGACACTCGCCCGGGGACGTACGGCGGATCGTGCTGACCCACTTCCACGAGGACCACGTGGGCGGCGCGGGCGAGTTCGCCGCGCTCAGCGGTGCCGAGGTGCTGGCGCACCCGCTGGACGCCCCCTTCATCCGGGGTGAACTCCCCGGCCTGCCCCCGCGGTTCGAGGAGTGGGAGCTGCCGATCCACGCGGCGGCGGCCGAGCGCCTGCCCGCGGGCACACCGCTGCCGCCGGCGTCGGTCACCGCGGTGTCCGACGGCGATGTACTGGACTTCGGCGGCGGCGCCCGGGTGCTCCACGTACCCGGCCACACGGACGGCAGCATCGCCGTGTTCCTGCCCGCGCAGGGCGTGCTGTTCACGGGGGACACGGTGGCGGCCTCGCCGGTCGACGGCACGGTGATCCCGGGCGTCTTCAACCTCGACCGGCCCCGACTCCTCGCCTCACTCGGCCGGTTGGCCGAGCTGGACGCGGACGTGGCGTGTTTCGGCCACGGAGACGCGGTCGTCGGGGGCGCGGCCGCCGCGCTGCGCCGGGCGGCGGACGCTCACTGACCATCGGGCAGGGCCCTCGGCCGCCCCGCGCCGGGCGACTCAGCCGACCGGCACCCCGGCCTCCAGATACAGCGCGGTCCCCCGCTCGCGGGCCCGCAGCGCCCAGCGCAGGCGCTCGTAGCGGACCGGTGGCAGCATCCCGGCGGCCTCCTGCTCGGTGGCGAAGCGCCAGCCGCGCAGTTCCGGGCCGGGCAGCAGGACCCGGGACGCCTCGCCGGGCTCCAGCCGGCCGCCGTCGAACAGCAGCCGCAGCCCGCCGAAGCCCGGCGGCACCGGCCGCTCCCAGTCGACGACGAGCAGCCGGGGCACCTCCTGCAGCCGTATCCCGGTCTCCTCGGCGACCTCGCGCATCCCGGCGCGGGCCGGTGCCTCGCCGCGCTCCACCACGCCGCCGGGGAACTCCCAGCCGGGTTTGTAGGTGGGGTCCACGAGCAGGACCCGGTCGTGCTCGTCGAAGAGCAGCACCCCGGCGGCGAGGGTCTCGGCGGTCGGCTGGGGGGTCTGCACGATGTCGCAGGGCGGTGCGGCGCCGCTGCCGATGGCGTCGGCGATGCGGACGGCGGTGGTGTACGGCGTGAGGGCGCTGGTGTCCACGAGGTGGGCGTCGGCGGTGAGCCAGGAGGCGAGGGCGGCGCGGTAGGGCTCGATGTGGTCGTAGGCCCACTGCCGCTGCCGTATCTCGCCGTCGGGCAGGTCCGGCGGAACCTCCCGCCCGGCTATCCGCTCGCGCAGGATCGTTTCAGCCGGGGCGAGCAGCAGATGGTGCACCGGAATCCTGCGGGCGGCGAGGCCGCCGAAGATCTCGTCGCGGTACTCCTGGCGGAGCAGGGTCATGGGCACCACCAGGGTCCCGCCCAGCTCGGCGAGGATCGCGGCCGCCGTGTCGACCACGAGCCGGCGCCAGATCGGCAGGTCCTGGAAGTCGCCGACCTCCGCGAGGCGCTTGGCCGGCAGCAGCTGCGTGAGCGTCCCGCCGACGACCTCGGGGTCGAAGAACGCGCTGTTCGGGATCAGTTCGATCAGTTCCCGTGCGGTGGTGGTCTTCCCCGCTCCGAACGCGCCGTTGATCCAGACGACGGTCACGGACTCCCCCTCTTCTGTTGGCCCCCTGAGGCTTGCCCGCTCCACCCTGCCACGGAAACCCCGCCCCGGTGAGGGCGCCGGAACGGCAATGCCGGTGCCCCCCTCGGGCGGGGACACCGGCACTGTCACCGCAAGGCGTCGGATCTACTTCTCCCTGGTGCCGGTGTCGTCGAAGCCGAAGCTGTCCAGGGTGACCGGGTGACCGCCGGCCGAGTCGAGCGTGTCCGAGACGTTGAGGCCGTCGAAGGACATCCCGGCAGGGCCCTTGTCCGCCGCGTGCGAGGGGGTGACGGCGGCCACGACGAATCCGGTGGCCAGGGTGGCGAGGGCGAGCATGCTGCGCTTCTTCATGCCCTGACCAACTGCGGATCCGCCCAGGAGTCACGCGGATACCGGCAAGCGGACGACTCCGGACACCGTCCCGGCAGAGAGGGCCGGGAGAAGTCCGACGGATACGGGCGGAGCGGGACGGGACCCATCACCGGGAGCCGGCACGGCGGTTCGCGGTGCCGTGCGGGTGGCGGCCGTACCGGAATCCGCTGGCCCGCTCCTGCGCGGCGCCGGTATCGTCCGGCGTCCCGGCCCGCCCGCTCCCGAGGCGGGCACCGACCAGAAATGCGACGTCATGACCGGCCGACCGCCCCTGACCACGACCCTCTGGCGCCCCACCGGCCCCAAGGAGCTGGAACTGGTCCGCGCGCTCGACTGGCGGGCCTGGCCGCCCCGGCTCCCCGAGCAGCCGATCTTCTACCCCGTCCTCAACGAGGACTACGCGATCCGGATCGCCCGCGACTGGAACGTCAAGCACGACGGCGCCGGTTTCGTGACCCGTTTCGAGGTCGACACGGAGTTCGTCGGCCGTTATCCGGTACGGCAGGCGGGCGGCCGGACGATCCTGGAACTGTGGGTGCCGGCCGAGGAGTTGGACGAGTTCAACGCCCATATCGTCGGCCGTATCGAGGTCGTGCGGGAGTTCCGGTGAGCGGGCCCGCGGCCGCCCGCGCCGTCGTCGAGCGCATCGCGGACGTCGTGCGCTCGGGCCACCGGCTGGTCCAGGCCGCGGCCACACTGCCCGACACCGCACTACGCACCCCGTCCCGACTGCCCGACTGGACACGCAGCCATACTCTCGCCCACGTCGCCCACAGCATCGAGGCCTATACATGGCTGCTGCGACTCGCGCGAACGGGACGGGAACCGGGCCCGCGTGCGGACGCGGCGACGCTGTCCGCAGCGGTCGAGCGGGACGCGGCGCTCTCCGCGGAGCTGCTCGTGGCTGGGCTGCGGGAGAGCCTGGACCGGTTCGCCGCCGAGGCGCGTGCGACGCCCGCTCCCGCCTGGGACCGCCTGGTCCCGGCGCTGGCCGGCTGGCGCCACCCGGCCTGGTATCTCCTGCTGCGCTGTCTGCGGGAGTCGGAGACCCATCACCTCGACCTGGGCGTCGGATACGGCACCGGCCAGTGGCCGGACACGTATGTCTCCTGGGCGCTGGACGACACCCTCGCCACGCTGCGCGCCCAGGGCTTTCCGCTCGCCTCGGTGGAGGCCGTGGATCTGGGCCGGCGCTGGCCGGTGGCCGCGCGGGGCCCCTCGGTCGCCGGGGCCGGGCACCAGGTGCTCGGCTGGCTCAGCGGCCGGCTCCCGGCCGACGCGCTGACGATCGACCGGCCGGCACCCGACCTGCCCCGCCCGCCCGCCTGGCCCCAGCCTCCACTGCCCGGCTGGGGCCGGGTCGGCGACGAGGCCTGAGCCCCGGACACTCCGGCAGCTCGCGAGGCCTTGGAAGCTTCGGAAGCCAACAGATCCGAACGTCGGGTCACGCCGACGAGGCGAAACAGTCCTACAGTCAAGGTTTTTGACGGGATATCGAACAGTCAGGTCGCGCCTCTTCCAACACAGTCCGACACGTCCTACCGTAATCGCGCACAGCCGACACACAGATGGACGCCCAGGCGGCGCCCTGTCGTCATCCACCTTTCGCGAGTCGGAGGAACGTCAACGATGCGTCACCCTCACACCCGCACAACCCCCCGAAGAGTGCTCGGAGCGCTCGCCGCGGGACTGCTGTGCGCGGCGGCCCTCGCCACCCCCGCGCCGGCGGCCCCCGCCCAGGCCCCCGCCGCCCCCGCCCTGGCCGACGGCCTCGCCCTCACCCCGCCGATGGGCTTCAACAACTGGAACTCCACGCACTGCCGTGCCGACTTCAACGAGAGCATGGTCAAGGGCATCGCCGACCTCTTCGTGGCCAAGGGCCTGAAGGACGCCGGGTACCAGTACGTCAACCTGGACGACTGCTGGGCGCTGCCGCAGCGCGACGCCGGCGGAAAGCTGGTGCCCGACCCGGCCCGCTTCCCGAACGGCATCAAGGCCGTCGCCGACTACGTCCACTCCAAGGGGCTCAGACTCGGCATCTACACCAGCGCCGGCAGCAAGACCTGCAACAGCGCGGGCTTCCCGGGCGCGCTCGGCCACGAGTACAGCGACGCCCGGCAGTTCGCGGACTGGGGCGTGGACTACCTGAAGTACGACAACTGCAATAACCAGGGTGTAGACGCGAAGAAGCGCTACACAACCATGCGCGACGCGCTCAGGGCGACCGGGCGGCCCATCGTCTACAGCATCTGCGAATGGGGAGAGAACAGGCCCTGGGAGTGGGCCTCGGATGTCGGTCAGCTCTGGCGCACCACCGGTGACATCAGCGACGACTGGGGCTCGATGCTGTCGATCCTCAAGCAGAACCTCCCGCTCGCGCCGTACGCCGGACCCGGCCACTGGAACGACCCCGACATGCTGGAGGTCGGCAACGGCGGCATGACGGACACCGAGTACCGCTCGCACTTCTCCCTCTGGTCGGTCATGGCGGCGCCGCTGCTCATCGGCACCGATCTGCGCAAGGCCTCCCCCGCGACCTTCGACATCCTGGACAACAAGGAGGTCATCGCCGTCGACCAGGACCCGCTGGGCAAGCAGGGCACGGTCGTCTCCTCCGCGGGCGGACGCTGGGTGATCGCCAAGGAGATGAAGGACGGCAGCCGGGCCGTCGCCCTGTTCAACGAGTCCGGCACCGCCCAGCGGATCGCCACCAGCGCGGCCGCCGTCGGCCTGCCCGAAGCACCCGCCTACACCCTGCGTGACCTGTGGCAGCACAGCGGCTACAACACCGCAGGCACCATCGCGGCCACCGTCCCCGCGCACGGCACGGTCCTGCTGCGCGTCTCCGCCGACCCCCACTGGGCGGACAACCCGCCCGCCGGCGAACTGGGCCTGGACGGCAGCCCGTTGCTGGAGGCCGCCACCCCGGCCACGCTGACCAGCACCGTCACCGACCTCGGCCGCACCCCCGCACTCCGGGTGTCCGTGTCCCTGACCGGCCCCGGGGGATGGACCGTACGGCCCACGTCGGCGACCACGGCCGCCACCCTCGCCACCGGCAGGGCCCTGCGCACCGGCTGGAGCGTCACCGCGCCCGCCGGGACCCCCACCGGCTCCTACGGCCTCACCCTCCAGGCGCACTACCGCTCACCGGCCGGACAGCGCGTCACCAGCACCCTTCCGCTGACCGCGTCCGTCGTGGCACGGCCGCCCTCCGGGACGTCGTACCTCAGCGACCTGAAGTGGCTGTCGGCGACCAGCGGTTGGGGGCCGGTGGAACGCGACACCAGCAACGGGGAGAGCGACGCGGGCGACGGCCACCCGATCACCATCGGCGGCACGGTGTACGCCAAGGGCCTCGGCGCCCACGCGCCGAGCGACGTCGCCTTCTACACCGGCAAGGCCTGCGAGAAGGTCACCGCGGACGTCGGCGTCGACGACGAGAAGGGCACGAAGGGCACCGTCACCTTCGAGATCTGGGCGGACGGCACGAAGGTCGCCTCGACCGGCGTCCTGACCAACGCGATGCCCGCCCAGCCCCTCAGCGCCGACATCACCGGCGCCCAGGTGGTCCACCTCGTCGTCACCGACGCCGGAGACGGCAACGACTCCGACCACGCGGACTGGGCCGACGCCCGCGTGAGCTGCTGACGGCGGCGCCCACCCGTCGGGGCGGCGCGGGTGGGCGGTGGGGGAGGCAGCTGCCGGCGAGCAGCGCCGCGCGACCCCGCTCAGACCCCCGCGGTCGCGTCCGGCCGGCGGGACAGCGCGGCGGCTGCCGCCCCGACCAGCCCCGCGTCCGTGCCCATCTGCGCGGGCACGACCGTCAGCCGCTGGACGAAGGAGAGGGTCGCGTAGTCGGTGAGCGCCTTGCGCAGGGGCGTGAAGAGGATGTCGCCGGCGTTGCCGACGCCCCCGCCGATGACCGCGATGTCGATCTCGACCAGGGTCGCGGTGGCCGCGATGCCGGCGGCCAGCGCCTGCGCCGCCCGCTCGAAGGAGGCCACGGCGACCGGGTCGCCCTCGCGGGCCGCCGCGGCCACCGCGGCGGCCGAGGTGTCGCCGTCGGGGCCGGGGCGCCAGCCCTGTTCCACGGCGCGGCGGGCGAGGTTGGGCCCGCTCGCGATCCGCTCCACGCAACCGCGCGAACCGCACGGGCACGGGTCGCCGTCGAGGTCGACGCTGATGTGCCCGATGTGCCCGGCGTTGCCGGTCGGACCGGGGTGCAGCCGGCCGCCCAGGACCAGGCCGCCGCCCACACCGGTCGACACCACCATGCACAGCGCGTTGTCGTGACCACGGGCGGCACCCTGCCAGTGCTCGGCGGCCGTGATCGCGACGCCGTCGCCGATCAGCTCGACCGGGAGGCCACCGGTGGCCGCGCGCACCCGCTCGACCAGCGGGAAGTCTCGCCAGCCCGGCACGTTCACCGGACTGACGGTGCCCGCCGAGGCGTCCACCGGTCCGGCGCTGCCGATGCCGACGGCGCCGGCGCGTCCCCACAGCGGCGACCCGGCGAGGTCGCCGAGCACGTCCTCGACGGCCCGCATGACCGTTTCGCCGTCCTGCTGGGCGGGCGTGCCGCGCTGGGCCCGGGCCAGGATCCGTCCGTCGTCGTCCACCAGCGCGCCGGCGATCTTGGTGCCGCCGATGTCCAGGGCCGCCACGAGGTCGGTGTGCATCAGAGTCAGATCTCCCCGTTGAAGCGTGAGAACCAAAAGAGGGGCAGGCCGGTCAGGCGGTGGGGGCGCAGGCCGACAGAGAACGGTGGACAGTCTCTCGCGCATCTGACAACGTTGTCCAGGCTCTATGCTCGACGCCACATCCTCATACAATCCACGGATCGGCGCACCACCCCGGCCGCACCACCTCGTGCGCACCGACGCACGCCCCCGAAGCACCGATTCCGCGGACCGGACGGACGACAGGACAGGACACCGCATCGTGCCCGAGACCACCCGCCGCGCAGACGGCCTTCCCGGCACCCGCTACGGCAACCGCCCGACGATGAAAGACGTGGCGGCGCGGGCCGGGGTCGGCCTGAAGACGGTCTCCCGGGTGGTCAACGGCGAGCCCGGTGTCACCCCGGACACCGAGCGCCGGGTGCAGGAGGCGATCGACGCGCTGGGCTTCCGCCGCAACGACAGCGCCCGGGTGCTGCGCAAGGGCCGTACGGCGAGCATCGGCCTGGTCCTGGAGGACCTCGCCGACCCCTTCTACGGCCCGCTCAGCCGCGCCGTGGAGGAGGTGGCCCGGGCCCATGGCGCCCTGCTGATCAACGGTTCCAGCGCCGAGGACCCGGAGCGCGAGCAGGAGCTGGCGCTGGCGTTGTGCGCACGGCGGGTGGACGGCCTGGTGGTGATCCCGGCCGGTGACGACCACCGCTATCTGGAGCCGGAGATCAGGGCGGGCGTGGCGACGGTGTTCGTGGACCGTCCGGCGGGACGCATCGACGCCGATGTGGTCCTCTCCGACAACTACGGCGGCGCACGGGACGGCGTGGCCCATCTGATCGCGCACGGCCATCGCCGGATCGGGTTCATCGGCGACATGCCGCGCATCCACACCGCCGCCGAGCGGCTGCGCGGCTACCGGGCGGCCATGGAGGACGCCGGGATACGGGTCGAGGACGCCTGGATGTCCCTCGGGGCGACGAATCCGGAGCGGGTGCGCCGGGCGGCGGAGGACATGCTGTCCGGGCCCGCCCCCGTCACCGCCATCTTCGCGGGCAACAACCGGGTGACGGTCACCGTGATCCGGGTCCTGGCCGAGCAGTCCCGCCGGGTCGCCTTCGTCGGCTTCGACGACATCGAGCTGGCCGATCTGCTCCAGCCGGGCGTCACGGTCGTCGCCCAGGACGCGGCCGCCCTCGGCCGTACCGCCGCCGAGCGGCTGTTCCGTCAGCTGGACGGCGGACTCATCGCGCCGGAGCGCATCGAGCTGCCCACCCGCCTGATCACGCGCGGATCGGGCGAGCTGCCACCGGCCGACTGAACCACCGCGGCGGTCAGCAGACCGGAAGCCCGGGCACCGGGGCGTCGTTGTCGCCGCCCTTGAGGTAGACGTCGCTGACGTAGACACCGGTGTTGCCGCTGTCGTCGTCGGTCTTCGCCCACCACACGTTCGTCCACCGGCCGTAGGTCTCCCGGCGCCCCAGGTCGGCCTGGCAGTAGAAGTAGTTGAGGCCCTCGCTCAGGGTCCCGGCGGCGGCACCGGAGGCCGTGTAGGTCGTGGCGGTGCGCCAGAGCTGGCAGTCGGACCTGCCGCCGCCGATGGACCGGCAGGCCCCGGCCGGGCTGGCGGTGTGTCCCTCTCCGCCGCCGGTCCCGGTCGTGCTGTGGGCGGGTTCGGCGGGCGCGGAGGCGGAGGCAGGTGAGGACGGCCTGGCGGCCGACGCGGAGTCCGGCTTCGGCGTCTGGTCGCGCATCAGGGCCACGGTGATCCCGGCCGCGGCGAGAACGACGGCGACCGCGGCGGCTGCGAGCAGAGCCCGGCCCTTGCGGCGGGGCGAGCCCGATGGCGTTTCCATGGGACCGGTGGGGACTGCCGGCCGGGTTGCCTCCGGTTCCGCCGGTCCGGCGGCCGGCAAGGCGGACGGCGTGGTGCGGTCCGTCGCTTCGGGCGCCCGTGGCGGCGTCGGGCGCAGGGTGGTGGTCGGGGTGTCCGGGATGCTCGCCTGCGCCACCGCGCGGAGCGCATCGCGGGCCTCCTCGGCGTCCGGCCGGGCGTCCGGGCGCTTGTCCATCAGGCGCCGCAGGACCGGTGCCAGCGGGCCCGCCCGGCGGGGCTCGGGGAGGGGCTCGGCGACGATGGCGGTGAGCGTCGAGTAGGTGGACGTACGGCGGAACGGCGAGGCGCCCTCGACGGCCGCGTACAGCGTGGCGCCCAGCGCCCACACATCGGCGGGCGCGCCCGGCTCGCCGCCCTGGGCGCGCTCGGGGGCCAGGTAGTCCAGGGAGCCGACGAGTTCGCCGCTGCGGGTCAGGCGGGTGGCCGAGCCGTCGCCGGGGTCGTCCATGGTGGCGATGCCGAAGTCGGTCAGGACGACCCGGCCGGTGCGGTCGAGGAGGATGTTGCCGGGTTTGACGTCGCGGTGCAGGACGCCGACGTGATGGGCGGCGGCCAGGGCGTCCGTCACGGCCACGCCGATGCGCGCGGCCTCGTACGGGTCGAGGGGGCCGCGCTCGCGCAGGATGCCGTCGAGGGAGGGCCCGTCGATCAGTTCCATGACGATCAGCGGGCGGCCGTCGGCCTCGGCTACGTCGTGCACGGCGACGACACCGGGGTGGCGGACCCGGGCGGCGGCCCGGGCCTCGCGCCGCATGCGCAGCCTGAGACCGGACAGTTCCGGTCCGGCCGCGTCGGTGTAGGTCCGCAGTTCCTTGACGGCGACCTCGCGGCCGAGGACCTCGTCCACCGCCCGCCAGACCACGCCCATCCCGCCGCGCCCGAGCCGTGCGGTGACGCGGTAGCGCCCGGCGAGCAGCCGTCCGGCCCCGTGCGGGTTCCCGTACTCCGCCGGCCCCTGCTCCCCCGAAGACACCATCGCCCCGTTCCCTGTGTCGCGTCCGCCTGGTCGATGCGTGGCGTCCAGCGTACGGGGCGGCGGTGACCGGCCCGCTACTTCGCGGAGGCGGTCAGGTCGCCGCGCCGGGGCGCCGCGAAACCCTCCAGGTCGGCGCGGGTCAGGCCGGTGAGGCGGGCGACCTCCGCGATGTCGAGGGCGCCGCAGTCCAGGCCGCGCAGCAGGTAGCCGCTGAGGGCCTTGGCGGTGGCGGGCTCGTCCATGACGTCGCCGCCGGCCCGGTTGGCGTAGCGGGTGAGGCGGGCCGCCGCCTGCTCGAAGCCCTCGCGGTAGAAGGCGAAGACGGCGGCGTAGCGGGTCGGGATGTGGCCGGGGTGCATGTCCCAGCCCTGGTAGTAGGCGCGGGCGAGGGCGCGGCGGGTGAGGCCGTAGTGCAGGCGCCAGGCGTCGTGGACCTTCTCGGTCGGGCCGACGGGCAGCACGTTGGTCGAGCCGTCGGAGACACGGACGCCGGTGCCCGCCGCCGCGACCTGCATGATCGCCTTGGCGTGGTCGGCGGCCGGGTGGTCGCTGGCCTGGTAGGCGGCGGAGACGCCGAGGCAGGCGCTGTAGTCGAAGGTGCCGTAGTGCAGGCCGGTGGCGCGGCCCTCGGCGGCCTGGATCATCCGGGCGACGGTGGCGGTGCCATCGGTGGCGAGGATGGACTGGCTGGTCTCGATCTGGATCTCGAAGCCGAGCCGGCCGGCGTCCAGGCCGTGCGCCTTCTCGAAGGCCTCCAGGAGGCGGACGAAGGCGCTGACCTGCTCGGCGTAGGTCACCTTGGGGAGGGTGAGGACGAGGCCCTCGGGCAGGCCGCCCGACTCGATCAGGCCGGTGAGGAAGACGTCCAGGGTGCGGATGCCCCGGTCGCGTACCGCCGCCTCCATGCACTTCATGCGGATGCCCATGTACGGCGCCGCCGTGCCGTCGCGGTACGCCTGGGCGATCAGCCGGGCCGCGCGGGCCGCCGTCTCGTCCTCCTCGGCGTCGGGCCGGGGGCCGTAGCCGTCCTCGAAGTCGACGCGCAGGTCTTCGATCGGCTCGCGTTCCAGCTTGGCGCGGACGCGGGAGTGGACGGGCTCGGCCAGTTCGTCGGACAGGCCGAGGACCGCCGCGAAGGAGGCGGCGTCCGGGGCGTGTTCGTCGAGGGCGGCGAGGGCCTGGTCGCCCCAGGAGCGGATGGTGTCGGCGGCGAAGGCGTCGCCGGGGACGTAGACGGTGTGGACGGGCTGCCGGGTGCCGGGGTCCCCGGGGTAGCGGCGCTCCAGCTCCGCGTCGACCGGTGCGAGGGAGGCGCTGATCTCCTCGCTGACGGCGCCCGCGAGACTCGTCGCCACCTTCTCCTGCTGACCCATCCCACATCCTCCAGTATTTCCGCACTACGGAATCAACAATCCGTATAGCGAAGTTATCTGCCAACCTTCCCGCTGGTCAACACCGCATTCCGTTCGCTCCACTCGGCCATCCCGGTGTGTTCATGTCGGTCCGGCACCGTACGGGGCCGCATTGCCCTACCGTCACAGCGCATCCGCAACGCCTCGCCCGCAGCCGTCGCAGAAGGAGCGCCCGTGCCGAACCGCAGCCGCGTCACGCGCCGTATGGGCCTGAAGACCGCCTTCGCGGTCACGTTCCCCGCGTCCGTGTCCAGTACAGCACTCTCCGCCGGTCCCGCAGCGGCCGGCGAACGGCACAGCGAGCCCCTACGCGTCATGTCGTTCAACCTGCGCTACGCGAGCACCGCAGAGCCCAACAGCTGGACCGTCCGCAGACCCGCGATGCGCGCCCTGCTGCAGCGCGAGCGCCTCCATGTCATCGGCACCCAGGAGGGCCTCTACCAGCAGCTGCGCGACATCGAGGCCGATCTCGGGGCGTCCTACGACTGGATCGGCACCGGACGCGCCGGCGGCAGCCGCGACGAGTTCATGGCGGTCTTCTACGACACCCGGCGGCTCGCCCCGCAGGAGTACGACCACTTCTGGCTCTCCGACACACCCGACGTGATCGGCTCCAACACCTGGGGCGGCGGCTCCGTCCGGATGGTGACCTGGGTGCGGTTCCGGGATCTGCAGGGCGGCGACCGCGAGTTCTGCTTCCTGAACACGCACCTCGACAACCGCAGCCAGAAGGCACGCGCGCGTGCCGCCGCCCTGATCGCCCAGCGCATCGCCGGGTTCGACCGCTCGCTCCCGCTCGTCGTCACCGGCGACTTCAATGTCGCCGCCCACAAGAACGCGGTCTACGACACGATGCTGGGCGCCGGCCTGGTCGACACCTGGGAGACGGCGGCCGAGCGCGGCGAGCTGTACGGGACCTTCCACGGCTACAAGCCGCTGCGGCCGGACGGCGACCGCATCGACTGGATCCTCGCCACCCCGGGCGTCACCGCGCACCAGGTCTCGATCAACACCTTCTCGCTGGACGGCCAGTTCCCCAGCGACCACCTGCCGGTGCAGGCGTCCCTGGCGCTGACATGAGGCGAGGCCCCCGGGACCGTCGGCACGGTCACGGGGGCCTCGTACAGCGAAGGCGGATCTCAGCCCTTGCGGGACTTGATCTCCTCGGTCAGCTGCGGGACGACGTCGAACAGGTCGCCGACGACGCCGTAGTCGACCAGCTCGAAGATCGGGGCCTCGGCGTCCTTGTTGACGGCCACGATCGTCTTGGAGGTCTGCATACCGGCGCGGTGCTGGATCGCGCCGGAGATGCCGTTGGCGATGTACAGCTGCGGCGACACGCTCTTGCCGGTCTGGCCGACCTGGTTGGTGTGCGGGTACCAGCCGGCGTCGACGGCGGCACGCGAGGCGCCGACGGCCGCACCGAGGGAGTCGGCGAGGGCCTCGATGATCGAGAAGTTCTCGGCGCCGTTCACACCGCGGCCACCGGAGACCACGATCGCGGCCTCGGTCAGCTCCGGGCGGCCCGTCGACTCGCGCGGGGTGCGGGCGGTGACCTTGGTGCCGGTCGCCTTGTCCGAGAAGGTCACGGCGAGCGCCTCGATCGCACCGGCGGCCGGGGCGGCCTCCACGGCGGCCGAGTTCGGCTTGACCGTGATGACCGGGGTGCCCTTGATGACGCGGGACTTGGTGGTGAAGGACGCGGCGAACACCGACTGGGTGGCCACCGGGCCCTCGTCGCCGGCCTCCAGGTCGATGGCGTCCGTGATGATGCCGGAGCCGATGCGCAGCGCCAGGCGGGCGGCGATCTCCTTGCCCTCGGCAGAGGACGGGACCAGGACGGCGGCCGGGGAGACGGCCTCGTAGGCGGCCTGCAGGGCGTCCACCTTCGGGACGACCAGGTAGTCGCCGTACTCGGCGGCGTCGTGGGTGAGGACCTTCACCGCACCGTGCTCGGCGAGCGCGGCGGCGGTGTCGGCGGCGCCGTTGCCCAGCGCGACGGCGACGGGCTCGCCGATGCGGCGGGCCAGGGTCAGCAGCTCCAGGGTGGGCTTGCGGACGGCACCGTCCACGTGGTCGACGTAGACGAGGACTTCAGCCATGGGATTGCTCTCCTGCGTAACGAAGTTGAGGGGCGGTCAGCGGGTGCGAGCCCTAGATGAACTTCTGGCTCGCGAGGAACTCAGCGAGCTGCTTGCCGCCCTCGCCCTCGTCCTTGACGATGGTGCCGGCCGTGCGGGCCGGACGCTCGTTGGCCTCGTCGACCTTGGTGAACGCGCCGGCCAGGCCGACCTCTTCGGCCTCGATGTCCAGGTCGGACAGGTCCCAGGACTCCACCGGCTTCTTCTTGGCGGCCATGATGCCCTTGAAGGACGGGTAGCGCGCCTCACCCGACTGGTCGGTCACGGAGACGACGGCCGGCAGGGAGGCCTCCAGCTGCTCGCTGGCGGCGTCGCCGTCGCGGCGGCCCTTGACCGTGCCGTCCTCGACCGAGACCTCGGAGAGCAGGGTGACCTGCGGGACGCCGAGACGCTCGGCCACGAGGGCCGGGACGATACCGCCGGTGCCGTCGGTGGACGCCATGCCGGAGATGACCAGGTCGTAACCGGCCTTCTCGATGGCCTTGGCCAGCACCAGGGAGGTGCCGATGGCGTCGGTGCCGTGCAGGTCGTCGTCCTCGACGTGGATGGCCTTGTCGGCGCCCATGGAGAGGGCCTTGCGGAGCGCGTCCTTGGCGTCCTCGGGGCCCACCGTCAGAACGGTGACCTCGGCGTCGTCCGCGTCCTCGGAGATCTGCAGCGCCTGCTCGACCGCGTACTCGTCGAGTTCGGAGAGCAGACCGTCCACGTCGTCGCGGTCGACGGTCAGGTCATCGGCGAAGTGCCGGTCGCCAGTGGCGTCGGGCACGTACTTCACAGTGACAACGATCCTCAAGCTCACGCCGGCTCTCCTACTGCATCGTCATTTCCGGGCTGCCTCTTGCAGGCAGCATAGGCGCCTCAAGCGGCCGATCCCGATCGGGGCGTCCGCGCGCTCCGACCGAAATATTACTCGTCAGTACACCCAGTTCATGCCCGCTAAGCAAGCGCTTTGAACTGTGACCTTCGCAACGCAGCGTAACCGGAACTCGACGGGTCCGCAGGAGACGGCGGCGTGATCAATCCCGCAGGCCGTTGAAGCGGCCCTGGTGGTACAGGAGCGGGCGGCCGGAGCCGGCGGGGTCGCCCAGAACGACCTCGGCGAGCACGATGCGGTGATCGCCGGCCGGGACACGGCCCACGATCCGGCAGACCAGCCAGGCCAGCACTCCGTCCAGCACCGGTACGCCCTGCGGGCCCTCACGCCAGACGGTCGGCGCGCCGAAGCGGTCGGCGCCGCTGCGGGCGAAGGTGGCGGCCAGCTCGCTCTGGTGCTCGCCGAGGATGTGGACGCCTATGTGGTCCGTCTCGGCTATCGCGGGCCAGCTGGAGGCGCCCGTGCCGATGCCGAAGGAGAGGAGCGGAGGCTCGGCGGAGACGGAGGTGAGGGAGGTGGCGGTGAAGCCGACCGGGCCGAAGCCACCGCGCGCGGTGATCACCGCCACACCGGCGGCATGCCGGCGGAAGGTGGAGCGCAACAGGTCGGGAGAGGCGAGCTGAACGGTGCCGAGGTCGGGCGAGGCCGTCATCGAGTTGTCCTTCTGCTGGGGGGCGCGAGCGGGGCCGTCGGTGCTCAGCGGTCCGGACAGGTGGCGCTCGCGGTGCGGGCGAGGTCGACGTGGACCCGCCCGTGGAGAAGGAGTTCGGTCGGCATACGGTCAGGCTGACGATAGATGGCGCGCACAGTCAAGCACGTTCCGCGATCTGGGAGATGTCCCACGGCCGTCTGAAACCCCCTCACACGGCCTCCCCCAGCGCCGCGATGACGTCGGCCCTGCGCGGCTGTCCGGTGGCGCGCCGCACCACCCGCCCCTCGGCGTCCAGCACCAGCACGGTGGGTGTCTTCAGGATCTCCAGCCGGCGCACAAGGTCCAGATGGGCCTCGGCGTCGATCTCCACATGAGTCACCCCGGGGACCATGCCGGCGACTTCGCCGAGCACGCGCCGGGTGGCCCGGCAGGGCGCGCAGAAGGCGCTGGAGAACTGGACCAGCGTGGCCCGCTCACCGAGTTCGCCGCCCAGCTCGGCCGCCACCAGCCGCTTGCCGTCGTCCCGTCCGCGCACCCGCACTCTTCCGCTCCGCCTCTTGTACAGCACTCCGGCGGCGCTCGCCACGACGAGCACCGCTACGCACACCACCAGTCCGGTCATCATGTGCTGAAGCATTCACGAGACTGCAAAGATTCCCGACTCCCGCAGGGGATCGCGTTGCGGAATGCTTGGTTCATGGACATCGATGTGAGGGGGCCGCGGTTCGCGGCGGCCGTGACGACGGCCGTACTGGCCGCCGCCCTGAGCCTGCAGAGCGCCTGGGTACTGGGCTGGCAGACACTGGCGTTCGCGCTGGGCGCGGCCGCGGGTGTGCAGCGCTCGCCCTACGGCTGGGCGTTCCGTACCGCCGTACGGCCGCGGCTCGGGCCGCCGACGGAGTTCGAGGCGCCGGAGCCGCCGCGGTTCGCGCAGGCGGTGGGGCTGGTGTTCGCGGGGCTCGGGCTGGTCGGGTTCACCGTGGGGCCGCAGTGGCTGGGGCTGGCCGCGACCGGGGCGGCGCTCGCCGCCGCGTTCCTGAACGCCGCGTTCGGGTACTGCCTCGGGTGCGAGATGTTCCTGCTTCTGAAGAGGGCCACGGTACGGGCGGAGTAAAGGCGACTTAAAGATCAAAGGTGGGGTGTAGGCCGACGTGACGAGGATCTCGCCGCTCCGGGGCACCAGGACTGGCTCCCCGTCCGTTCTTCGGGCACGATCTGCGAGACGCCGTAAACCTACGGCTGCGTAACTTCCCGCCGGGAGCCCCCTTTCCCGAGCAGAGCAGAAAGGGCCCGTCCCGCCCATGGCAGAGCTGGTCTACCGTCCCGTCGTCGGTTTCGCCAAGACGTTGTTCAAGGTCTGGGACCTGAAGATCGACTGCCAGGGGTCGGAGAACATCCCGCGCTCGGGCGGCGCCGTGCTGGTGAGCAATCACATCAGCTATCTGGACTTCATCTTCAACGGCCTGGCGGCCCTGCCGCAGAAGCGGCTGGTGCGCTTCATGGCGAAGGAGTCCGTCTTCCGTCACCGGATCTCCGGTCCGCTGATGCGCGGCATGAAGCACATCCCGGTGGACCGCAAGCAGGGCGAGGCGGCCTACACGCACGCGCTGGACTCGCTGCGCTCCGGCGAGGTCGTCGGGGTCTTCCCGGAGGCCACCATCTCGCAGTCGTTCACACTGAAGAGCTTCAAGTCCGGTGCGGCCCGCCTCGCCCAGGACGCCGGCGTCCCGCTGATCCCGATGGCGGTGTGGGGCACCCAGCGGCTGTGGACGAAGGGCCAGCCCCGCAACTTCAAGCGCAACCACCTGCCCGTCACGATCCGGGTCGGCGAGGCCGTCGAGGCACCCCGCGACCAGTACGCGGGCGCGATCACCCGCCGGCTGCGCGAGGCCGTCCAGGAGGTGCTGGATGCGGCGCAGCGCGCCTACCCCGGCCGCCCCAAGGGCCTGGAGGACTCCTGGTGGCTGCCGGCCCACCTGGGCGGTACGGCACCGACGGTGGAGCAGCTGCGGGCAGCCGAGGCGCGCTGACCTGCGGAGCGTCAGCCGGGGCCCTGCGTAACGCACCCGGCGTCATCTGGCGGCCGTGCCGACCCTGACCGGCTGGATCGCCGCACCCTGTCCGAAGGACCGGTGGCCGGTACGCACCGCCTGCGACGGCGCCCTCCCTTCCGAAGCGCGAACTCGCGGCCGACGGCGCCCACTTCGCGGGGCCGACAGGACAGCACACCCCCGGCTCGGCGTCCTTGAGTTCCTGCTGGTGACCGACACTGGGGCCTTCGCCAACTTGCCTGTGGTGGGCGGTTGCTTGCACGAGTCGTCCTATGCGCCGGTTGCGCGGCCGGGTGAACCGCCTTTCGGAGACGACGGCACCCGGCCCTCCTTCCGCAGTGCTGCCATTGCTCATGACCGGGAGGGCGGCGGGCCTCAGAGTGCGTCGGGGAGTGTCTGCCACAGGTACGACCGGTCGGGGGCCGCCTTCAGGGCGTCGAGGACGACCGGGGGCGGTGCGGCGTACAGGACCGGATGGTCCACCTCGCCGGCCGCAGGGTCGGGGATCCAGGCGAGTCGCTCGCCGTCGAGGGAGAACCGGGCGTCCACGCCGGGTTTGTTGCCGCGCGGGTCCTGTCGGTGCCAGGCGCCGCGGAAGCGGACGGCGACCAGGCCGTGCAGGGCGTGGCCACTGCCGTCGTCGTGGGCGAGGCGTTGGTAGCACAGGGCCGTGGGGATGTCCTCGGCGCGCAGCAGGGCGGCCAGCGCGTGGGACTTGGTGTAGCAGATGCCGGTGCCCAGGGCCAGCACGTCGGAGGCTCGCCAAGTGACGCGGGGGTCTCCGGAGTCCTGGGAGTGCGGGATGGCGTCCCGTACGAATTCAAAGGCGGCCTGCGCATAGGCATACGAGTCGGCCGCCTCTGCGGCCAGCCGTGCGGCCGTCTCGCGGACGACGGGATGGTGATGGTCGATGGCCTCGTCCGCGGCCAGGTACGCGGAGAGGTCGGCGGTGTTCTGGATCAGCTCCATGGCTGCCGAGCATAGGAATGCGATCGCGCGTCGGTCAATGACTTTTCGAGCGATCGCATATCTATGCACACCGGGAGGCTAGTGCGCCATCTCCTCCTTGACCGCGGCCACGAAGGTGTCGACGTCCTCCTCCGTGGTGTCGAAGGAGCACATCCAGCGCACCACTCCGGCCGCCTCGTCCCAGAAGTAGAAGCGGAAGCGCTGCTGCAGGCGCACGCTCACGTCGTGCGGGAGCTTCGCGAAGACGCCGTTGGCCTGCACCGGGTGAAGGATCTCCACGCCGTGCACCGCGCGCACGCCCTCGGCGAGCCGCTGGGCCATCTCGTTGGCGTGCCGGGCGTTGCGCAGCCACAGGTCCTTCGCCAGCAGCGCCTCCAACTGCACCGACACGAAGCGCATCTTGGAGGCCAGCTGCATCGACATCTTGCGCAGGTGCTTCATCTGCCGCACCGCGTCCGGGTTGAGGACCACGACCGCCTCGCCGAAGACGGCGCCGTTCTTGGTCCCGCCCAGCGAGAGGATGTCGACGCCGACCGCGTTGGTGAACGTCCGCATGGGCACGTTCAGGGACGCGGCCGCGTTGGCTATCCGGGAGCCGTCCAGGTGCACCTTCATGCCGCGGGCATGGGCGTGCTCGCAGATCGCGCGGATCTCCTCGGGCGTGTAGAGCGTGCCCAGCTCCGTGCTCTGGGTGATCGAGACGACCTGCGGCATCGCGCGGTGCTCGTCCTCCCAGCCCCAGGCCTGCCTGTCGATCAGCTCGGGGGTGAGCTTGCCGTCGGGCGTGGGCACGGTGAGCAGCTTGAGGCCGCCCATGCGCTCGGGCGCGCCGCCCTCGTCGACGTTGATGTGCGCGCTCTCGGCGCAGATCACCGCGCCCCAGCGGTCGGTGACCGCCTGGAGCGCGACGACGTTCGCGCCGGTGCCGTTGAAGACCGGGAACGCCTCCGCGGCGGCCCCGAAATGGCTGCGGATGATCCGCTGGAGGTTCTCGGTGTACTCGTCCTCGCCGTAGGCCACCTGGTGGCCGCCGTTGGCCAGGGTCAGGGCGGCCAGCACCTCCGGATGCGCGCCGGCGTAGTTGTCACTGGCGAAACCGCGGACCTGCGGGTCGTGGTGGCGACGCGCGTCGGTCTTGGGAGGGTTCACGGCTTCTCGGTCAGCCACAGACGGTTTCCGTTCACTTCGGCGGCGGGCTTGCTCCAGACGCCCTCGATGGCCTCGGCGAGGTCCTTGACGTCCGTGAAGCCCGCGAACTTCGCGTTGGGGCGTTCGGCGCGCATGGCGTCGTGCACCAGCGCCTTCACCACCAGGATCGCAGCCGCCGCGCGCGGCCCCTCCTCGCCCCCGGCCTTGCGGAAGCCGTCCGCCATCGCGAGCGTCCAGGCCTCGGCGGCGGCCTTGGACGCCGAGTACGCCGCGTTGCCCGCGGTGGGCTTCGAGGCGCCGGCCGCGCTGATCAGCAGGTACCGGCCGCGCTCGCTGCGCTGCAGGCCCTCGTAGAAGGCGAGGGAGGTGTGCTGGACGGTGCGGATCAGCAGCTTCTCCAGCAGCTCCCAGTCGGCGAGATCCGTCTCGGCGAAGCTCGCACTGCCGCGCCAGCCGCCGACCAGGTGGACCAGGCCGTCGATCCGGCCGTGGTCCTTCTCGATGCGCGCCGCCCAGTCGCGGGTCGACTGCAGATCCAGCAGGTCCACGGTCTCGCCGGTGACCGTGGCGCCACCGCGGGCATAGCGGGCCGCGTCCACGGCCTCGGCCAGGCGCTCGGGGTTGTTGTCGGCGCCGACGACGACCGCGCCGGCCTCGGCGAGCCGGACCAGGGTGGCACGTCCGGCGGGACCGCCCGCCCCCGCCACCGCGATCACCGCACCACTGAGAGACCCGTTGTTCCCCACCACGTTCTTCCCCTTTTGAGTAGTGTCCTGGCTGCGGTCGCTCACGCGGCGATCCGCTCGGCGCTGTCCGCCGTGATGCCCTTGGTGGACGCGATCACATTCTTCAGCTTCTTGGACAGGGCCTCAAAGAACATGCTCAGCGGAAACTCGTCCGGAAGCACGTCGTCCACGAGCTTGCGCGGCGGCTGGGTCAGGTCGAGGGCGTCCGGGCCCTTGGCCCACTTGGAGCCGGGGTGCGGCGCGAGGTAGGTCGAGACCAGCTCGTAGCCCGCGAACCAGTGCACCAGCTTCGGGCGGTCGATGCCGTCCTTGTAGAGCTTCTCGATCTCGGCGCACAGCTGGTTGGTGACCTGCGGGGCGCGCTCCCAGTCGATGGAGAGCTTGTTGTCGGTCCAGCGGATGACCTCGTGCTTGTGCAGGTAGGCGAAGAGCAGCTGGCCGCCAACACCGTCGTAGTTGCGCACGCGGTCACCGGTGAGCGGGAAGCGGAACATGCGGTCGAAGAGGACCGCGTACTGCACGTCACGGGCCTGCGGGACGCCGTCGGCCTGGAGCTTCACGGCCTCCTTGAAGGCGGTGAGGTCGCAGCGCAGCTCCTCCAGGCCGTACATCCAGAACGGCTGACGCTGCTTGATCATGAACGGGTCGAACGGCAGGTCGCCGTGGCTGTGGGTGCGGTCGTGGACCATGTCCCACAGGACGAAGGCCTCTTCGCAGCGCTTCTGGTCGTGGACCATCGCGGCGATGTCCTCGGGCAGGTCCAGGCCCAGGATGTCGACGGCCGCGTCGGTGACCCGGCGGAAGCGGGCGGCCTCGCGGTCGCAGAAGATGCCACCCCAGGAGAATCGTTCCGGCGCCTCGCGCACGGCGATGGTCTCCGGGAAGAGGACCGCGGAGTTGGTGTCGTAGCCGGCCGTGAAGTCCTCGAACGTGATGCCGCAGAACAGCGGGTTGTCGTAGCGGGTGCGCTCCAGCTCGGCCAGCCACTGGGGCCAGACCATGCGCAGCACGACCGCCTCCAGGTTGCGGTCCGGGTTGCCGTTCTGCGTGTACATCGGGAAGACGACCAGGTGCTGCAGGCCGTCCGCGCGCTGCGCGGCGGGCTGGAAGGCCAGCAGGGAGTCCAGGAAGTCCGGCACCTGGAAGCCGCCCTCGGCCCAGCGGCGCAAATCCTTCACCAGGGCCTGGTGGTAGGCCTCGTCGTGCGCGAGCAGCGGGGACAGCTCCTCGACCGCGTCGACGACACGCCGTACGACGGCCTCGGCGTCGGCCCGGGCCGGGGCGCCCTCGGCCTCGAAGTCGATCGATCCGTCCTTCGACTGCCATGGCCGGATCTGCTCCACGGCATCCTTGAGCACCGGCCAGGCCGGGTGCCCAATCACCCTGGTCGCCGAAGGAAGGTGTCCCTCCGTAGCCGCCTGCACAAGAATTTCCGTCATGTCCCATCCTCCACGGGAGAACCTCGCGTATGGACACCGTATGCATACCCGGTTTCCGCCAGCAAGAGGCTACTCGGGAAATTCTTCTGCCCGGCCCCTTGGTCACCGATGTTTTTCCTGCCGTGCACCGTGACGACGCTCACTTCCGTCGAGTACCCCGCATCCCGGTGTCATAGCGCTCCGGTCGGTCAAGGGCGCGGGGACTCGCCCACGAGAGGGTGACGGCGGGGGCGGATACCGGCCAGCTGGGAGCGGGCGACGCCCCGGATGCCTCATGCACGCGCGGGTTCATCGCGGGTCCCGGCCACTAGGCTGCGATTCTGCCCGCGCGGACGACGGCGTCCGCCCGTCACGCGCGTGCCGAGCCGCCGTCGACGGAAGCGAGTCGAACCTTGAACTTTCTTACCATCGGTCACCGCGGGGTCATGGGTGTCGAGCCCGAGAACACCCTTCGTTCCTTCGTCGCCGCGCAGGACGCCGGCCTCGACGTGATCGAACTCGATCTGCATCTGAGCAAGGACGGCGCCCTCGTCGTCATGCACGACGCCGAGGTGGACCGTACGACCGACGGCACCGGGCCGATCGCCGACAAGACCCTCGGCGAGCTGCGGTCCCTGGACGCGGGCCGCGGGGAGCGGGTCCCGGTGTTCGAGGAGGTGCTGGACAAGGTCCGCACACCGGTGCAGGCCGAGATCAAGGATGTGGCGGCGGCCCGGGCACTGGCAGCGGTGATGCACGAGCGCGACCTGGTCGGGCGCGTGGAGGTGTCCTCGTTCCACGACGAGGCGATCGCCGAGATCGCCCGGCTGGTGCCGGGGGTGCGCACGGCGCTGATCGGCAGCCGCTACGGCACCGACGTGGCCGAGCGCGCGGTCGCCGTGGGCGCGGCGACCCTCTGCCTCGACATCCGCCGGCTCACCCTGGAGGTGGTCGAGCACGCGCGCGCGTCCCGGCTGCGGATCATCGGCTGGGTCGTCAACACCCACGATCATCTGCGGCTGGTGCGCGCCCTGGAGCTGGACGGCGCGACGACCGACTTCCCGGAGATGAAGCGCTGGGCGCGCTTCACGGCGTAGCGGTCACGCGCCGCCGCGGCCACCCGGAGGCGCTCAGGCGAGCTTCTTCACCAGCAGCTCGAACTGCAGGTCGTCGCGCTGCGGGATGCCGAAGCGCTCATCGCCGTACGGGAAGGGCGACATCTGTCCCGTACGGCGGTAGCCGCGGCGCTCGTACCAGGCGATCAGGTCGTCCCGTACGGAGATCACCGTCATGTGCATCTCGGTGACGCCCCAGGCCTCGCGGACCTGGCGCTCGGCCTCGGCCATGATCTGCTTGCCGAGGCCGGCGCCCTGCAGGGCCGGGCTGACCGCGAACATGCCGAAGTAGGCGTGGTCACCGCGGTGTTCGAGCTGGCAGCAGGCGACGATCCGGCCGTCCTGTTCCACCGTCAGCAGCCGGCTGCCGGGTGACTTGACCACCTCCAGCACGCCCTCGGGGTCGATCCGCCGGCCGTCCAGGATGTCCGCCTCGGTGGTCCACCCGGCTCGGCTGGCGTCTCCGCGATAGGCCGACTCGATCAGCGCGACCAGTGCGTCTACGTCGGCGTCGGTGGCGTCGCGGAAGCTGAATCCGGCGGCGGGGATCTTCATGGGGCGGACTCCGATCTCGGCGTGGCTCGGCCAGGGTCGAGGGTAACCCTGCCACTAGGCTCCGCCTGCATGGTGCACGTACTCAGCAGCCGGACACTGCTCACCCCCACCGACCCCGAACGCTCCCGGACCTTCTACGGCGAGCAACTGGGCCTGTCCGTCTACCGCGAGTTCGGTACGGGGCCCGAGCGCGGGACGGTCTACTTCCTCGGCGGCGGCTTCCTGGAAGTCTCCGGGCGCTCCGAGACCCCGCCGTCGGCCCCCGTCCGGCTGTGGTTGCAGGTCGACGACGTGACGGCCGCGCACGAGGAGCTGCGGGCGCGGGGCGTCGACGTCGTCCGGCCGCCGGTGAAGGAGCCGTGGGGCCTGATCGAGATGTGGATCGCCGACCCGGACGGCGTCCGCATCGCGCTGGTCGAGGTCCCGGCGGACCATCCGATGCGGTACCGGCCGGGGATCTAGTGTGCGGTTCGGACAGGTCGATGGCGCGGCCGACCGGCGTGTGGCCGAGGTGCTTGACGTCGATGCGGACCGGTTCGCCGGGCCGGGAGGGGCCAGGGAGGGCGCCGTGCGGTCCCCGGTGTCCATGACCGGAACCCTCGCGTACCCCGCTTCCGCGCCCGCGGGGACCGTCCCGGATGGCCGGGGCAGGAGGCCGGGGTTAGCGTGCCGGAAGAGCGCGCCGTACGGCGTGGCAGGCCCGTCCCCGGCCGGAAGGAACCGTGATGAAGTTCGACAAGCCGGTGCCCGGCGGACCGTGCTGGACCGAGCTGGGGACCAGTGATCTGGAGGGGGCCAAGCGGTTCTACACCGAGTTGTTCGGGTGGCGGCCGGAGACCGATCCGCGGCCCGAGGCGGGCGGGTACACGGTGGCGCACCTGGGGGACGCGGCGGTGGCCGCGCTCAGCCCGCTGTACCAGGAGTCCCAGCCGGTGGCCTGGAACGTCTCCTTCGCGGTGCGGGACGCGGACGCGGCGGTACGGCGCGTGGAGGAGGCGGGCGGGACGGTGATCCTCGGCCCGATGGACATCTTCGACGTGGGCCGGTTCGCGGTGGTCCTGGATCCGACGGGGGCGGTGTTCCAGCTGTGGCAGGCGCGGTCCTTCCCCGGCGCCGGGCTGTTCAACGCGCCCGGCGCCCTCGGCTGGGTGGAGCTGGCCACCCGCGACACCGAGCGGGCCCAGGATTTCTACACCACGGTGTTCGACTGGAGCGTCACCGCCTCCGAGTGGTACACGCAGTGGGGCATCGACGGCGACGACTTCGGCGGCATGGCCGACATGGGCGACCGGTTCCCGCCCGAGGTGCCGCCGCACTGGCTGCCGTACTTCGCGGTGACCGACGTGGACACGACGGCCGAGGTCGCCGAGCAGGCGGGCGGAGCCGTCGTCCTGGCCCCCGTCTCGGTGCCGGACGGCCCCCGCATCGCGGTGCTGCGGGATCCGCAGGGGGCTGCCTTCGGGGTGCACCGGGCCGGCGAGGAGGACTGACCCCCAACCACCGCAAGAACCTCGCACGGTCCGTCGAGGAGAGCCTGCGGCGGCTGGCCGGCCTGGGAGGTCGCGCGGGCCAACACCCTGGCGGAGCTGCGGGGTTGAACGGCGTTCGCGGGCTCGCAGTTGCGCCACAGCCCGCTGGAGCACACCCCGGAGGGTGAACTGCTGCCGCAGGCCCCTACGTTCGCAGCGAACCCATCCTGCCCTCCAGGCGGCCGAGCAACTCGGCGAGCAGGCCGGCGAGTTCACCCTGCCCCTCGGGCGCGAGGACGGACAGTACGGCGGTCTCGTAGGCGAGTTGCTCCGGGAGGATGCCGTCGACCAGGTCGCGCCCGGCGTCGGTGAGCCGGAGGTGGGCGACACGGCGGTCCCGGGTGTCGCCGCGCCGCTCGACCAGTCCGCGCTCGGTCAGCTGCTTGAGCCGCTTGGTGACGGCGGCCCCGGAGGAGAAGGTCTCCCGGGCCAGGTCCCCCGGGGTCAGCTCGTGGCCGGTGCGGCGCAGCGCGCCCAGCAGGTCGAACTCGGGACGGCTGAGCCCGGCCCGGCGCAGCGGCGCGTCCTCGGCCTGCTGCAGCAGCGCGGCACAGCGGTTGATCCGCCCGATGACCTCCATGGGCCCGGTGTCCAACTCCGGGTGCACGGCCCGCCACTGCCGAACCACCACGGCGACGGTGTCCTGCCGCGCACCGGCACCGCTGTCTGCGCCGGGGGGCGTGTGGGCGCCGGGGGCTGAGAGGGCGGCGGGGGCTGTGGCGGGGTGGGTGCCTGCGGCGGGGGCAGCGCTTGGGGCGGGGGCGGCGCCCGCGCCTCGGCCGGTGGCTGTGCCGGGGCTGGCGTTCGTGCCGCGGCCGGTGCCCGCGCCGGGATCGGTGCCCGCGCCGGGATCGGTCCCGGTGCCAGGGCCGGTGCCTGTGCCGGGGTCGGTCCCGGTGCCAGGGCCAGTGGCTGTGCCGGGGCTGGCATCCGTGCCGGAGTCGGCGTCCATGCCGGAGTCGGCGTCCATGCCACGAGCGGCGGCCGTGCCCGGGGCGGCTTCCACGCCGGGGGCAGCGTCCGTGCCGGAACTGGTGCCCGTGCCGGGGTCGGCGTCCGCGCCCCGGCCGGTCCCGGTGCCGGTGCCAGGGCCGGTGCCGGTGCCAGGGCCGCGGCCTGTGCCTGCGCCGCAGTCGGTGCCCGTGCCGCGGCCGGTCTCGGTGCCGCGACCCCTGCCTGTGCCAGGGTCGGTGCCCGTGTCGCGGGCGGTGTCCGTGGTGGGGGTCGTGCCGGGCGTGGGTGGGTTGGCGGGGTGGGTTCGGGGGGTGGTCGTGGCGTCGCTGGTTTCCGGGCGTGCGTCGGCCGGGGCGCGGCCACTCGTCGGGGCCGCGTCGGCCGCGTGGTCCACCGGCGCCCGTCCGCCGTTCGTCGCCGTCATGGCCGTATGCCCTCCGTCGTCCTGCCCGGGTCCTGCCCCTGGCCCTGGCACTCGTCCCGGTGCTGGTCCTGGCCCTGGTGGCCGTCCTCGTGCTGGTGCTGGTCCTGCGGTACGAGGCCCCGGCGTCGTACCGTCGTCGCGAGCGTACGGTGTCCGGTCTGCTCGGCGTGCACGACCCGCTCCTCGGGCAGGGTGCGTTGCCACCACTCGCCGGACGCGGCGTCGGCCGTGGCACGCAGGTCGACGAGGGCGGCGGCGAGGGCACGGTGGGCGGATTCCAGGGTGCGGGGGGCCGGATGCGGCTCGGCCAGCAGCCGGGCGGCGTCCTCGCGGGCGCGTTCCGCGGTGGTCAGCGCGTGTTCGAGGCGGTCGCCCGCGCGCCGGTTGGTGACCGCGACGGCCGCGACGAAGCCGACCAGCGCACCGACGAGGGTGTCCGCGACCCGCTCGGTGATCAGCTCGGCCTGGTTCTGGGCGCCGGCGAACTCGGTGACGAGCAGGGCCATCGGGGTCACGCAGACGCTGCCGAGCCAGTAGTTGCGGCCGATCAGCGCCTCGGCACCGAAGTTGAGGGCGAGGGCACACAGCACCAGCGCGGCCGGATGGAGATGGGCGAGCGGGGCGAGGGCGGCGAAGAGGAGGACGCCCACGACGTTGCCGACGACACGCTGGACGCCGCGGCTCCAGGTGAGGGTGACGTTGGCCTGATAGAGGGAAGCCGCGGTGACCAGCGCCCAGTAGGGACGGCCGACCCCGAGCGCGAGGGAGGCGTAGCCGGCGAGGGCGCAGCCCGTCGCGGTGCGCACGGCGATCGGCGCGAGGGGGGCCAGGCGGTGTCGCAACGGCCGTAGCGGGTGGGCGAGTTCGATGTTCGCGCCGAGGAGTTCGTCGGCGGTCTCGCGCGGGGACGCGACGCGCGGTATCCGTCCGGTGCCGCGCAGTTCGCGGGCCCAGGCGCGCAGCCGTACGGGGTCGGTGTCGGCGGGGGCGGCGAGGGCGACCTCGGCGCGCACGAGGAGCCGTTCGAGGGCGCTTCGGGTGCGGTCGGGGCGGGCACCGGTGGCGGGCAGTGCCTGCCGGGCCGCGTGGATCACCGCGGCGGCCGTGCCACGGGCCCGGGCGTGGCCGTCGGCGGTGCCGCGTGTGTCGGCGTACGCAGCGGCGGCGTTCAGGGCCTGGGCGGTGGCGCGGCGCTCGGGGCCGTGCGGGCGGAACAGTCCGGGTGCCATGCCGACCAGCCAGGCCCAGGCGCCGGCCGCGAGGGCCAGCCCGGTGTGTCCGGGCACCTGGCCAGGGGTCTGCGGCGCGAACAGGGAGGCGGAGCTGATGAAGGTCAGGACCACGTTCGCGGGCGGCCCGAGCCGGGTGGCATCGCACACGGCCTTCTGGGCTGCCGCCATGACGGCGCCGACGGCGACGAGGACGACGGCGTCGCTCGTCAGTGACGCGGTGATCAGCGAGACGGCGAGGCCGCCGACCATGCCGAGCACCACCCAGGCGAGGAGGCGGGCGCGGGCGGCGTAGGGACGGTTGTGGCCGTAGAGCGCGCAGAGCGATCCGGCCATGGTGTACATGGCGAGGTCGAGACGGCCGAGGGCCAGCAGGATCAGGTTGGGCGGGGCGACCGCTGCGACCACGCTCAGCGCGGGCTTGAACCAGATGTCGGAGGGCCGCCCGAGACGGAGCACTCCGGCGAGGGGAAGTCGGCGGGGTCGATGGAGAGTCGCACTGCTCATATCGTCAATTTAGCATGTGTTTTACTCGTGAAATTTATGAGTCCCCTGCGCCCCAGAGGCCTCAACGGGGCGCGTTCACCTGCCGCGCTCCGCCGAATGCTCCCCGTGTACACCCTTGCGCTCGCGTGCGCTCCACCCGGCGTGGGCATCGCATCCCTCGACCGACCGTCGAGCGGGGAGGTGCGCGCGTGCACGGACCGGTGTCGGCAGCGTGGCTGCTGGTCGCGCTCTGCGCGGCGACCGGCGCCTACTGCGTGCTGCGGATGCGCAGCGGTGTCGAGGAGCAGCGCCGGTCCGCGGGCGGGGAGGCGCTCATGGGCTTCGGCATGGCCGTGATGGCCGTACCGGCGGCGGTGTTCGCGCCGCCACGGTGGGCATGGCCGGTGTACGCGGCCGTGTTCGGTGCGGCCGCACTGCGCGCACTGTGGGCCGCGCGCGCCGCCCCGCATCATCTGCACCACCTGGTGGGCGCGTCCGCGATGGTCTACATGTCGGTGGCGGTGGCCGTGGCCCCGCCCGGCCCGCACCACGCGCACGGCGGCACCGGTGTGCCGTTGCTGACCGGCGCTCTGCTGGTGTACTTCGCGGGTTACGTGCTGCTCGCCGGCGCCCGTCTGGTGCCGGCCGCCGCCACGGTGGCCGGAGCCGGTGGCGGCTCCGCCCGCTGGGGCGACCGGCCGGAGCTGGCGCGGGCCTGCCGGCTGTCCATGGGGATCGGCATGGTGGCCATGCTGCTGACGATGTGAGCGTGGTCCGCGAGTGGCCGCGACCTGCCCGGCCCGGCATGCCTGTCGGCCACCCTCGATAGGGTCGGGCGCATGACTGCCGTACTGTTCGACTTCTCCGGGACGCTGTTCCGCGTCGAGTCCACCGAGTCCTGGCTCCGCGCGGTACTGCGCGAGACCGGGCACGCCCTGCCCGAACCCGAACTTCGGGCGACCGCACGGGCCTTGGAGGCGGCCGGCGCGCTGCCCGGCGGTGCGTCACCGGTGGAGCTGCCCGAGGAGCTGGCCGGGGTGTGGGCGGTGCGGGACGAGAGCGCGCAGCTGCACCGGGCCGCCTACACGGGCCTGTCCCGGCGGGTGCCGCTGCCCGATCCCGGGCTGCACGACGCGCTGTACGAACGGCACAAGTCCCCCGCCGCCTGGGCCCCCTACCCGGACGCCGCCGACGTGCTGCGCACGCTGCGCGAGCGCGGGATCGGCGTGGGCGTGGTCAGCAACATCGGCTGGGATCTGCGCCCGGTTTTTCGCGCGCACGGGCTCGACCGGTATGTGGACGCGTATGTGCTGTCGTACGAACACGGCGTGCAGAAGCCGGACCTGCGGCTGTTCTCGGTCGCCTGTACGGCGCTGGGTGCCGATCCGCGGCAGGTGGTGATGGTCGGGGACAGCAAGGAGGCGGACGGTGGCGCGGCCGCGCTCGGCTGCCGGGTGCACTTCGTCGACCATCTGCCGGTGGCGGACCGGCCCGACGCGCTGTTGCCCGTGCTGGACCTGGTGGACCCGGCCGGCTGAGCCCGGGCGACGGCCGCCCGCGGAGCCGTCGGCCCTGGTGGCCGCCGACCCGGGTGGCGGGGCGCACCCGTCCCCCTGACCTGCGCGGGAAAACGGCTCGCCCGTGCGCCGTCCGCCTGAGACGATCCCCCGCGTCGCCCCAGACGGACGGCAGCCCTGGACCAGGCCCGCACAAGGCGGTGCCCGATGCGTTGAGTATAGTTGGCTGGCAGCCAGTCAACGCAGGAGTTTCAGGATGTCCCCGCGCAGCGCCTCGGTCAATGAAGAGTTGCGGCGGCGTTCCCGGGAGCGGCTGCTGCAGGCCGCGGTGGAACTGGTCGACGAGCGCGGTTTCGAGGCCGCCACCCTGGGCGACATCGCGGACCGGGCCGGTTCGGCGCGCGGACTGGTGTCGTACTACTTCCCCGGCAAGCGCCAGCTCGTGCAGTCCGCCGTGCACCGGCTGATGCACCGCACGCTGGAGGAGGCGCTGGAGCGGGAACCGCACACCGAGGACGGCCGGGAGCGGCTGGCCCGGGCCATCGACGCGATCCTGGGCCTGGCCCGCGACCATCCGGTGCTCATGCGGCAGCACATGGCGGGGCTGCTGCAGGCGGAGGGCTTCGTGCAGTGCCCGGAGCAGCGCCGGCTGGCGGAGCTGCTCGGCGACACCGTCGCCCGGTACGGCTCCGAGGACGTCACCGCCGACTACCCGATGCTGCGGGCCCTGCTGATGGGCGCGGTGTACGCGGCGCTGATCCCGGGGGCGCCGATGCCCGTCCCGGCGCTGCGGGCCGAGCTGTTCCGGCGGTACGGACTCGACTGGGAGTCGGGGGTGCCGCCGGAGAGCGAGACGGGCACCGAGACGCCGGTGCGCGATCTGTCCCGGTTCTTCGCCACGGAGGAGCGCCCGAGCGACCACTGAGGGCTGTCCGGGCGGCAACTCGTCTCAGCGGCGGCGGGCGTGACGCGGCGTCAGGAAACCCGCGTCCCGTGCCTGGGCGATCAGCCGGAGGGAGCGGCGGCGGCTGCGTCCGGTCGCGCTCATCACGGCGAGGACCGGGTCGACGCCTCCCTGCTGCGCGGCGCGGTACTCCCGCGCGACGAGCCGACGGCCCTCGACGCCACGCGGCCAGCCCGCCCGCGCGCGCCGCGGACCCGCGCCGAGCACGATCACCTGCGCACCGCCGGATTCCGGCTCGGGCCGCCGCTGCGGACGCCCGCCTTCGCGCGGCTCCTCCGGTGCCTCGACTCCCCGCAGACCCTCCAGGGGATGGACTTCGCGCAGACCTTCCGGAGGCTCGCCTGCGTGCGCCACTTCGGGGCGCGTGCAGGCGTACCGTTCCTCCGGCTGCTCGCTCACGTGCCGCATCACCGGGGGCTCGCCCTCGTGCGGCCCCCGCAGGCACTCACTTTCGTGCCGTTCCTCGGGGCACTCGTCGCGGGCGGCTTCGTGCGGCGGCTCGGCGGCCACCCCGCAGGACTCGAAGAGCGGGCCCTCCAGCCAGTGCGCGAGCGCCGTCAGGTCGGCGAGGGACAGGGCCGGCTGCGCGCTGACGTCCTCGATGGACACGCATCCGGCGTGCAGGACGGCCAGGGCGTCGACCCGGGCGCCGTCGGGGAAGGCCAGCTGGACCTGGAACCAGGAGGTGGTGCCGCCGTGCTCCCGCACCTTCCACGCGGGCCACACGGACACCGCGCCGTCCTCCGTGTTCCGATCGGAAAGATTAAGCAAGGATGCTTCTAGCACACACGCAACGTAACCGCATGATCGCATTCCATACGAACGGACACGCGTCGCAGTCACCCCGCCGGCCCCTGCCGTCGTGGGCCCGGGGGTGCCATGCTGGAGCCGTCCGCACACCATCTCCTTCGGGCGAGGAGTACCGCTGTGCTGCGTGTCGCCGTCGTCGGTTCGGGGCCGAGCGGGTGTTACACCGCCCAGAGCCTGGTTCAGCAGGATCCCGCGGTGTGCGTGGACGTCCTGGACCGGCTGCCCTGCCCGTACGGCCTGGTCCGTTACGGCGTCGCCCCGGACCACGAGAAGATCAAGTCCCTGCAGGGCAGCCTCAGGACGGTTCTGGAGCACGAGCGGGTGCGGTTCCTCGGCGGGGTCCGGGTGGGCGGCCCCGGCGGGCTGCCGGTGGCACGGCTGCGGGAGCTGTATCACGCGGTGGTGTACTGCGTGGGCGCCGCCACCGACCGCCGGCTGGGGATACCGGGCGAGGAGCTGCCGGGCAGCTGGTCGGCGACCGACTTCGTGGCCTGGTACAGCGCGCATCCGGACGCGGCCGACGCCGGCTTCCTGCACGGCGTGCGGTCGGCCGTCGTCATCGGCGTGGGCAATGTGGCGGTGGACGTCACGCGGATGCTGGTGCGGGGTGCCGCCGAACTGCGCCCGACGGACATTCCGCAGGCAGCGCTGGACACGCTGGCGGCGAGCGGGATCACCGAGGTGCACATGGTGGGCCGACGCGGCCCCTCGCAGGCCCGGTTCACCACCAAGGAGCTGCGTGAGCTGGGCGTGCTGCCCGGTACCGAAGTCACCGTCGATGCGGCCGACTTGGAGCTGGATCCGGCCGACCCCGCCACCCTGCCCGCCGTGCAGCGCCGCAATCTGGAGGTGCTGCGCGGCTGGGCCGGCCGGTCCGCTGCCGCCGCCGCGCGCCGGATCGGCCTCAGGTTCTTCCTGCGCCCCGTGGAACTGCTCGCGGACGACGCGGGCCGGGTGGGCGCCGTGCGCTTCGAGCGGACGGCGCCGGACGGGCACGGCGGGGTGAGCGGCACGGGCCGGTTCGAGGACGTACCGGCCCAGGTGGTGCTGCGCTCGGTGGGCTATCGCGGAGTGCCGCTGGACGGGCTTCCGTTCGACGCGGCGAGCGGCACGGTGCCGAACGCGGCGGGGCGCGTCGTACGCGACGGCGCCCCCTCCCCCGGCGAGTACGTGGCCGGGTGGATCAAGCGCGGCCCGACCGGTGTGATCGGCACCAACCGGCCCTGCGCCAAGGAGACCGTGGCCTCCCTCCTCGCGGACGCTCCCGCGCTGCTCACGAAGCCGGTGCCCGAGGATCCGGTGGCGGCGCTGCGGGCGGCCGGGATCGCCCCCGTGACCTGGACGGGGTGGCTGGCGATCGAGCGGGCCGAGGCCGCGCTGGGTGCCCGGCTCGGGCGCGGCGTGGTCAAGCTGGCCGACTGGGACGCCCTGCTCTCGGCGGCCCGGTCGGCGTAGGTCCGGCGGCCGGGGAATCCCCGGCGGCCCGGCGGGCAGGACACACAGCGGCAACAGGCCGGAAATCAACAAACTGTTCAAGAAGCTTACGGTCTCGTCCTGTTCGGAAGTCACCTTCCTCCCGGCACCGTTGGAGTCCCCATGGCCACCACCCGAGACGTCCACCCCGTCGACGAGATGCCACCGGTACGGCAGCTGGCCGCCTTCGGGCTGCAGCACGTGCTCGCGATGTACGCGGGTGCGGTCGCCGTGCCGTTGATCGTGGGCAGCGCGATGCGGCTGTCGCCCGCCGACCTGGCGTATCTGATCACCGCCGACCTGCTGGTGTGCGGGATCGCGACGCTGATCCAGTGCGTCGGCTTCTGGCGGTTCGGCGTACGGCTGCCGATCATGCAGGGCTGTACGTTCGCGGCCGTGTCACCGATGGTGCTCATCGGGACGACGGGCGGCGGACTTCCCGCGATCTACGGCTCGGTGATCGTCGCGGGTCTGGCGATCATGCTGCTGGCGCCGGTCTTCGGCAGGCTGCTGCGCTACTTCCCGCCGCTGGTGACGGGCACGGTGATCCTGATCATCGGGGTCTCGCTGCTGCCGGTCGCCGGCAACTGGGCGGCGGGCGGGGCCGGCGCGAAGGACTTCGGGGCGCCCGGGAACCTGGCACTGGCGGCCTTCGTGCTGCTGGTGGTGCTGGCCGTGCAGCGGTTCGCGCCCGCCGCCCTCGGCCGGATCGCCGTCCTGATCGGCATCGCGGTGGGCCTGGCGGTCGCGGTGCCGTTCGGGTTCACGGACTTCGGCGGGGTCGGTGATGCCGACTGGGTGGGCATCAGCACGCCCTTCCACTTCGGTGCGCCGGACTTCAAGGCGTCAGCGATCGTGTCCATGCTGGTGGTGGCGCTGGTGACGATGACGGAAACGACCGGTGACCTGATCGCGGTCGGCGAGCTGACCGGCCGGAAGGTCGAGCCGCGCTCGCTCGCGGACGGGCTGCGCGCGGACGGTCTGTCGACGGTGCTGGGCGGGGTGTTCAACACCTTCCCGTACACGGCGTACGCACAGAACGTGGGCCTCGTCGGGATGACCCGGGTACGCAGCCGCTGGGTGGTCGCGGCGGCCGGCGGGATCCTGGTGCTGCTCGGCCTGCTGCCCAAGCTGGGCGCGGTGGTCGCGGCGATCCCGGCACCGGTGCTGGGCGGCGCCGGGCTCGTCATGTTCGGCACGGTCGCGGCGAGCGGGCTGCGGACGCTGGCCCGGGTCGACTTCAACGGCAACAACAACCTCACCGTGGTGGCCGTCTCGGTCGCGATCGGCATGCTGCCGGTGGGTGTCCCGACGGTCTACGAGAAGTTCCCGGACTGGTTCCAGACGGTGATGAACAGCGGCATCAGCGCGGGCTGCCTGTCCGCGATCGCGCTGAACCTGCTCTTCAACCACCTTCCTTCGAGGGCGAGTTCGGATTCGCCCGCGGTCGCCGAGGCGGAAGGGGCCGCCTAGGTCGCGCTGGGATCAGGTGCCGTGGCTGAGGCGGGTGGACTGTCGGTCCGCGGCCGCGAGGAGGCTGTCGAGCAGTCCCGGGAAGAGGCCGTCCAGGTCGTCCCGGCGCAGGGCGTTCATCTTGGCCGTGCCGCGGTAGACCTGCCGGATGACGCCGCTCTCGCGCAGCACCCGGAAGTGGTGGGTGGTCGTGGACTTGGTCACCGGCACGTCGAACTGGGAGCAGGACAACTCGGCCTCCGTGGCGGCCAGTTCACGCACGATCCGCAGCCGCATCGGATCGGAGAGCGCGTGCAGCACGGCCTCCAGGCGGATCTCCTCGCGCGCCGGGTGCGGCAGTGCTCGGCCGGTGGCGGCGGTGTCGGTCACGGCGGCTGCCCTTCGTCACGGGAATCGTCGACAGGATGCCATGGGTCGACAGGATGCCATTGTACGAGACACATCGTAGTTTGACATTCCTCGTAGTACGAGGATTATCGTATGAGTCGAACAGTGGTCCCGTGACGAACGGAGTCTGTCGTGATCGCGCTCTTCGAGAGCATCACTCTGCGCGAAGTGACCATCCCGAACCGGGTGTGGATGCCCCCGATGTGCCAGTACTCGGCCGAGCCGGAGGGGCCGCTCGCCGGCGCCCCGCACGACTGGCACTTCGCGCACTACGCGGCGCGCGCCACCGGCGGCACCGGTCTGATCATCGTGGAGGCCACCGCGGTCTCGCCGGAGGGCCGGATCTCCCCCTACGACCTCGGCCTGTGGAACGACACACAGATGGAGGCCTTCCGCCGGATCACCCGCTTCCTCACCTCCCAGGGCGTGGTACCGGCGATCCAGCTGGCCCACGGCGGACGCAAGGCGTCGACCGACCGGCCCTGGAAGGGCGGCGCCCCGGTCGGACCGGAGGCGCGCGGCTGGCAGCCGGTCGCCCCGAGCGCGCTGCCCTTCGACGAACGCCATCCGGTGCCCAACGAGTTGACGGTGGACCAGATCCAGGAGATCGTCGGCCAGTTCGCCGCCGCCGCGCGCCGGGCGCTCGCCGCCGGGTTCGAGATCGCCGAGATCCACGGCGCCCACGGCTATCTGATCAACGAGTTCCTCTCGCCGCACTCCAACCACCGCACCGACGCCTACGGCGGCTCGTACGAGAACCGCACCCGGTTCGCCCTGGAGGTCGTCGACGCCGTACGGGCGGTGTGGCCCGAGGACAAGCCGGTGTTCTTCCGTATCTCGGCCACCGACTGGCTCCAGGACGGCGGCTGGACCACGCAGGACACCGTCCGCTTCGCCGGTGATCTGCACGCCCACGGTGTCGACCTGCTGGACGTCTCCACCGGCGGCAACGCCTCCGGGGCGACCATCCCGACCGGGCCGGGCTACCAGGTGCCGTTCGCCGCCCGGGTGAAGGCCGAGACGCCGCTGCCCGTCGCCGCCGTGGGACTGATCACCGAGGCCGAGCAGGCCGAGAAGATCGTCGCCAACGGTGAGGCCGACGCCGTGCTGCTGGGCCGTGAGCTGCTGCGCAACCCGTCCTGGGCCCGGCACGCGGCCCGCGAGCTGGGCGGCGAGGTCAACGTGCCGGACCAGTACCACCGTTCGGTCTGAGCCCGGCCGGTCAGCCGGGCAGCAGCCGCCCGACCGTCTCCTCCAGGCGGGGCAGCACCCGCTGCCCCGCCGGCGCCAGGGCGACCGCGGCGAGGACCCCGGCCCAGGCCAGCGGCCCGAGCGGGGTGCACCCGACGGCGTGACTGACGCCCGGGGTCTGCACCGCCGCGACCAGCGCCACGGCGGAACCCAGGCAGGTCACCTGCACCAGACGGCTCTCGCGCCGGTCCAGCAGCGTCTGCACCAGCTGGGTGCCGACCACCGCGCACAGCGCCATCGTGCTGGAGCGGCGTGCGGTGCCGGGTGTGAAGCGACCGATCAGCCATGCCGTCACCGCGCCCAGGCAGGTGGTGAGCGCCCGGTGCCGGATCTGCCGCAGCAGCGGCGCGCCGAGGACGGCGGAGGCGTCCTCGGGCGCACCGCCGCGGGCCCGTACCGCGCCGGGCTCGTCCGGCTTCTCGGTCACCGCCACCGCCATCGACGGGAACAGGTCGGTGAAGAGGTTCACCATGAGCATCTGCCGGGTGGACAGCGGCGCCCGGCCGGACAACAGCGCCCCGAGGAGCCCGAATCCGACCTCGCCCGCGTTCCCGCCGATCAGGATGGCGATCGCGTCGGCCACGCTGTGCCACAGCGCCCGGCCCTCACCGACCGCGTCGATCAGGACCGTCAGATCGTCGTCGGTGAGGACGATGTCGGCGGCGTTGCGCGCGGCGGCCGAGCCGCGCGCGCTGATACCGACGCCGATGTCGGCGGCGCGGATGGCCGCGGCGTCGTTGGCGCCGTCGCCGACCATCCCGACCACCCGTCCCGCCTCCCGCAGCGCCTCGACGACGTGGAGCTTCTGCTCGGGCGCCACGCGCGCCACCACACCCGCGTCCCGCAGCGCCCGGGCCCGGGCCGAGCGGTCCGCCGCCGCCAGCTCGTCCCCGGTGACCACGACGGTCTCCGCGGGCCAGCCCAGATCGGCGGCGACGGCCCGCGCGGTCTGCGGATGGTCGCCGGTGAGCATGACCGGCCGTACGCCCGCCTTGCGCAGCCCCTCCACCAGCGCGGTGGAGGTCTCGCGCGGTACGTCGGACAGGGCCAGCAGACCGGTGAACTCCAGCTCCCGCAGCGGCTGTTCGAGCACGCCGGCCTCCTGCTCGTGGGTCTCCTGCTCGTCGGCGCCGAGCGGCCGTTCGGCCACCGCCAGCACCCTGAGGCCGTCCCCCGCCAGCGTCTGCGCCGCCTCCGAGACCTGTGCGGGCAGCCCGCGGCAGGCGGGCAGCACGGTCTCCGGGGCGCCCTTGACCACGAGCACGAGCGGACCGTCACCGCTGCGGCCGACGGCGGCCGCGTATCCGCGCGCCGCCTCGAACGGCAGGTCCGCGACCGGCGTCCAGTCCGGGTCGGAGCCCGCCGCCGCCAGCACGGCCTCGTCGGTGGCGTGCACCGGCTGCCCGGCATCGCCGTCCGGATGCGGGCAGGCACGGGCGGCGGCGCAGACGGTGTCGGCGGAACCGGCGTCCTGCGCCCCGCGGACCGTGCCGTCGGCATCGGCGGTGCGCACCAGGCGCAGCCGGTTCTCGGTGAGCGTGCCGGTCTTGTCGAAGCAGATGGTGTCCATGCGGCCGAGCGCCTCCAGGGTGCGCGGGGTGCGGACGAGGACACCGCCGCGGCTCAGCCGCCGGGCGGCCGCCAGCTGCGCGACCGTGGCCACCAGCGGCAACCCTTCCGGTACGGCTGCCACGGCCACCGCCACACCACCGCTGACCGCATCCCGGACCGGGGCGCGGCGCAGCAGCGCCAGTCCGGTGACCGCCCCGCCGCCCGCCAGGGTCAACGGCAGTGCCTCGCGGGTGAGTTCGCGCAGCCGGGCCTGGACACCACCGGCCGGGGGTGTGCGGGCGGCCAGGTGGACGGCGCGGGCGGCCTCCGTGCGCTCACCGGTGCCGACCACGACGGCCCGGGCCTCGCCCGCCACCACGGTCGTACCCTCGAAGACCATGCAGCGCCGGTCGGCGACCGGGGCGTGCGGGGTCGGATCCGTCTGCTTCTCGACCGGCAGCGACTCGCCGGTCAGGGCCGACTCGTCGACCTCCAGGCCGTCCTGCCACAGCAGCCGGCCGTCCGCGGGCACCACGTCGTCCGCCTTCAGCTGGATCACATCGCCCGGATCCAGCTCGCCCGCCTCCACGGTGCGGGTGCCGCCGGCCGGTGCCTCGGCCTCCGGTGGCACGACCCTCGCCTTCTGCTGCTGCTCCGCGACCAGCCCGGACAGCGCCCGTTCCGCGCGCAGCCGCTGCAAGCCGCCGACCAGGGCGTTGAGGTCGAGGGCGCCGACGACGAGCAGGGCGTCCACGACCGAGCCGAGGATCGCCGACGCCGCCGAGCCGACCGCGAGGACGGGGGTCAGCGGGTCCTGGAGTTCGCCGTGTACGGCCCGCCCGAGCCTGTAGGACCAGCGCACGGGCGCGGCGGCCGGATACCGGGCGACACCGGCGGCGGCCTTGCGCACGCGGGCGGTCAGCGCTTCGGACGCGCCGCCCTCGTCGGCCGTTTCGTGCTCCAGCCGCTCCCGGGCCTGCTCCGGGTCCAGCTCGTGCCAGTGCACGCGCGGACGCGGGTGCGGGGGCCGGGCGGCCGCCACGCCGAGCGCGGCGCGCACCCCGGACAGCAGGGCGGTTCCGGCGCAGGCATCGACGGGGGCGTGCCGCAGCCCCGGCAGAGCGGCGCGGCGTCCCCGGCGACGGCCCGACTCGCCGACGGCCACGAGGAGGCCGGACAGTGCGGCGCCGGAGCGGGCCAGCGTCTGGGCGTGCCGGCCGACCGTGCGGGCGGCCGGGATCGCGAGGAGCACCCGCCACACATCGGGCAGCCCGTGCAGGGCCAGGATGTCCGCGCCCCAGGCCACGGCGCCGTCGTGGTCGGTGACGGCGAGGGCGATGTCGGCGGCGCGCAGCCCGGCCATGACCGCGTGCTCGTCGGCCCCGCGCACCCGGGCGACGACGAGCACCGCACCCGGGTCGCCGCGCGCCTGGCACACCACGTCGTCCAAGGGCCGGCGCGCGTCGACGACCTCGTCGGCGAGACCGGTGAAGTCCTCCAGGGCCGGGTCGTCCACGAGCACCACCCGGAGGCCGGCCCGGCGGGCCGCGTCCAGCACCGGTTCGGCCCACGGGTCCACCTCGCCCTCGTCGGTGCGCAGCACGCCGGGGTGCAGGACGACCGTGCCGGCCATCTCCAGCCGGCGCAGCCGGTCCGGATCACGGACCAGTACGCCGGTGCGGGCGAGCGCGGCGCTCAGTACGGCGTGGAAGGCGGCGGGACCGTAGCGGGCGGCCTTCGGCGAGCCGGCGAGGACCGCCTCCGCCGCCTCGGTGCCGTCGTGCTTGACCAGCAGGGTGGCCGCGGCGCCCAGCATGCTGCCCGCGGCGGCGTGGTCGGCGTACTCCTGGGCCGGGGACTCCCGCAGCGGTGGGCGGGGAGCGCCGTCCTCCGGGAGGCTGATGCGACCGGGTGCGCACAACTGGTCGTGCACCGCGTCGAAGGCGGCGGCACGGGCTACCGTCTCGGCCACCTGACAGGCCCGCAGGGCACCGTCCAGAACGAGCGACGCGGGGGTCTGCCCGGCCCCGTGGACGGCGGCGTTCGCGCAGGCCAGGACCAGGTCCATGCGGGAGTCGCCCAGGCGGGCGCGCAGCCGGGCGCGAAAGTGCGGGTTCTCGCGCAGCAGTGTCACCACCGCGGTCGCCAGGCGGGGCGAGGGCGGCAACCGGAGCGCGTACGCGGTGAGCGCGCCGCCGATGCCCACGGCATCGGCAGCGAGCGCGATCACGGCCGCGCGGGCCCCTGCCGGGTCGGCCGGATGTGTGGTCTCGTCCACATCGCCGCCGGACAGCGCCAGTCCGTGCCGCTCGGCCAGGTCGGCGGCGTGCTCCAGGACCCGGTCGGCGGCCTCCTCCCCGGTCGCGGTCACCACCAGCCGCGCGAGCCCCTGGTCCCAGTACGCGACGAGCACATCGGGTCGCTCGGCCAGCGTCCGCGCCACGCGGCGGGCCAGCCGCGCCGTGCCGCCCGCACGCCGCACCCGCTCCTTCTCCACGGGCCGCAGCGCCAGGTGGGCGCGGGCGCCGGCCCGCCAGTGGCCATCGGCGCCGGGGAACGCGTTCCGCGCGACCCGGGCCACCCGTACGGCGGCGTCCGCGCCGCGCACTCCGGCGCGCGCCGTTTCCGCCGCGGCACCGGCGGCCACCCCAACCGCCGGCGCCAGCAGCCGGCCGGCCGCCGCGGGCAGTGTCAGCAGTCCGAGCCCCATCGCTCACCTCAGATCACGGTGCGACCGGGCCGCGCCGTAGGACCGAGCGGCCCGGTCCTCGTGGACGACGGCTTGACCGCGGAGCCTTCGGTTGCGGAGCGTTCGGTCGCGGAGCCTTCGGCGTCCCGGGCGGTCCGGCCGGCACCGGACCCCCTGGCACGGCCAGATGCCCTGGTCACGCTGTGTTTCCTGACTCTCCTGGATGCCCGGCGGCTTGCGGCCTCCTGGGCTCCGTCAGCCGCCCAGGTGTCACCCGTCGCCCCGCTGCCGGGTGCCCCTGCTCCCGCCGACGCCGCCCCTCCCGTGCCTTCCGCGCCATCGGCGCGGTGGCCGGACCTGAGGGTCGCGGTGCCCAGGTCATGGGCAGGTTCGGGGCGGTGTGCGGTCGCGTCCTCGCTGTCGTCCGGATGGGCGGGCCGGGGCTGGGTGAGCCAGGCCACGGCCGCTCCGGTGAGGGCCACGGGCCACTCCACCACGCCTGCGGCACCGAGCAGTCCGGCCCCGGCGTACACCGCGATGCGCCGGCCGCGGGGCGAGACCGCGCCGACCTTGTCCAGGGTTTCGTCGGCAGCCCTGGTCACCAGCTCGGCGCCGGGCACCCTGCGCAGTACCGAGGCCGCGCCGCGCAGGGGCGCCGTGAGGGCTGCTGACGGCTTCTGCTCAGCCATGACTCTCCTCGGGTGAGATCGCCTTACGCACCTCACCGAGTGCCCCTTACCACGCTGGTCATCCCCCGTTTCTCCCGAGAGTCCCCCTGCCGGGGAACGCCCCGGACCACGCCCGTCACCCGCACCACCCAGACACACCCATCCCCGGACACCACCCCGGCCTTCACCCTGCCATCTCTTCCCTGCCGTCTTCTCGGGCCCGAGCCGCGCGATGCGAGGATGTGGCGGCAGGGAGGGCGGATGGGGCGTAGGGAGCGGGAGGCGGTCGCGCGGGCGGCCGGGCTGTACGAGGCGGCGCGGGCGCTGGCCGACGACCACGGCAAGGCCGTCGAGGCGGTACGAGCGGCGCTCAGGCCGATCCAGGACGCGGCGGTGGAGCAGGCGCTCGACGCCATACCGGTGACACGGCTGCAGGACGCCACCGGCGGACGGCTGCGGCTGGGCAGCGTCGAGAAGAGCGGACTGCGTACGGTCCGCCAGGTGCTGGACGCCGGTCCGTACCGCTTGCGGCAGATCCCCGGGGTCGGTCAGCTCACCGCGGACCAGATCGTCGCCGCCGCTCGTCGGCTGTCCGACGCCGTGCACGACACCGTAGCCGTACACATCGACGTCGATCACCCGGAGCCGCGCACGACCGCGCTCGTCACGGCCCTGCATGTGCTCGTGGAGGCCGGACCGCAGGCGCGGCGCGCCGTCGAGGCGGCCGCCGTGCTGGCCGAGCGGCTCGGCCCCCTGCTCGCCGACGCCCGGCCCGCCGCCGGGCGGCTGAGCATGGTGATGGCCGGGCAGGCCAGGAAGGCCCGCGCGCTGGAGGCGGTCGAGGAGCTGCGGGCGCTGATGGCCCGGGCGGCGCAGGCCGGCACCCCCGAGGCGCTGGCGCAGGCGTCGGTGGACGTGCTGCGGGGGACGTCGAACGACCTCGCCGCCTGGGTGGACTTCGAGCTGCGC
Source organism: Streptomyces sp. NPDC052101 (assembly GCF_040680235.1). Taxonomy (NCBI): domain Bacteria; kingdom Bacillati; phylum Actinomycetota; class Actinomycetes; order Kitasatosporales; family Streptomycetaceae; genus Streptomyces; species Streptomyces sp. NPDC052101. Next base: position 97,412 of record NZ_JBFAWH010000004.1, read on the forward strand.
TCGGCCGAGTACTACGGCCTGCTCGCCGAGGTCTGCGGGCGCGCTCCGGACACTGCCGCCGCCGAGGGTTTCCTGCCCGACGGCATCGCCGAGCGGGTGCGGGACCAGCAACTCGACGACTCCCGGCTGCGGGTGTCGCTGCGCGGCTATCAGGCGTTCGGCGCCCGCTTCGCCCTGGCGCAGCGCCGGGTGATCCTCGGCGACGAGATGGGGCTCGGCAAGACCGTCCAGGCCATGGCGGCGCTGGCGCATCTGGCCGCCGAGGGCCGCAGCCACTTCATGGTCGTCTGCCCGGCGAGCGTCCTGGTGAACTGGACCCGGGAGATCGAGTCGCGCACCCCGCTCCACGTCACTCCCCTGCACGGACCGGACCGGCGCGACGCGTTCGCCTACTGGAAGGGGCGCGGCGGCGTGGCCGTGACGACTTTCGAGGCCCTGCGCGGTTTCCCGGTCCCCGGCGGAGGGGAGATCGGGATGCTGGTGGTCGACGAGGCGCACGCCGTGAAGAACCCCAAGGCCCTGCGTTCCCAGGCCGTCGCCCAGTGGGCCGGGCAGTGCGAGCGGGTCCTGTTCATGACGGGCACACCGATGGAGAACCGGGTGGCCGAGTTCCGCAACCTGGTCCGGATGCTCGACGAGACCGTGGCGGGCCGCGTCGGTGACCAGGCCGGGCTGCCCGGCTCCGTGGCCTTCCGCAAGGCGGTCGCCCCCGTCTATCTGCGCCGCAACCAGGTGGACGTGCTCGCCGAACTGCCCGCCCTGCAGCAGACGGACGAGTGGGAGGAACCGAGTGCCTCGGACGAGGAGGCGTACCGCGAGGCGGTGCGCTCCGGCAACTTCATGGCGATGCGCAGGGCCGCCTACGCCCGCCCGGAGAAGTCCGCCAAGCTCGTCCGGCTCCGCGAGATCGTGCACGAGGCGGGCGAGAACGGGCTGAAGGTGGTGGTGTTCTCCAACTTCCGGGATGTCCTGGGCGTGGTGAAGGACGCGCTCGACGCCGGGGCGCGGGCCGGCGCCCCCGTGGTCGGCCCGCTCACCGGGAGCGTGCCGCCCGAGCGGCGCCAGCTGCTCGTCGACGAGTTCACGGCCGTGTCCGGTCCCGCGGTGCTGCTGGCCCAGATCCAGGCGGCGGGCGTCGGGCTCAACCTCCAGGCCGCCTCCGTCGTGATCATCTGCGAGCCCCAGATCAAGCCCACCGTCGAACAGCAGGCGGTGGCACGGGCCCACCGCATGGGCCAGGTGCGGCCGGTCCGGGTGCACCGCCTGCTGGCTCCGGGCGGCGTGGACGAGCAGTTGGTGGAGATGCTGAAGCGGAAGGCCCGCCTGTTCGACCGATACGCGCGCCGAAGCGAGGTGGCGGAGGCGACCCCGGACGCCGTCGACGTCTCTGACTCGGAGATGGCACGCCGGATCGTCGCGGAGGAACAGACCCGGCTGGGCTTCGGATCCGGCGCCGCCGGGGAGGACTCCGCCGCGCCCCTCGGCGACGTCGCCGACTCCGGACCCGGCGCACTCGCGCAGGACCGTTCCTCCCCGTAGGGGACCGCGGGCCACCGGTCGGCGCCCGTTCGGCAACGCCGCGTGGGGGTCCCCCCGCGCGAGCGAAGCCGAGCGTGGGGGAGTGCGTGCCAAACGCCGCCGAGCAGGCGGGAGTTTGACGACAGGGCCTAGGGGCGCCAGGAGTCGTCGTATCCGGGATGACCGGTGAACGGCACCGCGAGCAGGCGCAGTGTGGTGCAGGGCGAGCGGGGGCTCGCCTCCTCGCGGCAGGTGCCGCACCTGCCGTCGTCCCGTATCCGGTGCTCCTCCAACAGCGCCTGCTTTGCCCCGAGTTCGCGCAGCACGCGGGCCGGATCGTGCCGGGCCACATGGGTGAGCAGCCGCACCGGGTCGTCGGCGCCGAACTGCACCATCGGCGTGTGCGTGGTCGGGCCGTCCCAGGAGGTGAGCACCTGCTCGATCTCGTCGGCCATGACGCCCCAGAGGGCGCCGGGCGCACCGGCGATCGCGTCCCGGGCCACCCGTTCCTCCTCCTGGAACCGGGCGCGCAGAAACCGTTCGAGGGCCGAGGCCGTCATGCGGCACGCTCTCTTCGCCCCACCGACGCGGCCAACTCCCGTTGGTAGCCGGCGTAGGCGGTGCGCAGGGCCTCGCCCGGCCAGTCGGCGGGGAGGAGTCCGGGCGGCAGGACCGGGTCGGTGAGCAGGTGGCGTACGGCCGCGGCGTAGGCGGTGAGGCGGTCGGCCGGGGTCCGGGCGGCCGACGTGCGGGAGAGCAGCATCCGGGCGGTGGCCGCCCAGGCGTCCAGGAGCCATAGCCGGGCGACCAGGTCGGAGGCGGGCTCGTCGGGGCGCGCGGCGTAGGTCCGGGTGACGGGGTTCAGCGTGTCCGGCAGGGCGCGGTCGAGGTTGGCCGGGCGCAGCCACACGCCCTCGCGGAGTTCGGCGAGGCGCAGGGCGGTCAACCGGGCGCGCAGATCGGCGCGTTCGGCGGGGCCGCGGCCGGTCGCCGTGATCACCACCATCTCCCAGTCGCCGCTCCACGCGCGCGTGCCGGGGTGCAGTGCCTCGTCCTGGCGCCGCTGACGGGCCAGCAGCCGGTCGCTGAGCCGGTAGACGGCGTCGGTGCGGCGGAGGTCCCCGGCCGTCACCATCCGGCTCAGCGCGGCCCGCAGCGTGGAGCCGCCGACGCCGAAGGGCTCCACCAGCCGGACCAGGTCCTTCACCGGCAGCTCCGCCGGGTGCGCGCCGAGGAGGAGGCTCAGCACGACCGATCGCGCGGACAGCGGCCGCAGGCCTGCCTCCTCCGGTTCGGGCGAGACGTTCATGCGCATGGGCACGTACTGTACGTGCCGCCTTGTTGTTGCACTATTGTTACAGCCGCACGGAGAGTGCAACATGCTCACATGGTCTCGATTCCCGCACAGTCGCAGTCACAGGTGCCGCCGCAACCTCAGTCTCAGTACGCCACCCACGACGTCACCAACCAGCCCCCGCCCCTGGCTCCGTACGACGCCTCCGCCGACGCGGCCCTGCTGGAGGGGTTGCGCCGGGAGGGCGCCGGGTGGGCCGAGGACGGCATCCGGCGGCTGGGGGCGCGCGCCGGGAGCGCGGAGGCGCAGGAGTGGGGCGAGCTGGCGAACCGGTACGAGCCGGTCCTGCGCACCCATGACCGTTACGGCCACCGGGTCGACGAGGTGGAGTTCCACCCCAGTTGGCACCACCTGATGCGGACGGCGGTCGCCGAGGGGCTGGCCGGGGCGCCGTGGGCGGACGAGCGACCCGGCGCCCATGTGGCCCGTACGGCGGGCGGACTGGTGTGGGGGCACACGGAGGCCGGGCACGGCTGCCCGACGTCGATGACGTACGCCGCCGTGCCCGCACTGCGCGCACAGCCGGATCTGGCCAAGGTTTACGAACCGCTGCTCACCAGCCGGGAGTACGACCCGGAACTGCGCGTGCCCACCGAGAAGCCGGGCCTGCTCGCGGGGATGGGCATGACCGAGAAGCAGGGCGGGTCGGACGTCCGCACGAACACCACCGTGGCCACGCCCACCGGTGAGCCCGGGGTGTACACCCTGCGCGGCCACAAGTGGTTCACGTCGGCGCCGATGTGCGACGTCTTCCTGGTGCTCGCGCAGGCCCCGGGGGGCCTGTCGTGCTTCCTCGTGCCGCGCGTGCTGCCGGACGGCAGCCGCAACACCTTCCGCATCCAGCGCCTGAAGGACAAGCTGGGCAACCGCTCCAACGCGTCCTCGGAGCCGGAGTTCGACCGGACCGTGGCCTGGGTGGTGGGCCCTGAGGGGCGGGGTGTGAAGACCATCATCGAGATGGTCAACTGCACCCGGCTGGACTGTGTGATGTCCTCCGCGACGCTGATGCGCAAGACCCTGGTCGAGGCGGGCCATCACGCCCGGTACCGCAGCGCGTTCGGCGCACGTCTCGCCGAGCAGCCGCTGATGCGCAACGTCCTGGCCGATCTGGCGCTGGAGTCGGAGGCGGCGACGACGCTCACGCTGCGGCTGGCCGGTGCGGCCGACCGGGCGGTGCGCGGGGACGCCGGGGAGCAGGCCTTCCGGCGGATCGCCACCGCCGTCGGCAAGTACTGGGTCACCAAGCGGGGCCCGGCGTTCACCGCGGAGGCGCTGGAGTGCCTGGGCGGCAACGGCTACGTCGAGGACTCCGGCATGCCCCGGCACTACCGGGAGGCTCCGCTGCTGTCGATCTGGGAGGGCTCCGGCAACGTCAACGCGCTGGACGTGCTGCGCGCCCTCGGCCGCGAACCGGCCACTGCCGAGGCCCTGTTCGCGGAACTCGCCCTCGCGCGCGGGGCGGACACCCGCCTGGACGCGGCCGTGGCCGCGCTCAAGGGCCAGTTGACCGAAACCGACCAGGTCGGCGCGCGGCGGCTGGTCGAGCGGATGGCCCTCGCCCTGCAGGCCTCGCTGCTGGTCCGGCACGCCCCGCACCCGGTCGCGGACGCCTTCTGCGCGAGCCGGCTGGGCGGCGACTGGGGGCACGCGTTCGGCACCCTGCCCGCCGGAGCCGGCCTCGACACGATCCTGGAACGCGCGCTGCCCGGCCTGAACTGACCCCTGCCCGGGGCGAGTACGAGCCCCGGGCGCTCCTCCCGCCGACCCGGTACGGGCCGCTCGCGCCCTGGCCGGTGACAGCCGACGGATCGCACACAGTCAGCGCGCGGTTCCGCACCGTTGTCAGTGCCGTGGTGCACACTCGCGATCAGGTGGCACTCGTCTGGGGAGGACAACGTGTTCACGGGGATCGACGAGGTGGACTGGGCCTCGCTGCAGCACGCGCACGGCAGCGCGGAGGACGTGCCCGGATGGTTACGGGCCCTGGCCTCCGCGGACACCGCCGAGCGGGCGACCGCGCTCGACGGGATGTACGGCGCACTGCACCACCAGGGGTATGTGTACGACTCGACGCTGGCCTGCGTCCCCTTCCTGCTCTCGCTCGTGGCCCGCGAGGAGCTGCCGGACCGGGGCGGCATCGTGGAACTGCTGATCGGCATCGGCGCCGAGAGCGCGGACGGGGACCCGCGCGCACGGGAGGCGGTGGGCGCGGGTGCCGAGGTCTTCGTCCGGCTCGCCGAGGACCCGGACTCCGCGGTGCGCCGGGCGACCGCCCGGGCCCTCGTGCACTTCCCGACCGCGCCCGCGCGGGTGCTGGGCCTGTTGCGGCAGCGGCTGCGGGCCGAGCGGGACGACCGCGTGCTGCTCGCCCTCACGGAGGCGCTCGGCCTGTTCGTCCGCCGTTATCCCGTGCACGCCGACGGCGCGGTGGGCCTCCTGGCCGAGCAGAGCGCGCCGCCGTACCCGCCGGGGCTGCGGCTCGCCGCCCTCGGGCAGCTCGCACTTGTCGCGCCCGCCCGGCTGCCCGCCGATCCGGTGCCGACGGCGGTCCGGCTCCTGCGGGAGCGCTCGGCGCAACGCGCCCGGATGCCGGATCCCTCCGCCGCCCACACCCTCGTCGGGCGCCTGCGGCGGCTGCGCCCGTCCGACGAGGAGGGCTCCCGGCTGCTGCGCACGGTGCACACCGCGCTCGGCGACCGCGTCGAGGACCGGACCGCGCTGCTCAGCGGGCAGTTGACCAGTCCCGACCCGGTGGACCGGTGCAACGCGGTGTGGATGGCGGGGGCGCTGCTGCGCGGCTGGCGCGGCGACCACAGCAGAACGGTCCGGCTGCTCGGCACCCAACTGGGCGCGGAGCAGGACCGGTTGCAGGACGCGGCGGTGGCGGTCCTGGCGGAGCTGTTCACATCGGCCGCTCCCGCGGCGGACGCCCTGCACGCGCTGGTGTGTGCCCGGCCCGACCTGTGGACGCACCGCTTCGAGCGCGACTCCCCCACGCTGGGCGGCCCGCTCAAGGCGCTGGCCAGGAGCGGCGATCCGCGTGCGGTCACAGCCCTGGCCCAGCTGCTGGCCGGCCCGGCCGCGCCGGTGGACCTGGGGTTCGAACTGGCCCACCTGGGAGCCGCGGCGGCCCCGCTCGCCCCGGCGCTACGGAACCGGCTCGGCCGGATCCCTCTGGCCGCCCCCTCCGCCGCCCGGCTGGCCGCCCCGCTGCTGGCCGCGATCGCGGCTGTCGGGGACGAGGACGCGGTTCCGGAGGTGCTGCGGCTGCTGTCGGGCGCCGCCGACGGGCTGGGGGGACGGGACGCGGTCGCGGGCCGGGCCATCGGGACGCTGGAGACCTTGGGCGCCGCCGCTCAGGCGACCCGGGCGCTCCTCGCGCTGCTGCACACCCGGCACGCCGCCGCCGCGGCCGGCGCGCTCTGGTCGGCGCAGCGGGACACCTCGGTCGTCCTGCCCGTGCTGCAGCGGGAGTTGGCCCACGGTGATGCCTCGAACCGGTGTCTGGCCGCCGGGCAGCTCGGCAGACTGGGTCCGGCCGCGCGTGCCGCGCTGCCCGCGCTGCGCCGGACGGCCCGGTCGTGGCCTGCGCGGGAGGGGGTGGCGGCCGCGTGCGCGCTGTGGCGCATCGAAGCGGATCCGGAGCCGGTCCTGCCCGTGTTCCGGTCGGCCTGGGCCGAGGACCCGCGCACCCGCGGCCAGATCGCCCGCTGCCTCACGGCGATGGGCCCGGCCGCCGCGCCGCTGCAGCACCTGGTGGTGGCGGAACTGACCAACCCGCGCCGCCACCAGGCCCACACGGGCGGATTCGGCGGCCGGGGCATCCCGGAGGACGAGGCGCTGCTGAGAGCGTGCCGGAAGGCGCTTGCGGCGATGTAAGGGCTACAACAGAGCAGACACCGGCCCGGGCAAGGGAGTTCGGGGTACGCGGCTGTTCACCGCGCGCCGGGAACTCGTCAGCCCACAAGGACCAGGTCGGCCTCTCGCGCCCGCGCGGAGCAGGCCGCCGCCGGGCATACGACGGGGCTCGGCCGCACCTCCGGCCGCGGCACTCGGCGAGACCCGCGGCCGTGGGCCTCACCTCAGCCGGATCTCCGGCCATGATCGGACCATCCGCCCCATTGTGGTCCGAGCCGCGCCCATTCCGTGTCCCAGGCGTTCATGCGGCGCCGTTCCAGACGGCCGCGCAGGGCGAGGCCGCCGACGAAGGGGACGGCCGCCGCACCGACACCCACCAGGCAGCCGATCAGGGCGCCGCGGAAGGCGGCCTCGGAGACGGAGGTGGGACGACCGACGAGCCGGCCCTGCGGGTCGGTCCAGACGGTGACCGGCGTACCGGCCTTGCCGCCGGGCCGCACCCGGACCTGTCCGGTGTGGGCGGAGCCGTCGGCCACGGTCCACCGGACCTTGGCCCAGACCCGTTCACCGGCGGAGCTGTGGCCGTGCGCAGGGGAGGTTCCGGGCGCCCGTCCCACGACGCGGGCCACGACAGGACGCCAGTCCGCCCGCTCCTGCGCGAGTCCGTGCTCCACCGACCGGGCCGCCACGAGACCGGCCGCGACCCCCGCGAGGACGGTCAGCAGCCAGGCGCCGAGCACCACCCACGCCTCCAGCACGTCGGCCCGGCGTCTGAGCGGATTCCGCCGCCAGCGCCACAGCCACACCTTCGGACCACGGAACGCCTTCAAAGGCATCCTCCTCACGAGCGCACCGACCGGCCGGAACGCCCTCCCATACGCGGGAGGTCGCCCCGTTGCTCACGGAGCCGTTCCCTCGACCCTCGCACGAGAGCCCGCCTTCGCGCAGGCGCATGCCGCAACGGGCCGTGGACGATCTGCGTCAGATCCCGACGACACCTCTGTGACCTGCGAGAACGCGCGGTCCAGGGCAGAGTGTCAGTGGTGGGGTGCAGACTGGCCGATAACCGACGACTACCTGTCTCACGACTACCTGGACGAAGGCGTCCCGGAGGTGATCGGCATGACCGAGGTACTGCTGGCGGTGGGCACCCGCAAGGGCCTGTTCATCGGGCGTCGAAAGGGCCGCGACGCCTGGGAGTTCGACGACGCCCCGTATTTCAACGCACAGGCCGTCTACTCGGTCGCGATCGACACCCGGCAGGACCGGCCGCGCCTGCTGGCGGGCGGCGACAGCGCCCACTGGGGCCCGTCGGTCTTCCACTCCGACGACCTCGGCCGCACCTGGACCGAACCGCCGCGGCCGGCCGTCAAGTTCCCCAAGGACACCGGCGCCTCCCTGGAGCGCGTCTGGCAGCTGCACCCGGCCGCCGCCGAGCCCGGCGTGGTCTACGCGGGCACGGAACCGGCGGCGCTGTACCGCTCGGAGGACCGCGGCGAGAGCTTCGAGCTGGTCAGACCGCTGTGGGAGCATCCGACCCGCTCGCGGTGGGTGCCGGGCGGCGGCGGTGAGGGCCTGCACACCGTGATCACGGACGCCCGCGATCCCGCCGCGGTGACCGTGGCCGTCTCGACGGCCGGGGTGTTCCGCTCCACCGACGGCGGCGCGAGCTGGGCGCCGTCCAACTCCGGGGTGTCCGCGGTGTTCCTGCCGGATCCGAACCCGGAGTTCGGCCAGTGCGTGCACAAGATCGCCAAGGACGCGGGCGACCCGGACCGGCTGTATCTGCAGAACCACTGGGGGGTGTACCGCAGCGACGACGCGGGCGCGCACTGGACCGACATCGGCGCCGATCTGCCGTCCACGTTCGGCTTCGCCGTGGCCGCCCATCCGCACCGGGCCGGCGCGGCGTACGTCTTCCCGATCAACGCCGACGCGGACCGGGTGCCCGCCGAGCACCGGTGCCGGGTCTTCCGCACCACGGACGCGGGCCGCACCTGGGAGCCGCTCTCCAAGGGCCTGCCGGAGGAGGATCACTACGGCACGGTGCTGCGCGACGCCCTGTACACGGACGACGCAGACCCGGCGGGCGTGTACTTCGGCAACCGCAACGGCGAGGTGTTCGCGTCGGCCGACGACGGCGACAGCTGGCAGCAGCTGGCCGCACATCTGCCGGACGTGCTGTGCGTGCGGGCGGCGGTGATCGGCTGACACACGCGTGCGGGCCGCAGGCGGCGCCTCCGCCGACCTTCGGCCATCGGTTGATCACGTGCCCGGGTGCGGCAGTAGGGTGATGCCCGTGGCACCACGACCCTTGCATGAAATCGTCGAACCGGGCTGGGCGAAGGCCCTCGAACCCGTCGCCGGACGGATCGCCGGGATGGGCGACTTCCTGCGCGCGGAGATCGCCGCGGGACGCACCTACCTCCCGGCCGGACCCAACGTCCTGCGGGCCTTCCAGCAGCCGTTCGACGACGTACGGGTCCTGATCGTCGGTCAGGACCCGTATCCGACCCCGGGGCACGCGGTGGGCCTGTCGTTCTCGGTCGCGCCCGAGGTACGCCCGCTGCCGCCCAGCCTGATCAACATCTTCCGCGAGCTGAACACCGACCTGGGGCTGCCCCAGCCGGCCGACGGCGACCTCACGCCGTGGACCCGGCAGGGCGTCCTGCTGCTCAACAGGGCGCTGACCACGGCGCCGCGCAGCCCGGGCGCCCACCGCGGCAAGGGCTGGGAAGAGGTCACCGAGCAGGCGATCCGGGCGCTGGCGGCCCGCGGCAAGCCGCTGGTGTCCGTCCTGTGGGGCCGGGACGCCCGCAATCTGCGGCCGCTACTGGGCAGCCTGCCCGCGGTGGAGTCCGCGCATCCCTCGCCGATGTCGGCCGACCGCGGCTTCTTCGGCTCGCGCCCGTTCAGCCGCGCCAATGACCTGCTGGTCCAGCAGGGCGGACAGCCGGTGGACTGGCGACTGCCGTGACCGTCCCCGGCTATCTGGCGGTGGACTCCGGAGGCTCCGGTCTCCGGGTCGCCGTCGGCGTGCCGGGCCGGACGCCCGCGGCCCAGCGGGAGTCACGGGAACCGGTCCGCACGGGCGCGCGGGGTATCGATCCCGAGCATCTGATGGCCCAGCTCGTCCCGCTGGCCCGCGCCTGCGCCGCGGAGGCCGGAGTGGGCGAGCCGGCCACGGCCGTCGTCGGCGCCGCCGGGTTCGCCTCCCTGGGCGACGGCCTGCGCGCCGAACTGCCCGGCGCCCTCGCCCGGGAGCTGGGCGTACGGCGCGTGGCGCTCGCCGCCGACGCCGTCACCGCCTATGTCGGCGCCCTCGGGCCGCGGCCGGGCGCGGTGCTCGCCGCGGGCACCGGGCTGATCGCCGTCGGCACCGATCTGACGTCCTGGCGGCGGGCCGACGGCTGGGGGCATCTGCTCGGTGACTGCGGCAGCGGCGCCTGGATCGGACGGGCCGGCCTGGAGGCGGCGCTGCGCGCCCACGACAGCCGGGACGGCGGCTCCGCACCGCTGCTGAGCCGTGCCGAGGAGCAGTTCGGCCCGGTGCGCGGTCTGCCGGGGCAGCTCTACCCCCGCTCCGACCGGCCCGCCGTACTGGCGTCGTTCGCGCCCCAGGTGGCCGCGTGCGCCGCGCACGACCCGGTCGCCGCGGGCATCCTGCGCGCCGCGGCGCGGCACATGGCCGAGTCCGCCGCGGCCGTGTGCCCGGTGGCCGGGACGCCCCCGGTGGCGCTCACCGGCGGGCTGCTCCGCCTGGGCGGCCCCCTCCTCGAACCCCTGCGGGAGGAGCTGGCTGCCAGGCTGCCGCACGCCCTGCAAGTGCCGGCCGAGGGCGATCCGCTGCACGGCTCGGTACGGATCGCGACGGACCTGGCGGTCGACCGGCTCACCCTGCCGGGTGAACCGACCATGCTCCATGTGATCTCCGTACAACGAGATTGAGTTCCTCGCAAAAGCGGATTGTTCCCCCTTGGGGAGCCTTTGTCGTCCCATGTTCTCGGCACGTGCCCGGAACATGTGTCGTGCACGCGTTCTCCTTGCGTAACTCATCAGACAAAACAGGACGGATACCGCTCACCTGCACCCTCCCCGAACGGGGGAACCCCCGAAGCCAGTAACATGCGGCGCCATGAGCTCCCCCACTGGACCCGAGTCCGGCCTGCCAGTTCGAATGCCGCGACCCCGCCAGCCCGGACGGCACCGCCGGCCGGAACCGCTGGTGGCTCCCGAGGGCGCGCCCGCGCTCGCCCTCGCGGTGCCCGGTGCGCCCAGCGCCGCCTCGCGCGCCCTCGCCGAGGAGGTCGTGAGCATCGCCCGCTCCGAGCTGCCCGGCCTGGACGCCCGGATCGGGTACCTGGACGGGGACGACGCCGAGTTCCCCACGCTCCGGTCCGTGCTGGTGCGCGCCGCCGACGAGCGGACGGCCCGTTACGAGCAGGCCGTCGCGGTCGGCATCGAAGGGGTCAAGGAGCCCGACGGCCCGGTCGCCGTCGTCGTCCCGCTGCTGGCCGGTCCGGACAGCGCCCTGCTGCGGCAGATCCGCCAGTCCGTGATGGACAGCCGGGTCGCCGCCGACCTGACCGACGTCCTCGGTCCGCACCCGCTGCTCGCCGAGGCGCTGCACGTGCGGCTGTCCGAGGCGGGTCTGGCCCGTGCCGACCGTGCGCGCCTGTTCACCGTGGCCACGGCCGCGGACGGCATCATCCTGGCGTCCGTGGGTGGCGAGGAGGCGGTGCAGGCGGCCGGGATCACCGGCATGCTGCTCGCCGCGCGCCTGGCCGTACCGGTGATGGCGGCGGCCCTGGACCAGGAGGGTTCGATCGCCTCCGGCGCCGCACAGCTGCGCTCCTCGGGCTCGCAGCAGCTGGCCCTGGCGCCGTATCTGATCGGCCCGGAGATCGACCCGGCGCTGCTGGCGGCGGCCGCCGAGGAGGCGGGCTGCGCCACGGCCGAGGCGCTGGGCGCGTACCCGACGATCGGCAAGCTCGCCCTCGCCAAGTACACGACGGCGCTGGGCATCGCGCCGCCGCAGCCGCAGGGCATGCCGGTCCGCTGACCCGAGCCGACCACACGCCGGCACCCCACGGCACCCGTACGACACAGGGCCCGCTCCCCACTCCGGAGCGGGCCCTTCGTCTTGCCCCGCGCCTTGGGCCGACGGCGCCGCGCCCCGGAAGCCCGGATGTCCGGTGAGTCCCGTGAGTCCCGGAGGGTCGCGCCTCAGCCGAAGACCACGCACGAGGCCGCGGGGATCTGTACCGACCCGTCGTAGCGGGGCAGCCCCGTCGCCTCGTCCACGTCGAACCACGTCACATCGCCGGAACGCTCGTTGGCCGCATAGAGATAGCCGTTGTGCTCGGTGAGCGCGCGCGGCCAGCGTCCGCCGCAGGGCACCGTGCCGATCAGCCGGAGTCCCCCGCCCTCGACGGCGAGGACCGACAGGACGTCCTCGCCACGGGTGGCGGTCCATACGAAGCGGCCGTCGGGCGAGACCGCGATCCCGGACGGATAGGCGTCGCCTGCCGGGGCGCCGGGCAGCACCGGGACCTCGGTCAGCGGCCTGAGGGAGCACGCCTCGGCGTCCCAGCGGCATACGGTCACCGTCGGGGTGAGTTCGTTGACGACGTAGGCGTACCCGCCGTCCGGATGGAAGGCCAGATGGCGGGGGCCGGAGCCGGGGCGCAGGGCGAACTCTCGATGCAGGGCGGGGGCGCCGTCCGCGAGGGTGCAGACCCGCACCGAGTCCGTGCCGAGGTCGACGCTCACGGCCCATCGGCCGCTCGGGTCGGCCTGTACCTGGTGGGCGTGCGGGCCGCGCTGACGCCGGTCGTGCGGGCCGGAGCCGCTGTGCTGGAGCCGTCCGGAGGGCTTGGCGGCGAGCGCGCCGTCCGGACGCAGGGGTACGGCGGTGACACTGCCGCAGCCGTAGTTCGCGGTCAGCACGTGCCCCGCGTACAGGCCGAGGTGGGTCGGTCCGCTGCCGTCCACCGGTACGGGTGGTCCGGCGAGTTCCGGCCGGTCGCCGTCGACACGGTAGGCGGCGACGGCGCCCTCGGCGATCTCACTGACCGCATAGAGCGTCCTCCCGTCCGGCGACAGGACCAGATAGGACGGGTCGCGTACGTCGTTCGCGGCGGCGGCGAGAGTGAGGGCGCCGCCGTCCGGCGCGACCTCGGCGGTCACCAGGCCGGGACCGCCCGCCGCCGTGAACGAGCCGATGAACGCCCGGCGCCTGCCGGCTCTGCCGCCCTGTGCCACCGCTGTCCCCTCTCGGTCGAGCCCGTCCAAGGCCGACGGTAGCAGTCGATCAAGCCGGTCTAGACCAAGGGCGGCGAACGCGCCTGGGGTCGTTTTCGTTCGGGCGTGTGGGGTCCTGGGCAGTGCACGGCTTGCCTGCCGCCGCTCCTCCCCGCCCGGTCTCCAGCCGAGCACCGCATCACGCCCGCGCCAGCCCCGCCTCTGGCGATGCTGGCGCGGATCCCCCTAACAGCCATGCCCTACGACGATGACCGGCCCAGAGCCACGGACAGCCGCGCCCTGAGACCGACCGCCTTCCATGGCCCTGGGGTGACACCGCCCCCACCCAGGCCCGCAGCGGCCGCGCCCCCGCGCCGGAGCGCCTCAGCCCCCACCAGCCGCGCCCCCGCGCTCACCGGCTCAGACCCCACCAGCCGCCCAGATGCCCAGCCGCCCGGCCGCTGCGCTCACCGGTGCAGACCCATCGCCGGCCGTTCGCCTTCCCTCGGCCGTCTCACGCACCCATGCCCTCGGCCGTCTCAGGCGCCCATTCCCTCAGCCGTCTCAGGCATCCACCGGTCGTGACCCCGACGGTGCTCGGAGGGGCTCGGCCAGGTCGGCGAGGGCTTGCTCCAGGCCGTGCAGGTGGGCCAGGGCCGGCTCGGTGGGCGGCTCGGCGGGGCTGCGGACGGGCTCGGCGCGGCCCTCGATCAGCGCCTCGACCGCGGCCTCCACGCGCCAGCAGGCCGCAGCCAGCCGGGCGTCGTGCGAGGCCTCGGGGTCGGCCGCGACCGCGACCAGGCCGCGCACCTCGCGGGCACAGTCGTCGAGCAGCGCGAGCACGCGGCGGGCGCGCCGTTTGCGGGCCGGCATCGGGTTCAGCGGGTGCACCAGCGGGGCCACCGAGAGCCGGACCCGGCCGAGCAGCTGCTCCAGTTCGGCCACGTGCGGCGCCGGGTCGGCGGTCGGGGAGCCCGCGAGCCGGGCCGCGGCCTCGGCCGTACAGACGTGCACGCAGCGCAGGGCGCGCTGGATCCAGGCGTCCGTGATGGCGTGGGTGGTGACCGGCAGGACGAACAGCACGGCGAGCGCGGCGCCGAGCGCGCCCACCCCGGTCTCGGCCACGCGCAGCGCGAGCAGGCCGGGGCTCAGGACGCCGAGCAGGCCGTAGAGCAGTTCGGCGAGCAGGGTCACCCAGAGCATCATCCAGGTGTAGGAGACGGCGGCCGTGTAGAAGATGCCGAAGACGGCCACGGCGACGAGAACGGCCGTCGCGACCGGCGCGCCGTCCAGGGGTACGGCGACGAGGAAGCCCAGGCCGATACCGATCAGCGTGCCGAGGACCCGGCGGAAGCCGCGGACCAGCGTCTCGCCCCGCGAGGCGGTGTTGACGAAGATCCACCAGGTCGCGCCGACAGCCCAGTACCAGCGCTGTCCGGACACCAGCTGGCCGACGACCAGCGCGAAGCCCGCGCCCGCGGTCGCCTGCACGGCCTGCCGCGTGGTCACCCGGGCCAGGCCGCTCCCGGCGAGCGATGCGGGTCCCCCCGCTCGAGCGGAGCCGAGAGTGGGGGAAGGTACGGCGGCCGGGGGCAGCCGGCGCTCGTAGCACCACAACCCGAACCGCACCACGGCCGCGCTGAGCACGGACAGCAGCACGGCGACGTACAGCTCGGGCAGCTGCGCCGGGGTGGCGTGCAGGAACTGGGCCACGAAGAAGGTCATGAAGGCGAATACGCCGAGGCTGTGCCCGCGCGGGCCCCAGCGGCGCGCGTACACCCCGGCGCCGACGACGGCCAGGAAGGCGAGGTCGCGCGCGACGGGGACGTCGTGCAGCTCGGCCGCGGCGGCGAGTACCGGGACGCCCACGGCGGGCAGCAGCGCGGTGGTGACCGCCTGTCCGCGCACGGTCGGGTCGGTGACGGTGAACAGGGTGAGCAGGGCGGCGAGCCCGCCGGTGACCGCGCCGACGAGGGAGTGTCCGGCGAGCAGGCAGACCACGACCGCCAGGCCGATGCCGAGGACGGCCCGCGCGGCGAAGCGCAACCGCGCCCGGCCCGGGTCCGGAGCCACGAACATCCTCTTCAGCACTGCTGCCCTCCCCATGGAACACCGGCACAGAAAAGGCGCCGCGGGGACCCGCAGCGCCATCGACATGTCCATAAGAGCATCACCGAGGTCAGTGGCTCAAGTGTGATTCGAATCGCTGAGCCAATGGCCCAGAGCGGCGCCTGCACCGACGCCAGCCGGAATGCCAACGGACCAGGTGGGGCGGCATACCCGGGCGCGCGCTCGCTGAGCCATTGGTACAGTCGTGCATCATGGCCGTGGACGAACTCGACACCCGCATCCTGCGACTGCTCCTGGAGCAGCCGCGCACCAGCGTGCGCGAGTACGCCCGCATTCTCGGCGTGGCCCGTGGCACGCTCCAGGCCCGGCTGGAGCGCATGGAGCGGGACGGTGTGATCACCGGCACCGGCCCCTCCCTCTCCCCCGCCGCCCTCGGCCATCCGGTGTTGGCGTTCGTGCACATCGAGGTCACCCAAGGTCATCTGGACGACGTGGGGGACGCGCTGGCCGCCGTACCGGAGATCGTGGAGGCGTTCTCGATCACGGGCGGCGGCGACCTGCTCGCCCGCGTGGTGGGCCGGGACAACGCCCATCTGGAGGATGTCATCCAGAAGCTGATCAGCCTGCCGGGCGTGGTGCGCACCCGCACCGAGGTGGCGCTGCGCGAGCGCGTCCCGCACCGGCTGCTGCCCCTGGTGGAGTCGGTGGGCCGGGCGGTCCGCGCCTGACTTCCCGGCCTCGGCATGCTGGACAGACCTCACCTGGGCGGACCATGAGGGCCACGTCGGTGTCAGCACCCTGGAGACGGTGACCCGCCGGCGGGAACACTACGGCCTGCGCGCCTCGGTGGACGAACTGCCGGCCGCGACGAACCGTCGCTATGGGGCACTGGCCCGCACGGCCACGCGCGCGTACCCGGAGATGCGCAGGTTCGTCGAGCTGCTGGCCGCCGAGGGCGTGCCGATGGCGGTCGCCTCGGGCTCCTCGCCGGAGGCCGTCGAAGCGATCCTGGCGGGCACCGGCCTGGACGCGTTCCTGCGCACGGTGGTCGCGGCCGAGGAGGTCCCGCACGGCAAGCCCGCCCCGGACGTCTTCATGGAAGCGCCCCGGCGACTCGGCGCCGACCCCGGACACTGTTCGTCCTGGAGGACGCGGCACCGGGCGCGGCCGCCGCCCACGCGGCCGACATGGGGTGCATCGCGATCCCGTACGTGACCGCACAGGCCGGCGCACCCGAGTTCGCCACCGCAAGCCTGCTGCTACGCGGCGGCCGGACCGGCTTCACGGCACAGTCGGAGTACATGTGGCTGCGCAGGGCATCCGCCTGAGCAACACCCGCCGTCACCAGTCCCGTTGACGCTCCTCCGGCCGCACCCACGACCGGCGGTGCCGTCGCGCGCGGCGGCCGGGAGAGCATACCGTTCCGGCCGCGGGCGGTCCTCTCGACCGGTCTCGACGCGGTGCGGGCCGGGCACTCTTCCGGAGCAAGGGGCCGCTTCGCGCGCACGGCGGGGACCTCGTGGACGTGCGGGTCGCCCAGTGGGCCGCTGGAACGGGCGGGCGGCGCGGAGGTGCCGGCGACAGCGCCGAAGAGGTCGTACGTGACGTGCGGGCGTCCTGTTCGGCCAGGGGGCGTCCCCGCCGTGCGCGGGGCACGGTGGCTGCCTAGCGTGATCACATGACCACAGACCGGGCCGGGCCGGCCCAGCTCGACCGACGGTGGAAAGCGCTCGCCGTCTGTCTGACCGCGGCCTTCATGACCTTGCTCGACACGTCGATCGTGAACGTGGCCCTGCCCTCGATGGAGCGCGGACTGAGCGCCACCACGGCCGACCTGTCATGGGTGATGTCCGGATACGCCCTCGCCCTCGGCCTGACCCTGGTCCCGGCGGGACGGCTCGGTGACCTGCGCGGACGGCGCCAGGCCTTCCTGACCGGACTCGCCCTGTTCACGCTCGCCTCGGCGGCCTGCGGGCTGTCCACCGGGGCGACCTGGCTGGTGCTGTTCCGACTGGTCCAGGGGGCCTCGGCGGGCCTGATCGCGCCGCAGACCTCGGCGCTGATCCAGCAGATGTTCCAGGGAGCGGAGCGGGCTCGCGCGTTCGGCATGATGGGCAGCACCATCGGCATCTCCACGGCGGTCGGCCCACTGGCCGGCGGTCTGCTGATCGAGGCGGCCGGCGGCCCCGACGGCTGGCGCTGGGTGTTCTACGTCAACCTGCCCATCGGGGTGGCCGTCTTCTGCGCGGGCCTGCGGCTGCTGCCCCGCTCCCCCGGCTCACCGGGCAGGCGCGAGTGCTTCGACGTGCCGGGCGTCCTGCTCCTCGGCTCCGGTGTGCTCGCCCTGCTGCTGCCCCTGGTGCAGGAACAGCAGTGGCACGGGCGGCTGAAGTGGGCCCTGCTCCCGGCCGGCGCCGGACTGCTGGCCGCGTTCTGGGCGTGGGAGCGGCACCAGGGGCGGCGCGACCGGGCTCCACTGGTCGACCTGCGGCTCTTCGCGCTGCGCTCCTTCTCGCTCGGCGCGCTGCTGAGCCTGGTGTACTTCGGCGGCTTCACGACGCTGTTCTTCGTCTACACGCTGTTCCTGCAGAACGGCCTGGGCTACGGCGCGCTCGCCGCCGGCCTGTCGTCCATGCCCTTCGCCGCGGGGTCGGCGATGGGTGCCGCGGCCGGCGGCCGTCTGGTGGTGCGTTTCGGACGCAAGCTGGTCATCGCCGGGCTGTGCACGGTGGCGGTGGGGATGCTCGGCGTCGTCGCGGCCGTGCACTGGGTACCGGGGCGGAGTGTGGCCTGGGCGGCCGCGCTTCCGCTGCTCGTCGCGGGCGTCGGCTCCGGCCTGACCATCTCCCCGAACACCACCCTCACGCTGTCCCTCGTGCCCGTGCGGCGGGGCGGAGCGGCGGGCGGGGTGCTGCAGACCGCGCAGCGCATCGGTTCGGCGGCCGGTGTCGCCGCGGTGGGCTCGGTGTACTTCGCCCACCTGGCCAATCACGCGAGCCCCGCCACCGCGTTGCAGTACGGCCTCCTCACCTCCATCGCCATCATCCTGCTGGCCCTCTGCCTGGCCTTCGCCGACCTGCGCGAACGCCGGTCCCATCCACAATCGGAGCGGAAACGGGAGGCAGCACGGCAGGAGGCGTAGAAGCGTCGGAGCCGGAGCCGGTGCGGCCGGGGCCGGGGCCGGTGGCCCGGTGCTCACGACCTCCGGCGTGGCTTGCCCCGCTTCGGGGCCTGCTTGGGAGCCTGCTTGGCCCCCGCTGCCCGGGCGCGGGGATTGCGACCCGTGGACTTCGCTGCCGGCTTCTGCTTGGTGCCCTTCGGTTCAGGACGTCCCTGATCCTGCTCGGCCGGAGCCTTGGCGCGGCCCCGGGTGCTGTTGACGGTGCGGCCGCGGACGATGCCGATGAAGTCCTCCACCAGGTCGGTGGTGGCCGCCTCCGGCCAGGACAGGGCGACGCTGGACTGGGGGGCGTCGGTGACCGGGCGGTAGGCGAGGTCCTTGCGGTGGTAGAGGCGGGCCAGGGACTGCGGGACGACCAGGAGGCCGACGTTCGCCGCCACCAGCTCGATCGCGTCCGGTGTCGTCGCGGGGCGCTCGAAGGCGGGCTCGCCGGGCGGGCTGTCCCACTCGAAGACGTCGTCCAGGGGGTGGAAGAGCACCTCCTCCGAGAGGTCGGCGAGGGTCACCTCCTCCGCGGCCGTGATCAGGTGGTCCTTGGGGACCACGACCACCGTGGTCTCGGTGTAGAGGGGGATGGCGCTGAAGTACGTACGGTCCACGGGGAGCCGTACGAACGCCGCGTCGGCCTCGCCCGCCCGCAGCGCTTCGGGCACCTGAGCGGCCGGGACCTGGACGAGGGTGAGCGGGACGTCCGGCAGGCGCTCGTTCCAGATCCTCACCCATTTGGCGGGGGTCACTCCGGGTACGTACGCGAGCCGGAACGACGGTGATTCCTCCGAGCCTGTCACCAGGCCAGGTTACCGGCCGTGGTCGGCGGTCCGGCACACGGCCGATACCCTTGGCCTCATGAGTTCGCAGCAGAGCACCCAGTCGATGAAGCCCGCGACCGCGGCGAAGAAGCTGGGTGTGTACCTCCCCGCCACCCCCGCCTCGTTCCAGGAGGGCGTCGTCACGCGCGCCGAGCTGAACGAGCTGCAGGCGAACCCGCCGGAGTGGCTGAGCGAGCTGCGGCGCAACGGCCCGCACCCGCGTCCGGTGGTCGCCGCGAAGCTCGGCGTGTCCATCGCGGGCCTCGCACGCGGCGGAGTCACCGAACCGCTGACCACCGAGCAGATCGAGGCGCTCAAGCAGGAGCAGCCGGAGTGGCTGGAGAAGGAGCGCGCGACCCAGGTCGAGGTCCGCAAGGAGGCCGCGCGGGTCAAGCAGGTGAAGAAGGAGAAGGAGCAGCGCGCCGCCGAGCGCGACTGATCCACCCCGTCCGATCCCCGCTCCGGCACTCTCCTCCGTTCGTCCACAACGCCCTCCGGCCTCCGGGGGGCGTTGTCAGTGGGCTGCCCTAGAGTTCCCGTCACTTGATCATTGGGGTGCGGGAGGCACGTATGGGGTGGGTGTCGGCCGGTGACTACGAGGTCGCCCTCGACGGCGGGAAGGTGGTGTGCCGCAACGGGTCCGGGCGGCAGCTGAAGTCGGTGCCGCCGAAGATCGCCGACGATCCGGCGGTGGTGGGCCTCAGGCAGCTCGTCGAGTGGCTGGAGCGGCACGAGCGGCAGTGTCTGGCTGATGCCGAGCGGTGGATGGTGCGTTCGCTGCCGGTGCCGCTCTCCGTCGTCACGCGCGTGTGGCCCGACCCCGCGTGGCAGGCCGCGCTGCGCGACCTCGTCGTCACCGGCGCCGACGGGCAGGTCGCCGGCTTCCTGCGGGACGCCGACCCCGAGCGCGGCCTGGGCCTGGTCGACCTCGACGGCGACACCGTCCGCATCGCCCCGGACCTCGTCCGGATCCCGCACCCGGTGCTCCTCGAAGACCTGGAGGAGTTGCGGGAGTTCGCCGTCGAGCTGGGCGTCGAGCAGGGCGCGCAGCAGCTCTTCCGCGAGGTCTGGAGCCGCCCGGCCGCGCTCGACACCGAGGCGACCCAGGTCGAGGAGTACGCCGGCGGCTCGTTCAAGGAGCTGCGCTTCCTGCACGGCCGGGCCACCCAGCTCGGCTACCGGGTGCGCGGCGGCTATGCCGTGTGCCCGGTCCTGGAGGACGGCCGCAGTGTCGAGGCCCGCGTGTGGATCGGGGACTACGACGGCTGGTCGGAGACCGAGACGGGCCCGCTGGCCTGGTCCGACCCGGCCGGGCGGGTCCTGAGGCTGGGTCAGGTCGGGCCGGTGGCCTGGTCGGAGGGCATGCGCATGGCGGCCGCGCTGTACGCGGGGCGGGACATCGAGGACGAGGAGCGGGCGGCATGACGTACGACGAGACCACGGTGGCCGCACTGCTGGACTCCGGCGCCGTCCTGCCGGTGGGCAGCACCGCGCGCGAGGACGCCGACAGCCTCACCGTCCGCACGTACACGCACCCCGCCCTCGACGGCCGGCAGGTGGTCCGGCTGGTTCCGGGCACGCTGGGCGAGGCGGAGGACCTGGCGCTGGAGTTCCTGGGTCTCGCCCGTGCGCCCGAGGCGCCGGAGGTCGGCCAGGTGCGCCGCGAGACGCTCGGCTTCCCGGCCTGGGCGCTGGTCAACGACCCGGCCAACGGGCATCACGCGCTCGCCCTGGTGAAGGACGTCGAGCGGCTGGCCCGGCAGGCCAAGTCCCGCCCGGGTACCGCCAAGGAGGGCTTCGAGGCGCTCGGCGAGCGGCTGGGCCGGGCCGTCCCGCACTTCCTGCCGACGTTCCACGAACAGGCCGCGCGGGTCTTCCTGGAGCACGAGAACACCACATACGCCGCCGCGTTCTTCGGCAAGGCCCGCGAGGCCGAGCGGGTGCACGCGCTCACGGTGGACGAGGAACGCCAGCGCGCGGTCTTCCTGGAGTTCGCCTTCGCCGGGGCGCTGACCGTGAAGGCGCTCAGGGAGCATGTGCGGGACCTGGCCGGGCGGCTCGAACCGGCCGCGGCCTGGGCGCAGTTCCGGCAGCTGATCGTGGAGCGCTGTGCGGCCGGTATGCCGCCGTACGCCTCGCTGCCGCAGGACGCGCGCGGCCAGATCAAGGCGGCCGGCCTGGACCGGGTCACCGAGGAGTGCGCGCTGGTCGCCGACCTGATCGCCTCCCCCGCCGCGGTCCGCGCGCCGCGCTCCTTCTGGACCGCCTACCGCGCCGTCCTCGCGGTCCTCGCCGAGCAGCGGCCGCAGATCCGGCTCCGGCTGCTGGAGATCATGCCCGTCGGGCTCGGCCGGGAGAGCGAGGACGAGGAGTTCTGGCTGGCCCTGCTCGCCGAGACCGGGGCCGACCGTCTGCTGACGGACGAGCGGGCGGCGGCCGAGTACGGCGCCGATCCGGCGGACTGGCTGACCCGCTGGGCCTCCTTCCGCAAGCACGGCGGCTCGTACTCCCGCCGCTGCCCGGCCACGCTCGCGCTGGTCGAGCGCATGGCTCCGCTGCTGCGTTCCGCCGGCCGTCCGGTGGACCTGTGCACCGGCCGCTGGCACGCCGGAGCCGACCTCGACCTGCTGGACCTGTGCGCGGCCGAGCACGTCCCGCTGTCGCTGCCGGACGCCGACGTCCGTGTGTATCTGCCGCTGCCCGAGTGGCTGCTGGACACCCGCGCGGGCGGCCGTGACCTGGCGGCCGTCGCGGCCGACCCGCGGCTGCGGCGTCTGCTGCACCAGGCCGTGGACAAGGTCGGCGGCCATCAGCGCGGCAGCGAGCTGCTGAAGTCGGTTGCCGCTCATCCGGTGCTCTCCGGGGTGCTGCGGGAGTGGCTGGACGAGGCGGCCGGCGACTATGTGCGCGCGGCGGGCCTGCCCGGCGCCCGCACCGCGCTGGACCGGTTGCGTCCCTTCCGGGTGATCGCCGCCGAGGTCGCGCCGGACGCGGTGGCCCGGGTGACCGCCCGCGAGGTGGCACCGCTGCTCGGCCGTACGATTCGGTCCGGCATCTTCGACGAGCTGGGCTGGCCCGCCCTCGACGAGGCGCTGACCCTGCTCGACGGCCAGAACCGCAAGGACGCGGACAACTCGCTGGCCGTCCACGAGGCCTGGCCCGCGCTGGTCCTGTGCCGTGGGCGGAAGGCGGTCGTCGTCGGCCCGGACCGGATCCTGCTCGACCACGACCTGCGGCTGCCCCATGACCTGGACCGCTGGCAGCGCCCCCGCTTTCGGTACGTGGACGGCGAACTGCTCGTGATGTGGCGGCACGGCAGCAAGCAGTTCGGCTACTGGTCGGCCCGGCCCGCCGAGGTGTTCGAGCTGGGCGGCGAGCAGCTGCCCTCCTGGTGGTCCGGTCAGGAGACGGTCGTCCCGTCGATCCCGCTGGCCGGCGGCGGACGCGCCACGGGCGGCCGGACCCTGCACGCCGGTGACACGGACCTGCCGACGTGCCGTGCGGTCATCGGCGACGGCACCACCCTGTGGCGCCAGGGGCGGCAGGGCCGGCAGACGGTGTGGCTGGAGTACGACCCGGTCACCGGGACGCACGGCCGCGCGTCCCTGCCCGCGCTGCTGGGCTCGGCCGTCCGCGAGGACACCGAGCTGCTGCCCGCCGTGTGCGAGGTCCTGCCGATGCAACCGGGCCTGGAGCACAGCCCGTTCGGCACCGACGGCACGGTGCTGGGGCGCTGGGTGCGCAAGGAGGGCGAGGGTGCCGAGGAGCGCCGAACGGCCGGAACACCGGACGGGCGGACCGTGTCGTTCGCGGTGGGCGACGGCGAGGGGATGGCCGTTCCCCTCGGCGCGCTGCGACTGCCCGGCGGCGCCGAGCCGGCCGTCGCCCAACTGGGCAGCCACCGTGCGCAGTTGGGTGGCACGATCGGGCTGTACGCGGGCGACGACACCTCGCCCACCGGTCTGCTGGGCCGGCTGACACCGAACGACGACCGTGGCGGTGAGTACGCCGCCGGCACCCGGCTCGTGCCCCCGCTGCCCTTCTGGCACGCGCTGCGTCCGCGCGACGAGCGGGGCTCGGCGGTGCTGCGCGCCCTGTCCGACGAGCAGGCCGCGGAGCTGTTGCGGGTCACGGCCGAGGCACTGGCGGTCCGTCAGGAAGCGCTGAAGGCGGCCGGATCGGACGAAGCGGCCAGGGCCGCCCTGCCGACCGCCGACGCCGTCGCCGTGAAGGCCGTGGAGCACGCCCTCGCGGACCTGACCGACGAGCGGCTGCGTATCGGCGTCGCCTGTCTGGTCCGGTCGGCGTTGCGCATCACCGAGTCCGCCACCACGTTCGCGACTCCCCCGAAGGAAAAGCCGCGACAGCCGCGCAGCCGGACCGAGGGCATGTTCGCCGACTACAGCCCCGAGCACGGCGACGACCGCGCCGTGTACGACGCCCTGGCCGGGGTCGCCGGTCTGCACGGCTGGTGGTACGGCACGCAGTGGAGCGTGCTCCGCCAGATCCGCGCGGTGAACCACGTGCTGTCCGGGAAGCCCGCCGACGGCATGCCGCTGCCCGGCCTGGCCCGCGTCGGCGCCCTCACCGACGGCTGGACCAGCGAGGAGCACACGGTCCCGGCGATCGGCATGGTGTGGCCGCCTGTCCTGGGCACCCTGCGAGCCCTGCTGTACCGGTCCGCCTCGCCCGCGCTGACCGACGCCCAGCGGGAGCCGCTGCTGTTGCTGGCGGAGGCCCTGGCCGAGGGACCGCTCGTCTCGGCCGGGGACACGCTGCGCGAGGTCGTGCTGAGCGAGCCGCAGAAGGAACAGCAGCAGCGCACCGGGCAGGTGCTGCGCCGGGCCGGGCGCACGGTGGTGATCCTCGGCTCCCAGGCGGCCGACGTCCAGCGCGAGCGGGTCAAGTGGCTGGCGCTGGACCACGATCCGTCCGGTGCGTTCGGCGCGGTCGCGCACTTCACGCTGGAGCGGGGGACCCGGTACGCCCCTACGATCTCCGCCGAGGACCTGACCACCGTCACCCGCCTCGTCCGGGACAAGGGCGCGGCGCCCTGGCAGCTCTCGGCACCCGAGGCGCTGATGGCGGCGACCGGTGGCGCGCTGGGCCCGCTGCAGTCCACCGTGCTGCTCGCCGGGCTGCCCCAGGAGCCCGGCGCCGAGGCCCTCGGTCTCCTCGGACTGAAGCCCCGGCAGCGGGAGTTCGGCGCCGCGCTGCTCCAGGGGCTGACCATGGCGCCGGTGGCGGCGCTCATGGGCGCGCTGCTGCCGGAGGACCCGGCCGCGCTGTGGACGACGGGACCGGACACGCAGGCGGCGGGACGGGAGTGGGCCGAGCGGTTCGGCTCCCTGGTCCGCCTGCCGGAGGACCTCTGCGCCGAACTCGCCGGTATGGGGGCCGCAGGCGCCCAGGACGTGCTCAACCCGTCCCGCACACCGTGGCTGAGCCGCACCACGGTCCTGCGCCCGGACAAGGACGGCAACCTCGTCCCGGAGGACCCGCAGGCGATACCGAGCGGCTACGCCCTGGCGGGCGCCGTCGGCGCACTCTCCGCACTGGCCTACGTCCTGCCGTACGGCCACCCGTTGCGTGCCCTTCTGCCGGAGGGTCTCGCCGCGGTGCGCCGCCGGATGTCCGACCCGGAGCTGATCCTCGGCCTGGACGTGGAGTTCACGGAGAAGGGCGGCACCACGGCGGTGGAGCTGCGGAAGCTGTACGGGCTGCCCGCGACCGGCGGCGCCGACGCGTACGGCAGCACCCGGGTCGGCGAGGCACTCGTACTGCGCCCCTCGTACCGCGACACCGAGACGGTCCTGGTCCGGCCGGCCGGCCTCACCGGGCCGGACGACGCGGTGTTCGGGCTGCTGGAAGGCCTGGTGGGTGCCCAGCGCGGCCACGGCCTGCGCATGCTGCGCACCCTGCTCGGGGAGGAGCTGGGCCGTGCGGTCGTGGCCGACGGCGAGGGCGTCACGGGGTACGCCCAGGACGCGGCCGTCAGCGTGCCGGCGCTCGTGACCGAGGTGGCCGCCGCGCACGGGCTGGGCGAGGACGCGGCCGCGCTCTACCTCCAGCTGCTGGCCCTGCCGGATCCGACGGACCGCAACTGCGCCCGCTGGACCGGCTGGAAGCCCGCGCGTCTGAAGAAGGCGCGCGCCGAGCTGGCCGCGACGGACCTGGTGGTGGAGGCCAAGCGGCCACGCGCCGGACGGACACTCTTCCTGCCGTGCGGCTGGCGCGACCTGAAGTCGCCCGCACTGCCGGTGGAGACCTGGAAAGAGGGGCTGTACCCGATTCCGGACCACCGGCGTGCGATACCGCTGGTGCCGGTGCCGGAGCTGTTCACGCGTGCCTGGGACCGCGTCCGCGCGGGCGACGCCCCCGCGTACGAGCAGCTGACCACCCGCGCCGACCGACGGGGGCGACGCCGATGACATCCACTGCCGCGTCGGCGTACGTCCGTTTCTCCGCTCCTCTTCCGGCCTCCGGCCGCACCCCCACCGTGCCGTCCGTCCGTACCACGCCGAAGGAATCCCGCCGATGACCACCGCCCTCGCGCCCGACGCGACCCGTCAGATCGTCCCGCCCGAGGACCGGTACGCCGTCGAACTGGCCTTCCTCGCCGCCCACGACTCCGGTCCGCGACCGCCCGCCTGGCGGCTCACCCCCAGAGCCGTCGTCACGTTCGTCATGGGCAGCGACGGCCGGGCGCTGCGGCTGCCGGACGACGCCGAGGTGCCGGAGGGCGTACCGCGCCGGCTGGAGATCGCCGGCAAGTTCGTCGGCGACCGCGCGCTGGTCGAGCGGTGCGTCGTCACGCTCGCCGGTGAGCGCGGTCTGCTGCTCGTGGGCGAGCCCGGCACCGCCAAGTCCATGCTGTCCGAGCTGCTGTCGGCCGCCGTGTGCGGCACGAGCGGGCTGGTCGTGCAGGGCACGGCCGGTACGACCGAGGACCAGCTCAAGTACGGCTGGAACTACGCCCTGTTGCTCGCACAGGGGCCCAGCCGGCAGGCGCTCGTACCCTCGCCGGTACTGACCGCGATGACCCGCGGTGCGATCGCCCGGGCCGAGGAGGTCACCCGCTGTCTGCCCGAAGTGCAGGACTCGCTGGTGTCGTTGCTGTCGGAGCGGCGCATCGCCATACCCGAGCTGGCGGGCGGGGACGAAGCGCTGGCGCACGCGGCACCCGGCTTCAACCTCATCGCCACCGCCAACCTGCGGGACAAGGGCGTCTCGGAGATGTCGGCCGCACTCAAGCGGCGCTTCAACTTCGAGACGGTGGGCCCCATTTCGGATCTCGACGCGGAGACGGCACTGGTACGCGGCCAGGCCCGGGCGGCGGTGGAACGGGCGGGCGCGCCCTTCCAGGTGGACGACGCGGTCCTGGAGGCCCTGGTCACCGTCTTCCGTGATCTGCGGGAGGGCCGCTCGGCGGAGGGCTGGGAGGTGGAGCGGCCGTCCACGGTGATGAGCACGGCGGAGGCGGTGTCCGTGGCGGGCGCCCTGGGCCTGGCCGCGGCGTACTTCCCGGGGGACAGGGACGTCCTCGGGCTGCTGCCCGGCCATCTCCTCGGCGTCGTACGCAAGGACGACCCGGCGGACGCCGTGCGGCTGCGCGGCTACTGGGACGGCCCGGTCCGACGCCGCGCCGAACAGGGCTCGGCCACCTGGCGCACGCTGTGGGACCTGCGCACGGTCCTGGAGGGCTGAGGATCGTGTCCCCTGTCTCTCGGCTCGACGCGGATGCGGTGGCTCGTGCGGGCACCGCCGCTCCCCCCTCTACCGGCGCGGGTTCCGCTGTTCTCGCCGATCCCGGCGCGGACTCTGCCCTTTTCACCGATCCCGAGGCTGCCGTAGCGGCCCTGACCGGCCCGGCGGTGCCGTACCTCATCGGGGTACGGCACCACGCGCCGTCCCTCGCCGCGGCCGTGCCCGCACTGCTGGACGCGGCCGGGCCGGACGTGCTGCTGGTCGAACTCCCCGCCGAGATGCAGGACTGGCTGCCCTGGCTCGCGCACGGGGAGACCGAGGCACCGGTCGCCCTCGCCGCAGCGCCCGAGGGAGGGGCCGGAGCCGAGGGCCCGGCGTTCTATCCCTTCGCCGACTTCTCACCCGAGCTGGCGGCCGTGCGCTGGGCCGCGCGGAACGGGGTGCCGGTGATCGCCTGCGACCTGCCGCTGGGGAACCGTGCGGGTGTGGAGGCGGAGGCAGGGTCGGCTGGATCGCCGGCACCGGAGGCCGGCGGGCACATCGGTGGTTCTGGCGCGGCCGGGCTCAGCTCCGTGCTGCGGGCGCGCCTCACCGGCCGCCCCGGTGACGATCTGTGGGACCGGTTGGTCGAGGCAGCCGCTCCCGGCTCCTCACCCGAGGCGCTGCGACGGGCCGCGCTGCTGACGGGCTGGGCGCTACGGGCGGAGGCGGTGGCCTCGGGTGGGGTGCCGGGGCTGGATCTGCGGCGGGAGCGGTGGATGCGGTCCTGCCTCGCCGCGGCCACGGCCGACGGCGAGCGTGCCGCCCTGCTCGTCGGCGCCTTCCACGCCCCGGCGTTCCTGGCCCCGGCCGACGGCGGCACCGATGACAGCGGCGGCAGAGCGCAGGCGGCTCCTTCCGGGAAGGCTCAGGCCGCCGCCTCGGCCTGGACGACCTCCCTCATCCCCTACAACTACGCCCTGCTCGACGAGCGCTCCGGCTACCCGGCCGGCATCCGTGACCCGGAATGGCAGCACATGGTGCTGGAAGCGGCCGGTGATCCGGTCGCGCTGGAGGACGCCTTGACGCGGGCCGCCGTGCGGGTGTGTGCCGAGTTGCGGGCCTCGGGCCATCCGTCGGGGCCCGCCGACGCTCGGGAGATCGCACGGCTGGCTGGTGATCTGGCCCGGCTGCGGGGGCTGCCCGCGGCGGGCCGGGGCGAGCTGGTCGAGGCCGTGCAGACGGTGCTTGCGCAGGGGGAGCCGTACGGGCGGGGCCGGGCCGTGGCCCGCGCGATGGAGACGGTGCTCGTCGGGACGCGCACCGGTCGCCCGGCCCCGGAGGCACCGCGCAGCGGACTGGCCCCGGCCGTCGAGGCGGAACTCGCCGAGCTGGGGCTGCCCGGCCCGGCGGACTCGGGCCGGGGTGCGGCGCGGGATCTGCGGCTGGACCCGCTCCGCTCGGAACTGGACCGCCGCCGTGAACTCCTGCTGCGGCGCCTGGTCGTGTGCGGGGTGCCGTACGGCGAGCCCAAGGCGGTGGTCGGTACCGGTGGCGCCGACGCGCTGACCGCTCGCTGGGAGGTGCGCTGGACTCCGGCCACCGCGGCCATGCTGACCGCGGCCGGAGTGCGCGGGGTCACGTCGGCGCAGGCCGCCGAGGGCGTGCTGCGGGAACGCAGGCGCGTGGAGCGGGACGCGGGCGGTCCCACGGCGGCGCAGACCCTGCGCGGGCTGGAACAGGCGGCGGAGTGCGGCCTGCCCGGGCTCGCGGACGAGCGGCTGACCGACACCGCCGAGACGTTGCCCGCCTCCGGCACGCTGCCCGAACTCCTCGCGGGACTGGCCCTGTTGGACCGGCTGCGGGCCGGGCACATCGCCGGACTCGGCGGCGACGGGGAGCGTACGGGGCAGGTGGCGGCCGTGGCCGAGCTGCTGACTGCCGCCGCGGTGCGCCAGATCGACGGGCTGACCGGCTCCGAGGACCCGGCCGACGCGTACGCGCTGCTGGAACTCGCCCACCGAGCCGACGCGCTGGGCGGGATACGGCTCACCGACGCGCTCGCCCGGCTGGCGACCGACGGCTCCCCACTGATGCGCGGCGCCGCCGGAGCCGTACGCGTCCTGCTGGGGCAGGAGGAGGCCCGGGCGTTCGGCGACCGGGTGGCCTCCTGGGTGGACGGTGCCTGCGATGCCGGGTCCCGGTCGGCGCTCACCGGGCGGCTGACGGGTCTGCTGAGTGCGGCCGGTCCGCTGCTGGAGTCGGCGGCGCCCGCGCTGGAACCGCTGCTGAACCGGGTCGCGGAGCTGTCCGACCGGGACTTCCTCGACCGGCTTCCGGCGCTGCGCGGCGGCTTCGACACGCTCAGCCCGGCCGCCCGCGACCGGCTGCTGGCCAGCGTCGAGCGGCGCCTGGACGGAGCGCGTCCGGACGACACCGGGGGCGTCGATCCCGCGGCCCTCGCCCTGTGGACCCGCGCCGACCTGACGGCCCGCAAGACCCTGGCCGCCCACGGACTCCTCCCACCACTCCAGCCCACCGGGGCAACCGCCACGAGGAACGCCGAGGCCAACCTCGCACCCACCCTCACCCCCACCACCACGTCCGCATCCGACGAGCCTCACCAGCTCGACCCGGCCGACCGATGGCGTCTGCTGCTGGGCCGTAGAAGCGACCGACTGGGCGCCGCCGCGCGGCCCGTGGCGACGGCGCTGGACGAGCTGTACGGCAGCGGACGCGGTGAGGGCAGCCGTGGGGATCTCTCGGGCCACGGCGGCCCGGGCGGCGGACGTACGGCGCCGTATCCCGGGGTGCGGGAGTGGTCCGAGGAGCTGGCGGCCCTGTTCGGCCCGGGCATCCGGGAGGAGGTGCTGGCGGCGGCTGCCGCTGCCGGCCGCCAGGACGTGTTCCAGGAGCTGGACCCGGACAGCGTACGGCCCTCCGTCGACCTGCTGCGCTCGGTGCTGCGGCATGCCGGCGGACTGCCGGAGGCCCGGCTGGCGGCGCTGCGCCCGCTGGTCCGGCGTCTGGTGGACGCCCTGACCCGGCAGTTGGCGACCCGGCTGCGCCCCGCACTGCACGGCACCGCACTGCCGCGCCCCAGCCGGCGCCCCGGCGGCGGCCTCGATCTGCCCCGCACCCTGCGGGCGAACCTGGCCACGGCCCGCCGCATGCCGGACGGCACGGTGCGCGTCATACCCGAGCGGCCGGTCTTCCGCAGTCGCGCCCGGCGGTCGGCCGACTGGCGGC
The DNA here is from genome assembly GCF_040680235.1 of Streptomyces sp. NPDC052101. Taxonomy (NCBI): domain Bacteria; kingdom Bacillati; phylum Actinomycetota; class Actinomycetes; order Kitasatosporales; family Streptomycetaceae; genus Streptomyces; species Streptomyces sp. NPDC052101. Next base: position 127,380 of record NZ_JBFAWH010000004.1, read on the forward strand.
TGATCCTGGTCACCGACGTCTCGGGGTCCATGGAGGCGTCCACGATCTGGGCGGCGCTCACGGCCTCGGTACTGGCCGGAGTACCCACTCTGTCCACGCACTTCCTGGCGTTCTCCACCGAAGTGATCGACCTGACCGACCAGGTGGCGGACCCGCTCTCCCTCCTCCTGGAGGTCAGGGTCGGCGGCGGCACCCACATCGCGGCCGGGCTGCGGCACGCGCGCGAGCTGGTCACCGTGCCCTCGCGCACCCTCGTCGTGGTCGTCAGCGATTTCGAGGAGGGCTACCCGGTCGGCGGACTGCTCGCCGAGGTGCGCGCCCTGGTGGGTGCCGGTTGCCATGTCCTGGGCTGCGCGAGCCTCGACGACACGGGCCGTCCCCGCTACTCCACGGGTGTGGCGGGGCAGTTGGTGTCCGCGGGCATGCCGGTGGCCGCGCTCAGTCCGCTCGAACTGGCCCGCTGGGTAGGGGAGAAGATCGCATGAACCGGGATCTGCCTCCGGTCGCCCCGTCCGTGACCGCCCACCTCGTCGCGGCTCTCTCGCCCCGACTGCGCAAGCGGCTCGACGCGGGCATCGCCAAGCTGGCGGACCGGCCGACCGTGCGCGACGGCGACACCGTGCGCATCGCCGTCGACGACGACACCGACCTCGAACTGCACGCCCCGGACGGCTCGGTGACGAGCGAGGACGCCATCCGCTGCGGATGCCTGCTGGCCCCGGACTGCCTCCACCGCGCCGCGGCCGCCTCGGCGGCCCCGATCGCCGACGACACCAACTCCCTTGTCCGTGAGGCGAGTTCGGAGGGCCGCGCGGCCGTACCGCACGAGGCGGCCGGCTCTGCCCCCGAAGCGGTCGAACCGGAGACAGCCGGCCCAGAGCAGCGCGCGGCCGCTCTCGCGCTCCGCGCCGCCACGGCTGCCGTACTCGAAGCCGGTACGGACGGCGCGGGCGCGGTGCTCCAGGCCGAGCTGCTGCGGGCCGCGCACACGGCCCGGCTCGCCGGGCTGCACCGGGCCGCCGCCGCGGCCGTCTCCGTGGTCACCGCGCTCCGCGCGGCCCGCGCCGCCGACCCCGCGTACCGGCTGGCAGGACTCGCGGCCGGACTGTCTGACGTCCTGTCCGTGGCCCACCGCCTGCCGCACGCCACCGGCGCGGAACTGGCCGCGCTGCGCGGCACCGCACGCCAGCCGTACCGTCCGGACGGCTCACTGCGGCTGTACGGCCTGTTCTCCGAGCCGGTGCTCACCGCGAGCGGCTATGCGGGCGCGGTGACCTGGACCGCCGACGCCGAGGGCCGGCTCTACCAGGTGTCCGATGTCGCTCCGGGCGGTGCCGGGCGTGCGGTGGGCGCGGCCGACCGGGCGGTCCGGCTCGGGGACACGGCCCTGACGCACCGGGAGTTGTCCCGTGCGGGCCTCGCGGTGTCGGGGGCCACCGTCTCCCCCTCCGGGCGGCTCGGGGCGGGCGCCGGAGTGCGGGCGGTCGGGGCGTCCGGTGCCGGCTGGCGCGAGGAGCCACTGGACCGGCTCTGGACGGCCCCCGTGGCCGAGCAGCTCGCCCGCGCCCTGAACGGCGGTCACGACCTGCTGTTCCTGGAGGTCACCCTGCTCGGTACGGCGGTGGAGGCGGCCGGTGACTGCCTACTGGCCGGAAGCGACGGCGTCGTACTGCGGCTGACCACCGCGCACGACCATCCCGCGCTTCCCCACCGGGACAACCTGCGTCTGCTGGCCGCCGCCCGGGGCGCCCGGCTCCGGGTGGTCGCCCGGCTCACCCCGGCCCCGCATCCTCGTGCCCAGCTCCTCGCGATCGAGCATCCCGCCCTCTCCGGCACGCGGGTCGACGTGGGCCTGGACCGGCTCCAGCGCGCCGATCTGCCGACCGCACCCGCGTCCCCGGCGCCTGCGGCGCCGAGCGCCGAGGAGGCACCCGTCCATCTGCTACGCCGTCGTGTCCAGCAGGCGGTGTCGGGCGGTCGGCGCGTGCTGTCCTTCCCGGGCGACACGGCCGCCGACGCGCGGCGGCTGCGCCGGTACGGGCTGGCCACGGCGGGCGATCTGCTGACGGAACTGCACGCGGCGGCAGCGGAGCGCTCCCGCGATGTGTTCGGCCGCCTCCTGCCGGCGGACGCGGACCGTTTCGCCCGCGCCTGGCTCGCGGCGGCCCGCTACACCGAGGAGGTGGACCGCGCCCTCTGCGTCGCGGCCTGGTCGGGCTGACGGCAGAGACCCGGTCGTGGTGAGGGGCAAAGGGATACGACACCGGGCGGGCCGCCGTTCCCCCGTGCCGGCGGCCCGCCGGACAATATGTCCGTCCAGACCGGTGTCGCCGGGTTGCAGTCTGCGACAGCCGAGGGCCGCGAGGGTATGCGTACATCTACGTACGCGCGCGTACAAGTACGTACGCGGACGCGGAGGACGGGCCGCGAGGCGACCGGAGAGGAACAGGTGGGGCTGGACCGAGCCTACGAACGTCTGACGGCGCTCGCCGTGGCGGCACTGCACGAACGGGATCCCGCGCGGCTGTGGCCGATGCTCGCCGGTGCCCTGGCGGACCTGTGCGGCGGTGAGGCGGTCATCCACAAGCGGGACGACTGGAGCGAGCGCGCGGGCACGATAGGCGCGGCGCCGGACGCTGCCGCCGCCGAGCTGAAGCGGCTCGGGGACACGGACCTGGCGCTGCTGCGGGCGTGCTATCCCCTCGCCCAGCACTACGCCGACAGGACCGACCGTAGGCCGGTCACCGCGCACCGGGCGGCGGGCCGTGACTGGCCGGACAGTCCGACGGCGCGTCTGCTGAGCGACGTGTGGGACGTCGACCATGTGATGGGCGTGCCGCTTCCCGAGCACACCACCCCCGTCACCGGGTGCCTCGTCTACCGCTCGGGTACGGACTTCACCGACGACCATCTCGCGATGGCGGAGCGTGCACAGCCACTGCTGGCGGCCGTCGAGCGGCAGCGGCAGCTGCTGGAGGAGTGGCAGCGCGCGCTCGGTCCGGCCGCGGAGCCGGAGGAGCGGGCGGCGGAGTGTGCGCTGACGCCGCGTGAGACGACCGTCCTGCTGCTGCTCACCGAAGCGCTCACCGCCGACGCCATCGGCCGCCGCCTCGGCATCTCGGTACGCACGGTGCACAAGCACGTCGAGAACATCTACCGCAAGCTGGGCACCCGCGACCGCGTGGGCACCGTGCTACGAGCCCAGCGACTCGGCCTGGTACCACCGCCCGGTCCGCCCTGAGCCCGGGCACCCCCACCCGGCGAGCGTCCCCAACTCCCTTACTACCAATCCCCCTTACGTCGTCCCGGCCGGATTCCGGGTCTGCACCGCCGGAGTCAGCCGAGGAAGCTCAGCCGCACCTTGCGTTCGGGGTTGTCGCGGTTGGTGTCGACCAGGCAGACCGACTGCCAGGTGCCCAGTTCCAGGCGGCCGGCGATGACCGGGAGGGTCGCGTGCGGCGGAACGACGGCCGGCAGGACGTGGTCGCGGCCGTGACCCGGGCTGCCGTGGCGGTGCTGCCAGCGGTCGTCGGCGGGGAGCAGGGTGTGCAGGGCGGCGAGGAGGTCCTCGTCGCTGCCGGCGCCCGTCTCGATGACGGCGATTCCGGCGGTGGCGTGCGGGACGAAGATGTTGAGCAGGCCGTCGCGGCCGCCCGCCGCCTCCCGCAGGAAGTCCTCGCAGTCGGCGGTGAGGTCGACGACGCGTTCCCGGGAGCCGGTGGAGACGTGCAGCATTCGGGTGGTGAAGGCATCTGGCATGCCCCCATCCTGGCCCATACGCCGGGTTTCGCACTCGGCGGCGCGACCGTCTCCTGATACATGGGGTCCACAGATCGAGACGCCGTTGACCTTGCAGCAGTCGGCTGGCTACGTTCTGCCGCATGTTGCGTTCAGCCCTGCTCACCACGCGCGGTCATATCGACCTGCTGCGGGTGGCCTCCGCCGCGTGTCACCGCGGCCGCTGACGCCTTTCCGCCTCTCCTTCCGGCCCATTCTTCCGGCCTCCTCTGCCGTCTCCGTGACCTGCCTCTGAAGCACGGCTGGTGAGGCGGGCACGGCTGGTCGGCGCGAACCGGCTCCCCTCCGCCCCGCTCTCCCTTCCGCCTGCCCCACTCTCTCTTCCGCGTGGAGCGTTCATGAGCATCAGCCATGCCCCACCCAGCTCTCCAGAACCCGATATTTCTGGTATGCGCAAGTCCGAGGATCCCGGAACGGAGCACACCGACCGCACCCCCCTCGACCTCCGGCCCGTCGTCCCGGCCTCTTCCCGCCGGCTCCGCATCCCCCGCTGGCTGCGCCGCACCGCGGGCCCGATCCTGCTGCTCGCCCTGTGGCAAGTCCTCAGCGCCACGGGTGCGTTGACGGCCGACGTGCTCGCCTCGCCGGGCCGGATCGCCCAGGTCGGCTGGGACCTGGTGCGTGACGGTTCGCTGCCGTCGGCCATGGGCACCTCGCTCCGGCGCGTCGCCTTCGGGTTGCTGTTCGGGACTCTGACCGGCACCGGACTCGCCCTGCTCTCAGGCCTGTTCCGGATCGGCGAGGACCTGGTCGACGCGCCGGTGCAGATGCTGCGGACGGTGCCGTTCGTCGGTCTCATCCCGCTGTTCATCATCTGGTTCGGCATCGGCGAGACCCCGAAGATCGCCATCATCACGCTCGGCGTGACTTTCCCGCTCTATCTCAACGTGTACGCCGGGATCCGCGGCGTGGACTCCCAACTCATCGAGGCCGGGGAGTCTTTGGGGCTCTCCCGGTGGGGTCTGGTGCGGCATGTCGTGCTGCCGGGGGCGCTGCCCGGCGCGCTCACCGGGCTGCGCTACTCACTCGGCATCGCCTGGCTCGCGCTTGTCTTCGCCGAGCAGGTCAACGCCGACGCGGGCATCGGCTTCCTGATGGTGCAGGCGCGGGACTTCCTGCGGACCGACGTGATCGTGGTCTGCCTGATCGTCTACGCCTTCCTCGGCCTGTTCGCCGACTTCGTCGTCCGCTCCCTCGAAAGGCTGCTGCTGCAATGGCGACCGACGTTCACCGGCCGGTGACCGGACAGGCGGTCCATGTCGAGGGGCTGACCCGCTCCTTCGACGGCCGTGCCGTCATCGACGACCTACGACTGGACATCGCGCCGGGCGAGTTCGTCGCCCTGCTCGGCCTCAGCGGCTGCGGAAAGTCGACGTTGCTGCGCATCCTCGCCGGGCTGGACCGCGACATCCAGGGCACCGCGCTGGTCCCGCGCCGCAGAGCCGTCGCCTTCCAGGCTCCCCGGCTCATGCCGTGGAAGAAGGTGTGGCGCAACGTCCTGCTCGGTCTGCCCGGCAGGCCCGAACGCGCCGTCGCCGAGCGGGCGTTGGACGAGGTGGGCCTCGGCCACCGGATCGACGCCTGGCCGAGGACCCTCTCCGGCGGCGAGGCACAACGCGCCTCCCTCGCCCGTGCTCTGGTGCGTGAGCCCGATCTGCTGCTGCTCGACGAGCCGTTCGGCGCCCTCGACGCGCTCACCCGGATCAAGGCCCAGCGACTGGTCGGGGAGGTGTGGCAGCGCCGGGGCTGCGCCGTGCTGCTGGTCACGCACGATGTCGAGGAGGCCGTACTGCTCGCCGACCGCGTCCTGGTGATGGACGGCGGCCGGATCGCCCACGAGCAGCGCATCGACCTCGACCGGCCGCGCGCGCTCACCGATTCCCGCTTCGCCGCCCTGCGTGCCGGTCTGCTGACACGGCTCGGTGTCGACACGGCCGCCGAGGCCGCCTGAACCCCAGGCCCCCTCCCGCCCCCACCCCCACTCGCTCACTCCTGCATACGAACGGAACCTCCATGCGCCGACGACTCGTCCCCGCCGCGCTGCTTCTCCCCTTCGCCCTCCTGCTCACCGCGTGCGGTGGGAACTCGTCCGCCGGCATCGGCAGCGACACCGACGGCAAGGGCTCCGTCACTCTCAACGTCGGTGATCAGAAGGGTGGTTCGCAGGCCATCCTGCGTGCCGCCGGTGAGCTGAAGGACCTGAACTACAAGATCAAGTGGTCGACGTTCACCTCCGGCCCGCCGTTGCTGGAGGCTGTCAACGCGAGGGCCGTCGACATCGGCGGCGTCGGCAACACCCCGCCCGTCTTCGCGGCCGGCGCCGGCTCGAAGATCTCCGTCGTGGCCGCCTGGCACGGTGCCTCGAAGGGCGACGCCATCCTCGTGCCGAACGGCTCCAAGCTGACCGGGCCGAATCAGCTCAAGGGCAGGTCCATCGCCGTGGCGCAGGGTTCGTCGGCGCACTACCAGCTGGTCGCCTCGCTCAAGGCGGCCGGGCTGAGCCTGTCCGACGTCCACGTCAAGTACCTCCAGCCGGCCGACGCCCTCGCCGCGTTCACCTCCGGCAAGGTCGACGCATGGGCGGTCTGGGACCCGTACACCTCCCAGATCCTTCAGGCCGAGCAGGGCCGCGTGCTGACCACGGGGGAGGGCATCACCAACGGGCTCACCTTCCAGGTGGCCGCGCCCTCCGCGCTGAAGGACCCGAAGAAGGCCGCTGTCATCAAGGACTACCTGGCCCGGCTGCGACGGGCACAGGCCTGGGTCTACAGCCATCAGCGGGAGTGGGCCCAGGTGTGGGCCAAGGACACCGGCCTGCCCTACGACGTGGCGCTGGCCTCGGTGAAGCGGAGCAACTCCACCCGTGTCGCGGTCGCCGTCGACAAGCCACTCGTCGCCTCCGAGCAGCAGATCGCCGACACCTTCACCGAGTTGAAACTCATTCCGGGGAAGGTGGGCTTCGGCTCCTTCGTGGACACGCGGTTCAACGACGGCCTGCCGCCGTCGACGACTCCGGCCAAGGGCTGAGGAGGCAGCTGAGCGGCACGACCGCGGGGAGCCGTACGCCTTCAACGGTGCGTATCGAAACGATGCGTATCGAGGAGTACCACGCGCTCGGTGTGGAGCACTTCGTGTTCTCGGGGTATCCGCATCTGGCGCTCCGGGGGCGGGAGCGGGGTCCGAGCGCCGGTGTCGCTGGCCGGCGGACACTGAGCCGGACGGGACGGTTCCTGACCCGGGAAGATACCCGCCCGGCCACTGGTTGGTAGAAGCGTGAACGATTCACGTGAGGTCGAGGTAGTCGTCATCGGCGCTGGTCAGGCCGGGCTGTCCAGCGCCTACCATCTGCGGCGCGCCGGATTCGAGCCTGGTCGCGACGTCGTGGTCCTCGACCACTCCCCCGCGCCGGGCGGCGCCTGGCAGTTCCGGTGGCCCTCGCTGACGTACGGCAAGGTGCACGGGATGCACGCGCTGCCCGGCATGGAGCTGACGGACGCCGATCCCGCGCGGCCCTCGGCGGAGGTGATCGGTGCGTACTTCGACCGGTACGAGCGCACCTTCGACCTGCGAGTGCGGCGGCCCGTCGATGTGCGGGCCGTTCGGGACGGAGACGGCGGGCGGTTGCTCGTGGAGACGTCGGACGGCACCTGGTCGACCCGCGCTCTGATCAACGCGACCGGTACCTGGGACCGGCCGTTCTGGCCCCGCTATCCGGGTCAGGAGACCTTCCGCGGGCGGCAGTTGCACACCGCTCAGTACGCCGGGCCCGAGGAGTTCGCCGGGCAGCGGGTCGTGGTCGTGGGCGGCGGCGCCTCGGGCACCCAGCACCTGCTGGAGCTGGCCCCGTACGCGGCCGCGACCACCTGGGTCACCCGGCGGCCACCGGTGTTCCGCGAGGGTCCGTTCGACCAGGAGGCGGGCCGCGCGGCCGTCGCCCTGGTGGAGGAACGGGTGCGCCAGGGACTTTCGCCGCGCAGTGTGGTCTCGGTCACCGGGCTGCCCCTGAACGACGCGATCCGGCAGGGGCTCGCGGACGGGGTCCTGGACCGGCAGCCGATGTTCGAGAGGATCACTCCGGACGGCGTGGCGTGGAACGACGGCCGACACGTCACCGCCGACGTCATTCTCTGGGCGACCGGGTTCCGGGCCGCGCTGGACCATCTGCGTCCGCTGCGGCTGCGCGAGCCGGGCGGCGGGATCCGGGTCGAGGGCACCCGGGCGGTGGCCGATCCACGCGTCCACCTCGTCGGCTACGGCCCCTCGGCCAGCACCATCGGCGCCAATCGGGCCGGCCGCGCGGCCGTACGGGACATCCGGCGGCTGCTGGCCGAGGAGCAGCCGGCCGCCGCGTGACGTCCTGCGGGTCAGCGGACCGAGGACTCGGGACCGGCCACCGCCTGGCTCGGGGCATGCGCCTGTCCCGCGCCCTGGTGCAGGGCGTTGAAGTCGGCCACGTTGCGCATATGCGTCGCGTAGTCGGAGGTGAAGCGGGTGTCGCCCGGGCCGACCGTGACGAAGTACAGCCAGTCGCCCGGCACCGGATTCAGCGCGGCGTGCATCGCCTCCGCACCGGGGTTGTCGATCGGCGTGGGCGGGAGGCCCATGCGCTGGTAGGAGTTGTACGGGCTCTCGACTCGGGTGTCGTCCTGGCTGGTGTGGACGGTGCTGCGGTTGAGTGCGTAGTTGATCGTCGAGTCCATCTGCAGCGGCATTCCGCGCTCCAACCGGTTGAAGACGACCCGCGCGACCTTGCCCATGTCCGCCGGTGTCGCGGCCTCGGCCTGGACGATGCTGGCAATGGTCACGGCCTGGTAGACGTTCATCGCGTTGTGCTGCGCCCCGGCAGCCATCGGCGCCGCGTTGAACTCGCTGTTGGCGGTGTCGACCATGGAACCCAGCAGGGACTCGGGCGTCGCTCCCTTCTGGACGGGATATGTCGCCGGAAACAGGTAGCCCTCCGGATTGCCGAGGGCGGCGGTGGGCAGCTTCAGGCCGGCCTGCCCGATGGACCTGCGTGTGCTGCCCGGAGGCAGCTCAAGGGCCTTGTCGATCGCCTCGTAGATCTGGCTCGCCCGCCAGCCCTCCGGGACTACCAGCGCGGCGGGCGCCGGCTCCTCGGAGCCGGTCTCCGGCGTCAGCAGCGGCACCGCCACCGCGGTTCCGGCCACGACAGCGCCGGCCACAACCAGGACCAGCCTGCCCAGGCGTGTCAGTCGAATCGTCCTCCGCGGCGGAATGTTCCTCTGCATGACGGAACGATAATACGTAAATCACCATAAACCCGGCATCTCCTCCGTGCGGCTGTCGCAGCGTCAGCTTGCCGGTCCCGGCCGCTCTCAGCCCGTCGGTTCCAGCTGGGCGTCCCGGCGCACCAGTGCGGCGTACCGGCCGTCCTGTTGCAGCAGTTCCTCATGGCTGCCGCGTTCGGCGACCCGACCGGAGTCGAGGACCACGATCTGGTCGGCGCCGCGGATCGTGGACAGGCGGTGGGCGATGGTGATCGTCGTCCGGTCGGCCGACAGGGCGTCGATCGCCTGCTGCACGGCGGCCTCCGTACGGGTGTCGAGCGCGCTGGTCGCCTCGTCGAGAATGAGCACGGGCGGATCGCGCAGGATCGTGCGGGCTATCGCGAGGCGCTGCTTCTCACCGCCGGAGAAGCGGTGGCCGCGTTCGCCCACGACCGTGTCGTAGCCGTCGGGCAGGGCGGCTATGTGGTCGTGTATCTGCGCCGCCCTGGCCGCCGCCTGCAGCTCCTCGTCGGTGGCGTCCGGCTTGGCGAAGCGGAGGTTGTCCGCGACCGAGGCGTGGAAGAGGTACGTCTCCTGCGAGACGACGCCCACCGCGCGGGCGAGGGTGTCGAAGTCGAGGTCCCGGACGTCGACACCGTCCACGGTGACCCGGCCGCCGGTGACGTCGTAGAGCCGGGGCACCAGATAGCCGAGCGTGGACTTACCGGCTCCGGTCGGGCCGACGACGGCGAGGCTGCCGCCCGCGGGGACGGTGACCTCGATGCCGTCCAGGACGGGACGGGTCCTGTCGTCGTTGTCGTAGCGGAACTCGACGCCCTCGAAACGGACTTCACCCTTGACCTGGTCGAGATGGACGGGGCGCTCGCGCTCGGTGATGTCGATCGGCAGGTCCAGATACTCGAAGATGCGCTGGAAGAGCGCGAGGGACGTCTGGATCTGGACGCCGGTGGCGAGCAGGCTCACGGCCGGGCGGAACAGCCCCTGCTGGAGCGAGACGAAGGCGACGATGGTGCCGAGCGAGACCTTGGGGCCGCCGAACTGGAGGGCGAGACCGGCGGTCCAGTAGATGACGGCGGGCATCGCGGCCATGACGATCGTGATCACGGCCATGCGCCAGCGGCCGGCCATGTTCGACTTCACTTCCAGGTCGACCAGACGCTCGGACTCCTCCGCGAAGGACGCGGTCAGCGAGTCGGAGCGGCCCATCGTGCGGCCGAGCAGGATACCGCTGACCGAGAGCGACTCGGTGACGGTGGCCGCCATCGCGGCCATCTGCTTCTGGCGCTGGGTGGTGATCTTCTTGCGTTCGTTGCCGACGCGGCGGCTGATCCAGACGAACACCGGGAGCAGGAGCAGCGAGACGATCGTGAGCCGCCAGTCGAGGGCGACCATCGCGACGATCGTGGCGACGACGCTGGTGACGTTGGAGACCAGGGAGGTGGCGGTCGAGGTGACGGTGGCCTGCATGCCGCCGATGTCGTTGGCGATCCGGGACTGGACCTCGCCGGTGCGGGTCCGCGTGAAGAAGGCGAGCGACATGCGCTGCAGGCGGCCGTAGACCGCGGTGCGCAGATCGTGCATGACACGCTGGCCGACGGTGGTCGAGATCAGCGTCTGGAGCACGCCGAAGACGCTGGAGAGGACCGCGCTCAGGATCATGCCGAGCGCGAGCAGGCTGAGCAGGCCGGTGCGGCCCTGGGGGATCGCGACGTCCAGGGTCTCCTTGAGCAGGAACGGTGTGGCCACCGAGACCAGCGAGGAGGCGCCGACCAGCAGGCCGACGATCGCGAGCCGCCCGCGGTAGGGACGGAAGAGCTTCAGGATGCGGCGGACCTGCCGGGGCTGTTCCTTGGCGTCGGCAGGTGGCGTCCAGGACGTTTCACGGTCGGGATGCATGGGCTCCTACGGAGGTGAACGGGCGCCGGCCGGAGGTCGGCCGACGATGACGAAACGGATCGTAGCTCATTGTTACCTATACTCACAATGAACGGCATCCTGATATTGTTCCCGCATGACCACCCCCGATCCCGACGGCCTGCTCGCCGAGCAGTTGCTCCGGCTGACCCGCCGGGTGCACCGCATCCAGAAGCGCCATCTGGAACGGCACGACCTCGGCATCACCCCGGCCCAGTCCCGGCTGCTCCGAACCCTCGCGCACTACGCCTCGCCGCCACGCATGGCCGACCTCGCCGAGCGCCTGGAGGTGGTGCCGCGGGCGGTGACGACGCTGGTCGACGGCCTGGAGACCAACGGGAAGGTACGGCGGGTGCCGGATCCGGCGAATCGGCGCGTGACCCGGATCGAGCTGACGGACGACGGGCGCACGACCCTGCGCGAGCTGCGCGGCGCACGCCACTCGGCGGCCGAGGAGATACTCGCTCCGCTGACGGAGAAGGAGCGCCAGGTGCTCGGCGTACTGCTGGACACGCTGATCGAGGGGGACAGCGGCACGCGCTGCTGAGCCCGACGGCCGACCCCGGTGCACGGCCCGCCGGCCCGCGGTCAGCCCGCTTCCGGCGCGGGCTCCTTGCTGGTCGGCCGTGTCCCCACGACGGGTTCCGCCTCCGGGACGTCGTCGGCCACGAAGGCGATCTCCCCGTCCAGCACCTTCTTGGCGCACTCGGCCGGCCACAGCTTCCCGACGACGATGCCGAGCACGAGCGCACAGGCGACCTGCGCGAAGAGGGAGGTACGCGGTACGCGTGCGACGCGTCGCGGCAGGGACGGTACGGACTGCGGCACGGGCACTCCGGGAGACGTCGACTCGCAGAAGCCGGACGGAACTTCCGCGACAAGGAAAGCGACTTCCTCATCGATCGCTTTGGCGGCGTTGTTGATCCCCGCTGAGACACCCGTGTCACAGCCGCGTACGTCACCCCGCGAGTGGCGCACTCCACATAGCCGCGTTCAGCAGCGTTCGCGGTCCTCCGTCAACACCCCTTGAACCGAGGTCAGCGACCGGTCGTAGCAGCCGTCGGAGCCGTACAGCCGATAGCGCTCGCTCGACGTGCCGACCGCGTGCCGCTGGTCGCGCGGGACGTTGATCGTGTACGCCGCGTCGCCGTTGTAGGTGTCGTCGAGCCGCGACCACGCGGTGCGCCGACCGTCCCGCAGCTCCACGACGGACGCGCGGTCGCCGAGCGTCAGCACGGTGCGCAGCCGGTTGTCCGTACCGATGGTGGTGGCGCCGTTCATGGTGTACGTCAGATGCGTGTGCGTCGTCCGCGCGGGACCGTGTCCGCCGACGCTGACCGTCTGGTCGTCGGACCACGTCGCGTCCAGTCCGTCCGTGTTCTCGCCGTCGGTCCAGCGGTGGACGGAGGTGTTGGCGAGCGTCCGGGTGACGGTGGTGGTCACGCGGCCGTGCGAGGTGTCGAGGTATCCGGACACGGTGAGCCGGTGTCCGGCGTCGGTGTCCACGCGGTTCTCCGCACCGGGCGTGTAGGTGGAGGAATTGGCGATGTCCGTGGCCCGGTGCACGGTGAGCGCGCCGGTCACCTGGGCGCGGTGCGCGTCCTGCCAGACCAGGACGTTCACCGGCGCGCTCCAGCCCGACTGGCCCGCGGGTACGCCGACGACGGACACCTCGACACGGTGCGGACGGCCGTCGTCGAGCAGGCCCGCGAACGGCGTGAGGTCGTATTCGACGGGCCGCACATTGAAGGCACGCGGCGCCGGGAGGACGTACCAGAGGAACGGGTTGGACCAGCCGCCGGTCCAGACATTGGGGAACGGCGCGGCGATTCCGGCGAGTTGGCCGTCGACCTTGATCTGCACCTCGCGGTAGGGACCGTGATCGGCCTTGCAGGAGTACGACGCCGGGTCGGCCACGGTGAGATACCAGAACTCCTCACAGCCGCCGCCCGAACCGGTCGCGTAGACCTCGGCGACGATCCGCTCGCTGTTGCGCGGAGTGGTGAGGGTCGTACCGTCGGGCGTGTCGGCGAGCGTGAGGACACGGTCGGGGGTCCGCTCGGCGGGGCGGCCCGCGTAGAAGGTCAGGGTGACATGTACGTCGATCACGCCGGTGTACGTGTCGTCCACGACGTTGCCGATCAGCATCTCGACGTCCCTCGGGCTGCGGAAGGTGTCGCTGTAGCGGGTGACGTCCTTCTCGACGTGCCATGCGATGCCGTCGGGCGAGGGCTCCGGTGTCGAGGTGCGCAGGATCTCGACACCGCCGACATGCAGATAGCCGAGGCGGTCGTACTGACGGCCCTTCACCTTGCCGTCGAGCCGCAGGACGACCTTGCTCCAGTGGTCGCCGCAGCCCTGGGGCGGGGTGTAGGCGCCTCGGTACGGCGTGAAGTCGCGGAACTGGGTGTCGGCGAGAGTGACCTGGCAGGACTTGGTGTGCGGCCGGTCGACGGACGGTGCCGCGGTGACCGGGTCGTGCCAGTCGGTACCGAACACGGGCGGAACGTCGGCCGCTTGGGCGGCGACAGCTCCGGAGCCGAAGAGCGCGCTCGCCAGGAGGGTCACTCCGGCCAGCATGGACATGACTATCCGTCTTCTCATGGCCGGTGTTCTACGGGCATTCGGGTCCGGCCCGCAATGACGCCTCGGGGAGAACGGCGCGATCGAAACCACGACATCGGCACGCTCGGGTGCATCCGTGCCAGGGCGCACCTCGGGTGGGCCTGCACGGGGCGGGGCGGATCGCCCGGGGATGGCGGTGCCCTGGCCCGCCTCGGGAAGACCGCTCAAACCGACGGAGGTGCTGGTGCGTCAGGCGCGCAGTTGTCCTCTGTCGCCCATCACCATCACCGGATGCCGGGCCGGATCGAGGGTGCGCAGCAGGAACTCCATGGCGTCCTTGGGCACGCTGACGCACGCGGATGTGCCATCGCCGTGGTCGAGGTGCAGCCAGATGCCGCCACCCCTGTCGTTGCCCTCGGGGCGTGCGCCGTCGTCCGGTGGTTTGCCCGGGAGGCGGTTGTAGTCGATGGCGATGACGTAGTCGAAGTCGTGCTGATGCGCCTCGTCCCAGTCGTTCGGCGGCGCGAAGGCATTTGCGTCCTGGTCGTACGGCAGCCGGGTGCCGGGATCGTCGAGCACGCCACCGGCGTCGGAGAGGCCGAACACGCCGACGGGACTGCGCTCGTCACCCTCATGGTGGTCCGCCGTCCAGCCGTTCCGGCCATTGTGCGCCGGCCAACGGGCCACCGGCCGCCACTCCGGGCCCTCCCGCATGAACAGCACGGCTGTCGAGTCGGGCGAGTTCTCGCCCTCGCCGTACACCGCAAGGACCTGGCCGGAGCCCCGGGCGATCTGCCGGTACAGCCGGTCGCCGACGCCCGGGATACGGGTCGGGTCGGTCGCGGGGGCGGTCGGGACCGTCGGGCTCCGTGCGACCTGGCCGCGGGGCGCCTCCGCCCCGCCGGCGCGCGCCGGGCGGGATGCGCCGGCGCCGCACCCCGACAGGGTCGCCAGGAGCGTTCCAAAAGCCGTCACCGCGACCGTCATTCGCCGCACGCTGTCCATCTGCACACGACCATGGTGGCATCACAAACCGGGTGATTGTGCGATCTTCAGGACATTCGGGTGACGGCCTCAAGCGCGCTCTCGACGGGCTGTCCGCCCGGTCGACGAGAGCCACCTCGGACTCCCCCGGCGACGCTGCGCCACGTGGCCCGGGGCCTCTCCCCGGGTGGCCGGAAGCCGGTGGATTTCACCGCTCCGTCAGGAAAACCGTTTGAAATTCACCACTCGGCGACGCGAACCTTTCACGGCCCGTCACCGCTCTTCGCCGCCTCCCCTCCCCCACCCCTGCCCTGCTTCCCCCACCCCTTCCCTTTCCTTTCCTTTCCTTTCCTCCTGACACGAGCCACTGGGACGTCATGCAGATTCAAGACCTTCCGTACTCCGATCCGGGCGTCCCGGACGCGCGTTCGGGCCCCCGATTCCTGTGGTGGCTCTGGCGGAACCAGCTGGGCGGACAGCTGAAGTCGCTCGCCTGGGGCCTGCTGCACTTCGTCGCCGTCTCGGCCCTGCCTTTCTGTGTCGGCCTCGCCGTCCAGGCGGTCGTCGACCGCTCCGGCACCCGGCTAGCCCTGACGGGTGGTCTGATGCTGCTGTGCGGCACGGGCATCGCCGTCGGCGACACCTTCCTTCACCGGACCGCCGTCACCAACTGGATCACCGCCGCGGCCCGCGTCCAGCAACTGCTGGCACGCAAGGCCGCCCAGCTGGGTTCCGGCCTGACCCGGCGGGTCGCCGCCGGCGAGGTGGTGGCGGTCTCCACCGGCGACGTGGAGAAGATCGGCTGGTTCGTCGAGGCGGTCTCCCGGTTCACCGCGGCCGCGCTGACGGTCGTGGTGGTCTGTGTCGGCCTCGTCGTCTACCAGCCCGCCCTGGGCGTGGACGTCGCCGTCGGACTGCCGGTGGTGGCCCTCGCGGTGCTGCCGCTGCTGCCCCGCGCGACGCGCCGCGCCGACGTGCAGCGCGAGAAGGCGGGCCGGGCCACCGAGCTGGCCTCGGACACGGTCGCCGGGCTGCGCGTGCTGCGCGGCATCGGCGGCGAGCAGCTGTTCCTCGACCGCTACCGCCGCGCGTCGCAGGAGGTACGGCACGCCGCGGTGCGCAGCGCCCGCATGTGGTCGCTGATCTCGGCCCTCCAGGTGCTGCTGCCCGGACTGCTGCTCATCGCCGTCGTCTGGCACGGCATCCACCTCGCCCGCCAGGGCCGGATCACCGTCGGCGAACTCGTCACCGTGTACAGCGCGATCATGGTCCTCAACTACCCTCTGCGGCACTTCGAGGAGATCGCCATGGCGTACTCCTTCTCGCGCCCGTCGGCCAAACGGGCGGCCCGTGTGCTTTCACTGGAGCGGTCCAATGCCACCGAGGGCACCCGCGAGGCGGAGGTGCCAGGCGGTGATCTGTACGACCCCGGCACCGGTCTGCTGGTTCCCGCCGGCCGTCTCACCGCCGTGGTCTGCGGCGATCCGGACGCGGCGGGCAGGCTCGCGGAGCGGCTGGGCGGCCATTCGACCGAGCCGGGCCGCTCGGCGCTGCTCGGCGGCGTCGCCCTGGACGAACTCCCCCTGGACAGCGCCCGTACCGCCGTCCTCGTCCAGGACAAGGACCCGGTGCTGTTGTCCGGCACGCTGCGCGAGCTGCTGGACGTGCCCGCGTCCGGGGTCGTGCGGGCCGCGGACGCTCTGGCCGCGGCGCAGTGCGACGACGTCCTGGACGCCCTCGTCCAGGGATCGCTGGACGCCACGGACCCGATGGACGCCCGCATCACCGAGCGCGGCCGGTCCCTGTCCGGCGGCCAGCGCCAGCGGCTGGCGCTGGCCCGTTCGCTGATCACCGATCCCGAGGTGCTGGTGCTGGACGAGCCGACCTCCGCCGTCGACTCGCACACCGAGGCACGGATCGCGGACGGACTGCACCGACTGCGCTCCGGACGCACGACGGTCGTGTTCACCTCCTCACCGCTGCTGCTCGACCGTGCGGACCGGGTCGCTCTGGTCCACGAGGGTGAGGTCGTCGCGGTCGGTGTGCACCGCGAACTGATCGACAGCGAGCCGCGATACCGGGCCGTGGTCACGCGGGAGACGGACGACGAACTGGCCACGGCCGACGAGGGCGCCCTGGTGGGCGCGCCCCAGGAACGCAAAGAGATCGAGGAGAGCGCATGATCGGCGTTGCGCCACCGGCGTACGACCCGGCGGCCCCGACGACCGCCACCACCCTGCCCGTCGGCGCGGCGGCGACCGTGCGTGCCTACGTCACCGAGCTGTTCCGCCGGCATCGCAGGGCGTTCCTGCTGCTCATCGGCGTGAACACGGTGGCCGTGATCGCCTCCATGGTGGGCCCGTACCTGCTCGGCGGCCTGGTCGAGCGGGTGTCGGACAGGTCGCGGGAACTTCATATGGGCCCGATCGCAGCGGTGTTCGTGCTCGCGCTGGCCGTGCAGGCCGTGTTCGTGCGGCAGGTGCGGCTGCGCGGTGCGATGCTCGGCGAGCAGATGCTGGCCGACCTGCGCGAGGACTTCCTCATCCGGTCGGTCGGGCTGCCGCCGGGCGTGCTGGAGCGGGCGGGCACCGGCGACCTGCTCTCCCGCATCACCACCGACATCGACCGCCTGGCCAACGCGATGCGCGAGGCCGTGCCGCAGCTGGCGATCGGTGTCGTGTGGGCCCTGCTGCTGCTCGGCGGGCTCGTCGTGACGGCTCCGCCGCTGGCGGCCGCCGTGCTCCTCGCCGTGCCGGTGCTCGTGATCGGCTGCCGCTGGTACTTCAAGCGGGCGCCCTCCGGCTACCGCTCCGAGGCCGCCGGTTACGCAGCCGTCGCCGCCGCGCTCGCCGAGACGGTGGACGCGGGCCACACCATCGAGGCGCACCGCCTGGGCGCCCGCCGCATCGCCCTGTCGGAACGGCGGATCAAGGAGTGGACGGCGTGGGAGCGGTACACGCTCTGGCTGCGGTCCGTGCTCTTCCCGGTCATCAACGCCGTCCACATCATCGTCCTCGGCTCGGTCCTCATGGTCGGCGGGATGTTCGTCCTGAACGGCTGGATCGGGGTGGGACAGCTGACCACGGGTGCCCTCCTCGCCCAGATGCTCGTCGACCCGGTGAACCTGATCCTGCGCTGGTACGACGAGGTGCAGGTCGCCCAAGTGTCGCTGGCCAGGCTGGTCGGTGTGCGGGACATCGAGCCGGACGCCGGGGACACCTCGCTGGCGCCGGACGGGCGGGACGTGCACGCCGACCGGGTGCGCTTCGGTTACCGCGAGGGCGTCGACGTGCTGCGCAAGGTGTCCCTGGAGGTCGCCCCGGGCACCCGGCTGGCCCTGGTCGGACCCTCCGGCGCGGGCAAGTCCACCCTGGGCAGGCTGCTCGCCGGGATCTACGCGCCCCGCGACGGCCGGATCACCCTGGGCGGCGCGGAGCTGTCCCGGATGCCCGCCGAACGCGTCCGCTCCCACGTCGCCCTCGTCAACCAGGAACACCACGTCTTCGTCGGCTCCCTGCGGGACAACCTCCGGCTGGCCCGCGCCGGTGCCACGGACGCCGAGCTGTGGGCGGCACTGGGCGCGGTCGACGCGGACGACTGGGCGCGGGCCCTGGACGACGGCCTGGACACCGAGGTCGGTTCCGGCGGTCTGGCGCTGACCCCGGCGCAGGCCCAGCAGATCGCGCTGGCCCGGCTGGTGCTGGCCGATCCGCACACGCTGGTCCTGGACGAGGCAACCTCGCTGCTCGACCCGCGAGCGGCCCGGCATCTGGAACGCTCCCTGGCCCGGGTCCTGGACGGCCGCACCGTGGTCGCCATCGCCCACCGTCTGCACACCGCCCATGACGCCGACGTGATCGCCGTCGTGGAGAACGGCCGCATCAGCGAGCTGGGCAGCCATGACGATCTCGTCGCGGCGGACGGCCCGTACGCGGCGCTGTGGCGCTCCTGGCACGGGTGAGGATCCGGCCCGGCCACGGGTGACCGGTGCCGCGGCGCAGCGCGCGCCGACGGTGCCGGTCTCCGCGATGACCGTTGCGGTGCCGCAGCCGGTGCCGGGGACCGGAGCGCGGGATGCCGTGCCCCTGGCGGCCAGGACCTCAGCCACCCGGACCGAGGCGGGCCTGCGCACAGTGGAGTCCTCTACGGCGGAGCCTTCCGTCGCTCGGGGCCGCCAGACGGCGACGAACCCCCGCGCGGCGGGTCCCGTCGACGCTTGGGACCGCCCGGCCACGACGGGGCGGCGCGCGGTGGCGTCCGTCGGCTCCTGGGGCTTGCGAACCGCCGCGAGCGGGTGCGTCGTGAGGGCCGCCGGATGCCAGTGCACGAATACGGGCCCTGAGCGGCGTCCGTGCCGTTGCGCGGTCCCGAGCAGGGGTGGAAGGCTGGAGAACGGCACCGGTACGGGGAACGCGTCGGAACCACCTGGTTCACGGCGTGTGACACCCGTGCCGCACGTGCCGGCGGCCCGCCACCCGCTGCGGTGGCACATGGCCGTCCTCACCACCTGGAGGTACTCGTGGACAGCGCCGACGGCTGGGGGGACGACGTCTACCAGCCCGATTCCTCGGAGATCCGGGAGGATTCGGGGGTGCTCGACGTCGAGGACACACTGGACTTCGACGGCGTCGAGGACCCGCTCGACCGCGGCTGGTCCCCTCCGGAGCGCCCCTGGGCGGTGGAGCACATCGGTGTGACGGCGGCCGAACGCCAGGCGGGCGAGACCCTCGACCAACGCCTCGCAGAGGAGCAGCCCGACCTGGCCGCGCCCGACAGCGACGGCCTCGGAGACTGCGCCGGAACCGACGGGGAACTGCTGGACAACGAGGTCGGCTACCTCCGCTCCGGCCGGCTGGTGGCCCCGGACGAGGGGGCGCACGAGGACGAAGAGGCCGCCCTCGTCGCCACCGACGTCGGTATCGACGGCGCCGCCGCCTCCGCCGAGGAGGCCGCGATGCACATCGTCGACGAGGATTCGCTGTCCGGCTGACCCGCACACCCCCTGCCCGACCGCGCCGCCGGCTACGCGTTCCTGACCCGCTCGACCGCACAGGGCGAGCAGACCATCGAGTGGGACGACGGCCAGAGGCACCTGGTGATCGATGTGGAGATCTCCGCGGAGAGCCACCCCTGATCCCGAGGGGCGCCCCGGGTCAGCTGACGGGCGCCTCAGATCACGTTGAGGGCCGCCGCACAGCCCACTCCGCCGAGCAGCATGAACGCCGGCATCAGCACCTTCAGCTCCACCCAGCTCCCGGCCCGGAACCGCATCGCCTTCGGCGGCCCCACGGGATACCAGCGCTTGCGGCCCACGGGGATCGGCCACAGGATCGGGCAGCCCGACACCGTCAGCGCGTCCCCGATGTCGTGCACCAGCGCGCCCAGCACGACCGGCAGCCCCAGCCACAGGTACTGCTGCCCCGGCGCGGTGAACAGCCAGTCGGAGCCGTTGCCGGGCTTGTCCAGGATCCCCGCGAGGATCCACGCGCTGGTCGCGGCCAGCAGCCAGACCAGGACATCGGCGCTGGACCCGCGAGTCGCCCGCCACAGCAGACCCTCGATCGCCAGCACCATGTGCACGAACAGGATCGCCAGCACCGCCCAGCGGCCCCCCGTGATCGCCGCCGCCGAGCAGCCGGCGCCGAGCAGGGCCGCCCACAGCCAGGTGTGCGTCAGCGTGCGGTGGCCGCCGTTGCGGCGCGGGTCGCCCTTCATCCGGGTCGCCTTGTAGACGGCGTGGGACAGCTTGTCCACGATCTCGCAGATCCCGTGGGAGATCGGCCCGAAGGAGCGCGAGATGGTCGCCGCCTTGTGGTCGAGGTCCGGGGCGAGCGCGGCACCGGCACAGATCAGAGCCCCGACGAGGAGCACCGGCCAGGGCATCGGGTGCCCCGCCGCCGCCGCGGCGGCTCCGACCCCGAGCCAGGCCGCGGCCCCCGACAGTGAGTGTGCTGGTCCCATCATGGCCGCTTCCCGCCCCATTCCTTGTGTGCCGCTGTCCAGTTGACCTGGTGCGCTGACGCTTCGTCGGCGACACAGCGTAGCGGCCGTGATCTTCGTGCCCGCAGTCGATTCCCCTCTTGGGGGCCGGGCCAGGCAAGATGGGTGCGTGACCCTCATCGATCAGCTGCCACCGACCGCCGACCCCGACGCCCTCTACGAAGCCTTCGAGTCGTGGGCGCAGGAGCGCGGTCTCACGCTCTACCCCCACCAGGAGGAGGCGCTGATCGAGGCGGTCTCCGGGGCGAACGTGATCGTGTCGACGCCCACCGGCTCCGGCAAGAGCATGATCGCCGCGGGCGCGCACTTCGCCGCCCTGGCCCGGGACGAGGTCACCTTCTACACGGCCCCGATCAAAGCGCTGGTGTCGGAGAAGTTCTTCGAGCTGTGCAAGCTGTTCGGCACCGAGAACGTCGGCATGCTCACCGGCGACGCGTCCGTGAACGCCGACGCCCCCGTGATCTGCTGCACCGCCGAGGTGCTGGCGTCGATCGCGCTGCGCGACGGCAAGAATGCGGACGTCGGCCAGGTCGTCATGGACGAGTTCCACTTCTACGCGGAGGGCGACCGCGGCTGGGCCTGGCAGATCCCGTTGCTGGAACTGCCCCAGGCGCAGTTCATCCTGATGTCTGCCACTTTGGGCGATGTGTCGTTCTTCGAGAAGGACCTCACCCGCCGTACCGGCCGGCCCACGTCGGTGGTCCGCTCGGCGACCCGCCCGGTGCCGCTCTCCTACGAGTACCAGCTCACCCCGCTCACCGAGACACTCACCGACCTGCTGGTGAGCAAGCAGGCGCCGGTGTACATCGTGCACTTCACGCAGGCGCAGGCCGTGGAGCGGGCGCAGGCGCTGATGAGCATCAACATGTGCTCGCGCGAGGAGAAGGACCAGATCGCCGAGCTGATCGGCAACTTCCGCTTCACCACCAAGTTCGGCCGCAACCTCTCCCGTTACGTCCGGCACGGCATCGGCGTCCACCACGCCGGCATGCTGCCCAAGTACCGGCGCCTGGTGGAGAAGCTCGCCCAGGCGGGTCTGCTGAAGGTCATCTGCGGCACGGACACCCTCGGCGTGGGCGTCAACGTGCCCATCCGCACCGTGCTGTTCACAGCCCTCACGAAGTACGACGGCAGCCGGGTGCGCACGCTGCGGGCCCGGGAGTTCCACCAGATCGCGGGCCGGGCCGGTCGGGCCGGCTTCGACACGGCGGGGCTGGTCGTGGCGCAGGCGCCGGAACACGTCATCGAGAACGAGAAGGCGCTGGCCAAGGCCGGCGACGACCCGAAGAAGCGGCGCAAGGTGGTGCGCAAGAAGGCGCCGGAGGGCTTTGTCGCCTGGACGGAGAACACCTTCCAGAAGCTGATCGAGTCGGAGCCGGAGCCGCTGTCCTCGCGCTTCCGGGTGACACACACGATGCTGCTGTCGGTGATCGCCCGCCCGGGCAACGCGTTCGAGGCGATGCGCCACCTCCTGGAGGACAACCACGAGCCGCGCAGGCAGCAGCTCAGGCACATCCGCCGGGCCATCGCGATCTACCGCTCGCTGCTCGACGGCGGGATCGTGGAGAAGCTCGACAAGCCCGACGCCGAGGGCCGTATCGTCCGGCTCACGGTCGACCTGCAGCAGGACTTCGCGCTCAACCAGCCGCTGTCCACGTTCGCGCTCGCCTCCTTCGAACTTCTCGACCCCGAGTCGCCGTCCTACGCCCTCGACATGGTGTCCGTGGTGGAATCCACCCTGGACGATCCGCGGCAGATCCTCGTCGCCCAGCAGAACAAGGCGCGCGGCGAGGCCGTGGCCGCGATGAAGGCCGACGGTGTCGAGTACGAGGAGCGCATGGAGCGCCTCCAGGACGTCACGTACCCGAAGCCGCTGGAAGAGCTGCTCTTCCATGCGTACAACACCTACCGCAAGAGCCACCCGTGGGTCGGCGACCATCCGCTGTCGCCGAAGTCCGTCATCCGGGACATGTACGAACGGGCGATGTCCTTCACCGAGTTGGTGTCCTTCTACGAGCTGGCCCGCACCGAGGGCATCGTCCTGCGCTACCTCGCCAGCGCCTACAAGACCCTCGACCACACCATCCCGGACGACCTGAAGTCCGAAGATCTGCAGGATCTGATCGAGTGGCTGGGCGAGATGGTGCGTCAGGTGGACTCCAGCCTGCTGGACGAGTGGGAGCAACTCGCGAACCCTGAGGAGATGACCGCCGAGGAGGCCCAGGAGAAGGCCGACGAGGTCAAGCCGGTCACCACCAACGCCCGCGCCTTCCGGGTCCTGGTCCGCAACGCCATGTTCCGGCGCGTGGAGCTGGCCGCCCTCGACCAGGTCGAGGAACTCGGGGAGATGGACGGCGAGTCCGGCTGGGACGCCGACGCCTGGGGCGAGGCGATGGACAAGTACTGGGACGAGTACGAGGATCTCGGCACCGGTCCCGATGCCCGCGGCCCCAAGCTGCTGGTCATCAAGGAGGAGCCGGAGAACGGCCTGTGGCGTGTCCGCCAGATCTTCGACGACCCGAACGGCGACCACGACTGGGGCGTCAGCGCGGAGATCGACCTCGCGGCATCGGACGCCGAGGGCCGTGCGGTCGTCCGCGTCACCGATGTCGGCCAGTTGTGAGCCGTTAGCGGCCAGTTGTGAGCCAAGGAGAATGCCACCGATGACGAACCCGGCCGAGAGACTGGTCGACCTGCTCGACCTGGAGCAGATCGAGGTCAACATCTTCCGTGGCCGCAGCCCGCAGGAGTCCCTGCAGCGCGTCTTCGGCGGCCAGGTGGCGGGCCAGGCGCTGGTCGCCGCCGGCCGCACCACGGAAGGCGACCGCCCGGTGCACTCGCTGCACGCGTACTTCCTGCGTCCAGGCCGTCCCGGGGTACCGATCGTGTACCAGGTGGAGCGGGTGCGCGACGGCCGGTCGTTCACCACGCGCCGGGTCACGGCCGTACAGCAGGGCCGCACGATCTTCAATCTGACCGCCTCCTTTCACAAGCCTGAGGAAGGACCGTTCGAGCACCAGCTGCCGCCGGCCCGTGAGGTACCGCACCCGGAGTCGCTGCCGACGGTCACCGAGGAGATCCGCAAGCATCTGGGCGCCCTGCCGGAGCAGCTGGAGCGGATGGCGCGCCGCCAGCCCTTCGACATCCGCTACGTCGACCGGCTGCGCTGGAACGCCGAGGAGATCGTGGGTGCCGAGCCGCGCAGCGCCGTGTGGATGCGCGCGGTCGGACCGCTCGGTGACGACCCGCTCGTCCACACGTGCGCGCTGACCTACGCCAGCGACATGACCCTCCTGGACGCGGTCCGCATCCCGGTCGAACCCCTGTGGGGGCCGCGGAACTTCGACCTGGCCTCGCTGGACCACGCGATGTGGTTCCACCGGCCGTTCCGCGCCGACGAGTGGTTCCTGTACGACCAGGAGTCGCCGATCGCCACCGGCGGGCGCGGCCTGGCCCGCGGGCGCATCTACGACCTGCAGGGGCGTCTACTCGTCTCGGTCGTCCAGGAGGGCCTGTTCAGGTCCCTGTAGAGCCGACGGCCGGGGCCTCGGCCGGGTTGGTCACACCCGCGCGGGCCGAGGGTTTCTCAGCCGCAGCCAGGCACGCAGGCCGCGGCGGGGCTGAGGCGGGGCCGACGCGTCCCGTCGCCGCCCTCGGCGCACCGGGGGCGGCGCGGCCGACGGCATCACCGGCGGGCCATGCCACTCGAACGCCCGGGTCTTGGGCTCGTTCCTCGGCTCGGACGGCCCCGGCCGTGGCCCCCAGTCCGGGCCGGACACCTCCGGCACCGACCCCGTCTCCAGGTCCGTTTCCGGGTCCGGCCCTCCCGGCGGCGGCTCGGGCGCCCGCGCTCCGGGCGGCTCTTCGCCGGGCGCTGACCATGCCGGTGCCGTCGGCTCGGTGACTCGTGTGACCGTGCGGGCCATGGGCGGGATGGGCTGTGCGGCCGCTCGCGGGATCGGTGCGGCACGGCGGAAGGCCGGGCAAGGTGCCGGTGAGAAGGCGCGAGCCTCCTCGAGCAGATGGGCCAGCTCGCTGCGCAGCCACTCGATCTCGTCCGCGTCCTGCGCCGTCGTGGCCCGCTCGGCGAGGTGCGCGGCGGGCGATCCGGGAGCGCCCTGACCGGGTGGCGCGGGCCGGAACCGGTTCAGATAGGCGCGCTCGTACGGATCGTTGACGACATCGGCGATCTCGACGGGCGGGAGGAAGGCGGCCACGGCTCCGGCCCGGGCCCACGGCTCGTCGACCTGGCGCAGCAGAAACCCGAGGTGGCGTCCCCGCCAGTTGCGGGCGCGCAGGTCCACCCCGGCGTCCAGTTGGCCGCGCAGGCTGTCGGGTGTACGCCCCTTGAGCAGGCGGGTGTTCTTGGCATCCGAGGCGAAAGCACGCAGGTCTTCCGCCAGATAGAGCCAGACCATGGCCCTGTAGCGGTTCAGATACCACTTCACCGGCACGAGCAGGCCCAGTCGGGCGAGGCGGGTGAAGCGCCCGGCCGGGATCTCCATGAGCGCGGCGCCCTCCGTCGTACCCACCACCCGGACGCGATCGAGCAGGGTTTCCGGGTAGTCCTCCTGCGCGCGTAGGCGGTCGATCTCCGCGCGCTCCACCCTCCGGCCTCCTCCCCCTCCCTCGTCGGGCACGGTCCGGATGTGGCCGAGGTGCACGGCGAGGTCGAACTCGCCGCGTTTGAGCCCCAGTTCGCGAGCGGCATGGCTAGGAGTGCAGGTCGCGGGCCGGGGTGGGCTGGCGGTGCTTGCCGACATGGTCGTACTCCCCCGTGGAGTCCTTGGCTGACGCCCTGTGCGTTCGCCGTGCACACACCGTAGCCAATTCGGCGTTGGCCGCGGTGAGCCTGTGGATAACTCCACGGAGATCGGAAAACTCGCAGGTCAGGCTTCTGTGGTGGGGGTGCGCTCGGGCTGCCTCGGGTCCACGCCGAGGTGTTCGCCGACGCGATTGACGAGCAGGGTCATCTCGTAGGCGATCTGGCCGATGTCGGCCTCCGCTCCGCTGAGCACGCACAGGCAGCTGCCGGTGCCGGCCGCGGTCACGAACAGCACGGCGTCGTCGTACTCGATCATCGTCTGGCGTACTCTGCCCGCGCCGAAGTGGCGTCCCGACCCCTTGGCCAGGCTGTACAGCCCGGACGCCACGGCGGCCAGATGCTCGGCGTCCTCTCGGCGTAGGCCCGTACTCGCCCCCGTCACCAGTCCGTCGTTGGACAGGACCAGCGCATGCCGCACATGGTCCACACGCTCGGTCAGATCGTCCAGGAGCCAGCCGAGTCCCTGGTTCTGCCCCATCTCCATCTCCCCGTGTGATCTCCCCCTGGCTGGAGGAACCCTGCGCCAGCCTTCCCCACGACCGGCGTCCGGGCAAGCAAGATGGGCACATGGCACAGAAGATGACCGACGAGGAATGGCGGGCGTTCGTCTCGAACGGCACCCGGACCGGCAAACTGTCCACCGTTCGCGCCGATGGGAGCCCTCATGTGGCCCCGATCTGGTTTCTGCTGGACGGGGACGAACTGGTCTTCAATACCGGTAAGGACACCGTGAAAGGGCGCAATCTCGCCCGTGATGGACGGATCGCCCTGTGCGTGGACGACGATCGGCCGCCGTTCCACTTCGTGGTGCTGAACGGTCAGGCACGGCTGTCGGAGGATCTGGACCAGGTGCGTCACTGGGCCACCCGGATCGCCGCCCGGTACATGGGCGAGGACCTCGCCGATGAGTACGGCGCCCGCAATGGCGTTCCGGGTGAGCTGCTGGTCCGGGTCACGGTCGACCACGTGGTGGCCGTGAAGGATCTGGCGGCCTGAGTCTACGGCTCAGCCGACGGAGTCCAGGAGCCGGGCGGTGTGCATCCGCCCGGCGTACTCGACGAGCCGGATCAGCACTTCCTTGCCGGAGTCCCGGTCGCGCGCGTCGCACAGCACCACGGGTGTGCCACGGTCGAGGTCGAGCGCGCGGGAGACATCGTGGGCGCCGTGGGCGCGGGCGCCCGCGAAGCAGTTGACGGCCACCACGAACGGGATGCGGCGGTGCTCGAAGTAGTCGACCGCGGGGAAGCAGTCCTCCAGACGGCGGGTGTCCGCGAGGACGACGGCTCCGAGGGCACCCTGGGACAACTCGTCCCACAGGAACCAGAAGCGGTCCTGTCCCGGAGTACCGAAGAGGTACAGGGACAGGCCGGAGCGGATGGTGATGCGCCCGAAGTCCATGGCCACGGTGGTGGTGACCTTCTGGTCCACGCCGTCGGTGTCGTCCACCAGCTGTCCTGCCTCACTGAGGAGTTCCTCGGTGCGCAGCGGCCGGATCTCGCTGACGGCCCCGACCAGGGTCGTCTTGCCGACGCCGAACCCGCCGGCGACCAGTATCTTCAGTGCGAGGGCGGTGGTGTCGCCGACGGCGTCGGAGTGCTCGGTTCCCATGATCACTTCTCTCGGGAGGATCGGCTGCGGTCGGCGTCCGCCTGGCGCGGAGGTGAAGTCAGCATCATGACAACGAGGCCGCACCTTGGGGCAGTTGGACTGAAACGCACCTGATGTGACCGTCCTGCGCCCGGCCGGTGGCGCAACATGTGCGGATCGGGATGGAACGCGTACGGCTCGGGATGCGACGCGTACGACTCGGGATGCAGCGCGGTGCGCGCCGGGTTTGGAACGTTCATCTACAGCGCTCGCAATCCCGCGATGACCTCGCGCAGAATCCGTTCGTCGGGCAGGTGCGCCGGGGGCACGGGACGGCTGATGACCACACAGCCCAGTTCCAGGAGGTCGCCGAGCAGCACCCTGATCACGCCGACGGGGAGGTCCGCGTCCGCCGCGAGTTCCGCGACGGACTGGGTCTCCGTTCGGCACAGGTCGATCAGGGTCCGGTGTTCGGGGCCGAACGCGGTGTCGTCGTCGAGCGCCGGTGCCGCGGGGTCGAGGGTGACGAGGGCGATCAGATCGAAACGCACCCCGGTGGGCCCCGACTGAGTGCGCCCGCCCGTCATCGCGTAGGGGCGGACCAGTGGTCCGGCCTCGCCGTCGTACCACTGGCTGCCCGGATCCCCCGGGCCCCCGGTCCTGTTCTGGGTCATCGGTACCGCCTTTTCGGGGTCATCCGGCCACTGGTGGCTGAGCGGCGACACGCGGTGCGGCGTACAGGTGCTCACCGACCCGCTTGACCAGGCGCGCCATCTCGTAGGCGACCAGTCCGATGTCGGCGGTGACGGCGGTGAGCACGGCGAGACAGGAGCCGTCGCCGGCAGCGGCCACGAAAAGGAACGCGTCGTCCATCTCGACCATGGTCTGCCGCACGCCGCCCGCACCGAAGTGCCGTCCCGCGCCCTTGGCGAGGCTGTTGAAGCCGGAAGCGACGGCGGCGAGGTGTTCGGCGTCCTCCCGGGCGAGGCCGGAGGAGGCGCCGACGGCCAGTCCGTCGTTGGAGAGCACGACGGCGTGCCGCACTTCGCTCACGCGCATCACCAGGTCGTCGAGCAACCAGTCCAGTTCGCCGGAGCGCTGGCCGTCCCTCGGGTTCGGGTCCTGGATCATGCCGGGTCTCCTTCGATGCTGTCACTGCCCGTTTCGGGTTGCGGGGCGGCGCCGCGGCCGGGTTGTCTGCCGCCGCCGCGGGCCCAGCCGTCGCGGTAGGCCGCCATGCGGTCCCGTACCAGTTCGGGGGTGCGTCGTTCGTCGACGTGCCGTGCGGTCTCCGGTGCGGGCGTTTCGGGGCGCTGCTGCCGGAGCTGGGGAGCGAGGCTCGCCTGGCGCACCCGGCGTGGGAGGTCGTCCGAGGCCTCGGAGTCCTGGGGCGTTCGGTGCAGCCTCAAGGCCGTGACTCCGGGGGGCGGGGTTTCGTCGACGGTCGCGTGCCGGCCCGAGTCCTCGGCGGCACTGTGCGGGGCAGGAGCGGTGGCCGCGAGGGCGGGCCGGTCCGACCGGGCGGAGACGGCCTCCTGGCGCGCACTCGTGTCGGGCACGCGCGCGTACGCGCGTTGCTGCTCGTGGCGCGCCTGCTCGCCTTGGTGGGAGGTGCGCTCCGCCGCACCGCCGTGGAGCAGGGCGGTGGGCAGCAGGACGACGGCGGTGGTGCCTCCGTAGGGGGAGGTCCGCAGATGCACCTTGACGTCGTGCCGGGCGGCGAGCCGGCTGACCACGAAGAGTCCGAGCCGGTCGCTGTCGAACAGATCGAGGGCCTCGGACTGTTCGATGCGGCGATTGGCCTCCGCGAGGGTCTCGTCGCCCATGCCGAGTCCCCGGTCCTCGATCTCCAGGGCGTAGCCGTTGCCGACGGGTTCGCCGGTGACGCGCACGCGTGTGTGGGGCGGTGAGAACTGGGCGGCGTTCTCGACGAGTTCGGCGAGCAGATGGGTGAGGTCGGCGACGGCGGCGCCGATGACATGGGCCTCGGGAAGCTGGCGTACCTCCACGCGCGCGTAGTCCTCGACTTCGGATACAGCGGCCCGCACGACGTTCGTCAGGGACACCGGCACGCTCCAGGCCCGGCCGGGTGCGGCGCCGGAGAGGATGATCAGGCTCTCGGCGTGCCGCCGCATGCGCGTCGTGAGGTGGTCCAGGCGGAACAGGTCGCTCAGTTCATCGGGGTCGTCCGAGCGGCGTTCCATGCTGTCCAGCAGGCTGAGCTGACGGTGGACCAGTACCTGGCTGCGACGGGCCAGGTTGACGAAGACGCCGGAGATGCCGCTGGCGAGTTCGGCGCGTTCCACGGCGGCGTGCAGGGCGGCGCGGTGGACTGTGGCGAGGGCTTCCGAGACCTGACCGGTCTCGTCCTCGGCGGGTGGTCCGGCGGGCGCCTCCGCCTGGATGTCGATCTCCTCGCCCGCCCGCAGTCTGCGCATTGCTTCGGGGAGTTTGCGGCGCGCGATCTCCAAGGCGTCGTTGCGCAGGCTCACGAGCTCGACGACGAGAGCGCGTCCGATGCGCACGGAGATGACGAGCGAGGCGGCGACGGCGGCGAGGCCGAGGAGCACAGCGGCGCCCGCGGGGCTGAGCAGGCCGCGCGTGACCGGGTCGGCGCGGCCGGCGACGGCGCGGCCGGTGTCCGTCGCGATGTCCCGCATGCCGTCCTGCACGCGCGCGTGGGCGGTACTCCAAGCTGCCTGTGGTGCCGTGCCGGCCGGCCTGGCGCCCGGCCCGGCGGCGAGGATCTTGTCCTCGGAGGCGCCGAGGGCGGTGTAGGAGTCGCTGTCGGCCAGGTGCCGCCAGGCGGAGCGCTGGGCGTTGGGCAGATCGGCGACGGCAGCCTCGGTGAGGGTACGGCGGGCGGCGACGGCGGCGCCGAACAGCCGTAGCCGCTCGCCCTGCAGCTGCCCGGCGGTCGGCGCGCCGCCGAGGACGGTGTCCTCCTGGGCCAGTGCCTCGGCGGCCCGGCTGAATTCGAGCAGCACGCGCGCGTCGGAGCCGACGTCGGCCTGCTGGATGCCGGTGAGGGCGCCGTCCACGGCGAAGGCCGCGCCGATGGTCTTCGTGTACTGCGCGTACACCGTGTCCCAGCCGGCCTTGTGGTCGAGTACGGCCGTACGCAGCGCGCGCAGGTGCTCGGCGCCGGTGACGAAGGCGTCGAGGCGCCCGGAGACCCCGGCGGGGAGTTCCTCGGTGTCGGCGACGGTGTTGTCGCCGCCGAGCCGCAGCCTGGCCACGGCCCGGTCGGTGCGGGCGGCCAGGTCCTGGACGTCACTGCCGTCGCCCGCGCCCGGCGCGGTGGCGTAGCGCACGGCTGCGGTGCGCTCGTCCTGCAGGGCGGCGACGGCCGCGGCCACCGGGGAGCGCAGTTCGGCGTCGATCCGCTGGGACTGCCGCAGCCGCGCGACGTCCTGGGCGGTGGTGACGGTGGCGTACGCCCACAGGGCGAGCAGTGAGACGACCGGCACCATCAACAGGCTGACCACCTTGGCGCGTACGGTGCGAGGGCGCAGGGGCCTGCGTCTTCCACGCGCGCGTGGCGCGGCCGGTGGCATGCCGAGCGGGCGGTCGGTGCCCTCCTCGGCGGGCGGTCCGGCGTGGGCACGACGGCCGCGCGGCGGGGTGCCGGCTTTCGGGGTGGTACGGGGTGGGCGCATGGCCTCCTCGCTCGGGACGTGGGTCGGGGCACTCGGGCCGGGCTCCCGCTAGCGGGCGATGCTCTCGACGGGCCGCTGGGCGGAGGCGGAGGCCTCGCGCTCGTCGGCGGTGGGTGAGAGGGCGACGAAGGCCGAGGTGATGAACAGATAGGACCCGAGGCCGACGGCGAGGGGGAAGATGAACTGCATCGCCGTAGCCCCGGGCAGGGTGTCGCCAGAAGGGTCCACACGCACGCTCACCGCGAACATCCCGGTGTAGTGCATGCTGCTGACGGCCGCTCCCATGACGAGGGAGGCGACGGTGACCGCGCGGGGCGACTTGATGTTGAGGCCCGCCCAGAGGGCCGCGGTCGCCGCGACGACCGCGATCAGCACCGACACTCCGACGAGGACGGGGTCGTAGCTGATGTCGCCGTGCAGCCGGACCGCCGCCATGCCCAGGTAGTGCATGCTGGCGACGCCCAGTCCGGTGGTGAGGCCGCCGAGGAGGAGCGCACGGTTGCGGTCCCGGCTGTAGCCGACGACGAAGACACCGGCGCAGACGACGACCATGGCGACGAGAAGGCTGAGGATGGTCAGCGGCACGTCGTAGCGGATGTCGGTGCCGCTGACGCGGAAGCCGAGCATGGCCACGAAGTGCATGGTCCAGATGCCCGTCCCGATCGCGGAGGCCGCGGTGACGAGCCAGTTGCGGCGCGAGCGGCCCGTGGTGGCGAGCGCGCGGACGGTGCAGCGCAGTCCGAGCGCGGCGCCTATACAGGCCATCAGATACGACAGTACGGGGGTCAGCCAGCCGAAGGCGGCGTGGTCCAGGTGTCCCATGGCCAAGGGACGCTAGGGGGGTATGGGCGCACGGAGGGGGCCCATTTCGAAAGCTGTTGGAATATGACACACAGATGCGACGGAACGATCGGGTCCGGCTCGAACGTGTGCGCCTACGCATCCCCCGTGACGGTGAGGAATCATGCCGAGCATGAACGATGACCACACACATGTGCAGGATTTCTTCACCGCCCGTGCCGCTGACTGGGACAGCCGGTTCCCGGACGACGGTCCCTCCTACGCGGCAGCCGTCGCCGATCTCGAACTGCGGCCGGGCGACCGCGTCCTGGACGCGGGCTGCGGCACCGGGCGCGCCCTGCCGCCGCTGCGGGCCGCCGTGGGCCCGTCCGGGGTCGTGGTGGGCGCCGACCTGACCCCGGCGATGCTCGAGGCCGCCGCGCGGGCGGGCCGGGACCGGGACGGCCGGCTGCTGCTCGCGGACGTCGCCGCGCTGCCGCTCATGTCCGGGTCCCTGGACGCCGTGTTCGCGGCCGGCCTGATCGCCCATCTGCCGCATCCGGAGAAGAACTTGCGGGAGCTGGCCCGCGTGGTGCGCGTCGGCGGCACGCTCGCGCTGTTCCACCCCATCGGGCGCGCGGCCCTGGCGGCACGTCAGGGACGGCAGATCACACCCGGCGATCTGCGCGCCGAGGCCAATCTCGCTCCGTTGCTGGCGCGTTCGGGATGGAGCATGACGTCGTACGTCGACGAGGACAGCCGTTTTCTCACGCTTGCCGTGTGCGCGGACTGAGGCGTCGTGCGGCGTCGGGCCGGACGGGTCAGTCCGTTCCGGCCACGGCCGCCGCGAAGGCGTCGGGGTTGTCGAACATGACGTTGTGCCCGGCGCCGGGCACTGTCACCACGCGTACCCCGGCGGCTTCCAGGGCTTCCTGGCCCTTCAGCTCACCACTGAGTCGGCCCTGCAGATAGACCCGCTCGACGGGCAACTCTTCGAGGATCGTACGCATCACCGGATCCGAGCCCCGACGCAGCCCGACGGCGCTGCGGTGCAGGGCGCGGGGGTCGGCCAGGCGCATGGTGGCCGCCCAGAGCGGGCCGACGGCTTCCAGCACGCGCGCGTGCTGCTCGTCGACGAAATCGTCCTCTTCGTATGCGGCGATTCCGCTGCTGGCGGCCGTGAGCGGCGGGAAGGCATCGAGGTTGGCCTCCGTGAGGACCAGCCGGGAGGCGAGGTCGGGTCGCCGGTGGGCGAGCACGATGGCCACGGCGCCGCCCATGCTGTGCGCGATCAACTCGGCGCCGCGCACGCCGGATTCGTCCAGCGCGGCCGCCACCGCGTCGGCGTGCTCCTCCAGTGTGTATCCGAACGCGCCGGGCCGGTCGCTGATGCCGTGCCCCGGCAGGTCCACGAACAGGCTGCGCCAGCCCGCCAGTTCGGGCTGGGACGCGATGTGCGCGTGGTACACCGCGGACATCGAGCCGAGTCCGTGCAGATACACCCGCGCGGGCTCCGCCCCCGGCACCTCGGTCCAGCGGATCCGGCTTCCCTCGCTGTCGAACACGGCCTGCTTCACGGCTGCCCCTCCCTCGCGTCCTACGACGACTGCAGGACCATACATCGGTACCGATGTATGACGCGATGGATATACGAAGGTGCCGAGGTGCAGCGCCCTGAGCGAGAATGCCCTCGTGCTCGAACTCGCCATCCTCGGTTTCCTCTACGACTCCCCGCTGCACGGGTACGTCCTGCGCCGGCACATCGCGGCCCTCACCGGGCATGTGCACCCTGTCGCCGAAAGCACGCTGTACCCGGCGATCAAACGGCTGGAGAAGGCGGGCCTGCTGGTCCGGAACACCGAGCCGGGCGCGGTGGCGGCGCCGCGCCACATGCTGAGGCTGACCGACGAGGGCGGCGCCGAGCTGAAGCGCCGGCTGGCTCTGCCCGCGCAGCGCGAAATCACCGATGAGAACAGCTGGTTCACGCTGCTCGCGTTCCTACGGCACCTGGACGACCCCGCCGCCCAGGCGGCCGTACTGCGACGCCGGCTGGCCTTCCTGGAGGAACCGGCGAGCTTCTTCTACGACGGCGACCGGCCGCTGCGCGCCGAGGAGCTGGACGACCCGTTCCGGCGTGGTGTCCTCATCATCGCGCGTGCCACGAGCCGGGCCGAACTGGCCTGGCTGCGCGATACGCTCGCGGGACTCGACGGAGTCGGCCACTGACGTGCCCGGCGCGACGCAGGCGAGTCCGCGCGCGCCGCGCCTCTTCTGCCGCGGAACGCCCAACTCTACGTTGAATGACGGAAGACAAGCGATCGACGATGAACCGCCCGACGGAAGGTGATCCGTATGTTCGGCCAGATACGCAAGTACACCGCCAGACTCCGCGACTCCACGCACACGCAGCCGACGCAGACCCGGGAAAGGCGTGCACACAATTTGTTCGAAGCGGCGGCCACCTATGTCGTGGCGCGCGCGGAGGACGATCAGGACCAGATCGAGGAGGCGACGTCCTGGGTGTCGCCCGAGGCGCTGTCGTTCGGGGTGAGCGAACTGGCCTGCCGTGCCGTCGTCGCGTTGGCCCGGGAGCGCGACGAGTCGCCCGCGACGGTGGCCCGCGATCTCCTCGGGCTGCCCACGGAGTGAGGAAAGACCCCGCCACCTGTGGTCGTTTCGCCCCCGTCCAGGCGGAAACCTGCAGGTCCGCGTGGTGTGAGGAGTCGTGACAAGCGGCTTCCGCTCGCACTAGGGTGCGCGCCGTTGGACGAACCACTGGGAGGCAGGGATGGCCGGAACCGACGCTGAGGCCGTCGCCGCCGCGGACGATGCGCTGTATGTGCTGACGGCGGTGCTGCTGACGCCGGCGCAGTTTCCGAGCGTTCTGGGCGACGACTATCCGGAGGCGTGTGCGGCGCTGGGACTCGCACCCCTCGCCGACGGCTATGGACTGGTGCTGGGCCAGGACGGCGACGGCGCACGCTGGACGGTCGTCATCGACGACGTCTCGCTGGTCGCCGTGGCGATCGCGTCCTGGGACTGCGGCATGGAGTACGAGCTGTCGCCGGACGAGCGCGCGGTCGTGGCCGCCCTCCCGGGCTGGCCGCTGGCGGTCGCCGTCGCGGCTCCCGGCGTCCCCGCGCCGCACGATCCCGGTCCCGACGTGGCGGACCGGCCCGCGCTGAGCCCGCCGGACACCAGCTCCTGGGGGCCGGCCCAGCGCCGCCTGGGCGCCGACGAGATAGCGCTGCAATGGGCGGCGTGGCGGGAGCAGATCAACGACGAGGCATTCTCCACTCCGGACGGGGAGGAGAAGCCCGAGGGGCCGGATAAGGCCGAGCAGTCGTCGCCGGAGGGCGAGCAGGGCGCGCCGCAGAGCGGCCACCGCGGAGTCAGGCGAGTGCTCGCCGAGGCGCGCGCCTACGTCGACTCGCCGCCGCCGCTCGGCCGGGTGCGCTCGGCGTTCGCGCCGGGGGACGCCCGTACGCTGCGCGCCGACGGACCCGGCTGGTCGATCGTGGCCCGCACCGACGACATCGCCTTCGTCCTGCTCGACGAGGAGCCGGGCGAGGTCCTGCCGGTCGGCCGGGGCCCCGCGCTGCCGGGCCTGCTGGAGGCACTCGACAAGATGGCCGTACGCCCCATCTGAGGCTGCATGTCACCGGTGCGGCCATGGAGGCCCTGCCGCCCCGAGGCCAAGCCCGCACCCAGGCCAAGCGCGCCTCCAGAGGGCCGGACCAGCCCCCGAGACCGGTCCGCCCCTCAGCAGCCTCCGCAGCCCCCTTGTGGGGCGTCCGGCGCCCCCTCGGGGGCCGTCCGGCCTCCCCTCAGCGGCCGAGTTCCTTGCGGGTGGCCCTGCGCAACCTGCGCCGCTGCGAGGGGTCCAGCGCCAGATACGCGGCGACCGGAACTCCGACCACCACCAGGAACGCCACCCACCAGGGCAGCCAGATCAACAGGATCAGCCCGACCGCCACACCCCCGACGGCGATCTTCGCGTTCATGGACATGAACTCGCCTCCTCCACGGCCACTGCCGCTCTCTGCTCTGAGAACGCCCCTTCGGTCCCCATGGTTCCGGGAGCCGCGCGACCGTCGCGCTCTCCCCTCGCCCCGTCGAACAGATTGTGAAGTGGCCCGGATCACGAGGTCAGTATGCCGGGGTTGCTCACGAGGTGCTGTAGCCTCGGCGACTCCGACCCAAGTAGTCAAATTTGAGGAGTGCGGGCAGAGCTGTGCAGACCCTGACGACGGCGCCACCCTCCGAGCCCTACGAGCCCTCCGAACTTTCCCTCTGCCGCATGGTGTTCCTGCCGTCCGACCCTCCGCGTACGGGCCAGATCGCGTTCTGGCGCCCGGACGGCGAGGTCCCTCCCGCCGTCGCCGACGGATCACCGGCGGAATTGGACATCGTGATGCCCGCCGCGGACGGCGGCGTCGAGCCGGTCCGTACGCCCGCGCTGCTGCTGCCCGTGCACCGCGCTCTGCCGTTGCTCACCCGCGCGCGTGCGCTGCGGCAGGGGCACCGGTCGGCCGCCTTCTGGGCCGCCGCCTGCCAACTGGCCCTGCACTTCCTGGCGCGTGGCCTGCTGCTGCCGGGGCTCTCCCCCGACCATCACGACGCCTGGCGGGTGGACCCGCTGTCCGCTCGGGACACGGAGCTGGTCCGCGAACTCGCCGCCGCCATGCCCCCGGAGGCCCACGCGATACCCCTAATGACCGAAGGGCCGCCTCGGCTGCCGGACCCGGAGCGGCTGCTGCGCGCTTTCCTGGACGCGGTCGCCGACGCACTCCCGCGCTCCCCCGCGGCCCCGTCGGTGACCGGTGGTCCCGCGTACGCGGCGCCCGAGCCGCAGCGGTTGCCCGCCCTGCGGACGTGGGCCGACGCCATCGCCGCCGGCCAGGACGCCGGTGTGCGACTGTCGCTCCGTGTGGAGGTCTGCGGGCTCGACGACGCCGCGCAGCAGGATGACGCTCCCGTCCGGTTCCGTGCGGTGCTGCAGGTCCACGGCGTGAGCGGGGGGCCGGACGTACTCGACGCCGCCGCCCTGTGGTCCGGTACCGGAGCCGCACCCGAAACGGTCGGTCCACGCGCGCGTGCCGACGCGTTGCTGGCGCTGCGCGGCTCCGCGCGCGCCTGGCCACCCTTGACACCGCTGCTCTCCGCCGCCGTACCCGACTCGGTGGATCTGGCCGACGACGAGATCGCCGACCTGCTGGGCGAGGGCACTCGGGCTCTGGCCACGGCGGGGGTGGACGTGCACTGGCCGAAGGATCTGTCGCACGGCCTCACGACACACGCGACCGTCGGCCCGCCGGACGACGGTACGGTCGCCCCGACGACTGCCGCGGCACCCTCGTCACTGCCTGCTTCGGACGCCACGGTCGCCCTCAGCTGGTGGTTCGCGCTGGGCGGGCGGGAGTTGTCGCGGACGGAGCTGGACCGGGTCGCGGAGGCCAAGCGTCCCCTCGTGCGGCTGCGCGACGGATGGGTGCTGGTCGACCCGCGGCAGGCCGATCGCGCCCGGACCCGTGAAGATCGCGCACTCGCCCCCGTCGAGGCGCTGGCCGCCGCCCTGACGGGCTCGGCGGAGGTCGACGGTCACCAGGTGGACGTACGTTCGTCGGGGTGGCTGGACCGGCTCCGGGATCGGCTCACGGACACCGGGACGGCACGCACCGTCGGGCAGCCACCCGGGCTGGCCGCCACCCTGCGCGAGTATCAACTCCAGGGCCTCGACTGGCTGGCCCGCATGACCTCCCTCGGCCTCGGCGGCTGTCTGGCCGACGACATGGGCCTCGGCAAGACGGTCACGCTGATCGCACTGCATCTGCACCGGCAGACGGACGCCTCGGCCGCCGGTCCCACACTCGTCGTCTGCCCTGCCTCCCTGCTCGGCAACTGGCAGCGCGAGATCGAGCGGTTCGCTCCCGGTGTGCCGGTGCGCAGGTTCCACGGACCCGGGCGCGCTCTGGAGTCCGTCGGGGAGCGGGAGTTCGTCCTGACGACGTACGGCACGATGCGCCTGGACTCCGAGCGGCTCGCCGCACAGCCCTGGGGCATGGTCGTCGCCGATGAGGCGCAGCATGTGAAGAACCCCTACTCGGCGACCGCGCGGGCGCTGCGTTCCATCGGCGCACGCGCGCGCGTGGCGCTCACCGGCACCCCGGTCGAGAACAACCTCACCGAACTGTGGGCCATCCTCGACTGGACGACTCCGGGCCTGCTGGGCCGGCTCGGCACCTTCCGCGCGCGCTACGCGCAGCCGGTCGAGGGCGGCCTCGACCCCGCCGCGGCACAGCGGCTCGCACGGCTCGTCCGGCCGTTCCTGCTGCGACGGCGCAAGTCGGACCCCGGTATCGCTCCCGAGCTGCCACCGAAGACCGAGAGCGATCGCCCGGTGTCCCTGACGTCCGAACAGGCGGGACTGTACGAGGCGCTGGTCCGCGAGACGCTGGGCCGGGTCGCGGCAGCCGATGCCATGGCCCGCCGGGGCCTGATCGTGCAGTTGCTGACCGGGCTGAAGCAGATCTGCAATCACCCGGCTCAGTTCCTCAAGGAGGACGAGCCGCGGCTCATCGGACGCTCGGGCAAGCTGGAGCTGCTCGACGAACTCCTCGGCACGATCCTCGCCGAGGGTTCAGGCGTGCTCGTGTTCACCCAGTACGTGCGCATGGCCCGCCTGCTGGAACGGCATCTGGCAGCACGCGGGGTGCCTTCGCTGCTGCTGCACGGCGGGACCCCGGTCACCGTGCGCGAGGACCTGGTACAGCGCTTCCAGGACGGCGAGGCACCGGTGTTCCTGCTGTCCTTGAAGGCCGCAGGGACGGGCCTGAACCTCACCCGGGCCGAGCATGTCGTGCACTACGACCGCTGGTGGAATCCGGCGGTCGAGGCCCAGGCCACCGATCGTGCGTACCGCATCGGGCAGACCCGCCCGGTGCAGGTGCACCGGCTGATCGCCGAGGGCACCCTGGAGGACCGTATCGCGGACCTGCTCGGCCGCAAACGGGAGTTGGCGGAAGCGGTGCTCGGGACGAGCGAGGCAGCGCTGACGGAACTGACGGACGCGGAACTGGCCGCGCTGGTGGAACTGCGCGGGGAGGCACGATGAGCCATTACGACGACGAGCAGGGCCGTGCGGCGGAGCGCACGTTCGCCGCGTCACCACCCGCGCGCGGGCGCGCGTTCGCGCAGAGCTGGTGGGGTCGCGCATGGCTGCAGGCCCTGGAGGACGCCGCGCTGGACGGTGCCGCGGTCAGGGCGGGCCGCCGGCTCGCCCGCGCGGGAGGTGTGGGAGCGGTGACGGTGCGGCCGGGCCGGGTCACCGCCGTCGTACGCGGCCCCGGCGGCGCGGCCCACCGGGCCGACGTCCTCGTGCCGGAGCTGTCCGCGGAGGAGTGGGGACGGTTGCTGGACGTGACCGTGGAGCAGGCCGGGCACCTGGCCGCGCTGCTCGACGGGGAGCTGCCGCCGCATCTGATCGAGGACGCCGCGGTCGGCGGTATCGCGCTTCTGCCGGGCCCCGGAGATCTGGAGCCCGAGTGCGACTGCGGAGCATGGGACCACTGCGGGCACACCGCCGCGCTGTGCCACCAGGTGGCGCGACTGCTGGATGAAGATCCGTTTCTGCTTCTGCTGCTGCGCGGGCGCACGAAGGACGCGTTCCTGGCGGAACTGCATCTGCGCAGTACGACGTCCCGCACGGCGCCCTCCGCATCCGAGGCCGTGGGCGTGGACGCGGCAGAGGTGTGGGCGGCCGGGGACATCCTGCCTCCGCTGCCGGAGCTGCCCGGACTCCCCCAGGCGCAGGGCACGCCGCCGTCCTTCGCCGGGACGGCACCGGCGCCCGGCATCGATCCCTGGGCACTGGAGCACCTGGCGGGCCGCACCGCCGCAGAGGCGTACCGGCTCCTTGTGGAGATCCTCCGCCCGGGTCCGGAGGCCCTCGGATCGAAGCCGGAGATGCTCCGCCCCGGTCGGGAGGCTGTATGGCCGGATCCCTGGCACGGCGCTGCTCTCACGGCCGCCCAGGACTCCGTGCGACTCGCGTGTGGAGCGCCCTCCGACGCCGTCACCGGGCGGCTCGCCGAGGAGTCGGGCCGCGGCCGCACCGGGTTGGCGACGGCTGTGCGCGCCTGGTGTGCCGGAGGGACGGCGGCGCTGGCCGTGCTCGACGAGGAGTGGCCGGTGGAGGGTTTGGTGCTCGCACGCGCGCGTGCCGCACTCGAAGCGGCCTGGGAGGCGGACGAGCGGCCGCCGTTCCACAACAGCGGCAACCG
The DNA here is from genome assembly GCF_040680235.1 of Streptomyces sp. NPDC052101. Taxonomy (NCBI): domain Bacteria; kingdom Bacillati; phylum Actinomycetota; class Actinomycetes; order Kitasatosporales; family Streptomycetaceae; genus Streptomyces; species Streptomyces sp. NPDC052101. Next base: position 167,023 of record NZ_JBFAWH010000004.1, read on the forward strand.
GTGGACCGTCCCCGGCGAAGGTGTCCAGCTGCGCCTCGGCCGGGACGGCCGGTGGTGGCCGTATCGCGACGAGGCCGGCCGCTGGGTCCCCGCGGGCGGGCCCGGCCATGATCCGGCGACAGCGCTGGCCGCGGCACGGCCCTGCGCCGATTCGGAGGCCGCAGAGGAGTTCTGACGTGCCGCCATCATGACATCTCCGCGATCCGATGAACGGCCGACGCCGGCCGTTCATCCCGCGGTCGTGCGGTGTTCCTCCTAGAACCCAAATGTGGCCGCTGTCAACGAAATTGTCCCCCAGGAGGCACCGATGTCCCCGCACTCCGCCGGCCGGCGCCGCGTCCGCCGTTGCGTCGCGACGGGCCTGCCGCTGGCCCTGGCCGCCGCCCTCGTAGCCGCGGGCACGGCCGCGGCGGCACCGTCCCAGGGCGCCCGTGTGATCCGCACGGCGACGCTCGGCGACATCCCGCTCGGCGCGTTCAGCAACGCTCTGCTGCCCGGCAGCGTCGACGACGACCACGAGGTGAAGCTCGGCGGTATCGGCAGTGACATCTATCCGGCGGGTCGCAAGGGCGAGTTCTGGACGGTGTCCGACCGCGGCCCCAACGGGCAGATCAAGGTGGACGGCACGAAGCGCCGTACGTTCCCGGTGCCGGGCTTCGACCCCGTGATCGTGAAGATCCGGGTCTCCGGGGACACGGTCGACGTCCTCGACGCGATCCCGTTGACCACCTCGTCCGGAAAGGCCGTCACCGGGCTGCCCGACCAGAAGGGCCGCGACGAGGCGCCGTACACCTACGACGCGAAGACGCCGCTGTCGTACAACCCGAACGGCCTGGACACCGAGGGCATCGTTCGGGCCGCGGACGGGACCTTCTGGCTGGTCGACGAGTACGGCCCGTCACTCGTGCACGTCTCCGCGCGCGGGCAGGTGCTCACCCGGTACGTGCCCAAGGGGCTCGGCCTGACGGGTGCCGACTACCCGGTGGTGGAGGCACTGCCGTCGATCTTCCTGCACTGCAAGATCAACCGGGGCTTCGAGGGGCTGGCACAGCTTCCCGACGGGGACCTGGTGCTAGCCCTGCAGAGCCCGCTGTCGCTGCCGGACACGGACGCCGGGAACGCCTCGCGCACCACGCGGCTGCTGCGCTTCTCGCCGCGCGAGAAGGCCGTCACCGACGAGTACGCCTACCGGTTCGACCCGGTGAACGTGGTCGACCCCGGCGAGGACGACACGTCCGAGCTGAAGATCTCCTCCGTGACGGCCGTTGGCGGTGACCGGCTGCTCGTCGAGGAGCGGACGGACAAGGCGGCCCGGCTGCAACTGGTCCGTCTGGGGCGCGAGTCGAGCATTCTGGGCGGCCCCTGGGACGACGATGCGACCTCGCCGTCCCTGGAGCAGCTGGACGATCCGGCAGCCGCCGGCGTGCCCGTCCTGGCCAAGCGGCTCGTGGTCGACCTCAACAAGGTCGACGGGGTGCAGCAGAAGATCGAGGGCATCGCGCGCGTGAACCACGACACGCTCGCCCTCATCAACGACAACGACTTCGGGATGACGGACGGCGCGGGCGCGTTCGACGCGCAGGGCCGACTTGTCGACAGCGGCATCAAGACGACCGTCACGTACGTCCGGCTGTCCGAGGGACTGTGACGCCCCTGAACTCTTCAGTCCGGAAAGCGGACTGAAGGAGGGCCGGGCCGGCGGCGGGCGCCGCACCCCGGCTCTCCGCGCGTTCAGCCCCGCGCCCCCAGCAGGTGGTCCATCGCGAGCTGGTCGAGACGCTCGAACGCCATGCCGCGCGCGGCCGCCGCGTCGGCGTCGAAGTCCTCGAAGGAGGCGTGGTCGTCGAGCAGGGCCTGCAGGCCGTCGGCCGCGGTCGGCTGCGCCAGCTGGTCCAGCCGCGAGGCGCGCAGCGCCTCCTGCACCTCCGGGTCGGCACGGAAGGCCGCCGAACGCTCCTTGAGGATGAGGTAGTTGCGCATGCAGCCGGCCGCCGAAGCCCAGACGCCGTCGAGATCCTCGGTCCGCGGCGGCTTGAAGTCGAAGTGGCGCGGCCCTTCGTAGCCGGCGCTCTCCAGAAGGTCGACCAGCCAGAACGCCGCCCGCAGGTCCCCGGCGCCGAACCGCAGGTCCTGGTCGTACTTGATGCCGGACTGGCCGTTGAGGTCGATGTGGAAGAGCTTGCCCGCCCAGAGGGCCTGCGCGATGCCGTGCGGGAAGTTCAGGCCGGCCATCTGCTCGTGGCCCACCTCCGGATTGACCCCGTACAGCTCGGGGCGTTCCAGGCGCTCGATGAAGGCCAGCGCGTGGCCGACGGTGGGCAGCAGGATGTCGCCGCGCGGCTCGTTCGGCTTGGGCTCGATGGCGAAGCGGAGGTCGTAGCCCTGGGAGGTGACGTACTCGCCGAGCAGGTCGAAGGCCTCCTTCATGCGGTCGAGGGCGGCGCGTACGTCCTTGGCGGCGCCGGACTCGGCTCCTTCACGGCCGCCCCAGGCGACGTACGTCCTCGCGCCCAGTTCGACCGCCAGGTCGATGTTGCGGATCGTCTTGCGCAGCGCGTATCGGCGTACGTCGCGGTCGTTGGCGGTGAACGCGCCGTCCTTGAAGACGGGGTGCGTGAAGAGGTTCGTGGTGGCCATGGGGACGGTCATGCCGGTCGCGTCCAGGGCCTGACGGAACCGCTTGATGTGCGACTCGCGCTCGGCGTCCGAGGATCCGAAGGGGATCAGGTCGTCGTCGTGGAAGGTCACCCCGTAGGCGCCCAGCTCGGCCAGGCGCCGCACCGTCTCGACCGGGTCGAGGGCGCGGCGGGTGGCGTCGCCGAACGGGTCCCTTCCCTGCCAGCCGACGGTCCACAGGCCGAAGGTGAACCTGTCCTCGGGGGTGGGCTGGTAGCTCATGCCACGGCTCCTTGCTGCGTATGACTATTTCGCCACGGCCATTTCGTCATGGCCGTTTACAAATTAGTATGCGGGCGCACCGCTGGGAAGAGAGCAAGATGTCTTTGTCCCGCGGAGTCGCAGAACGTCGCAGAGTGTCGCGGCAGGTCGCGCAATGTCGCGGAGCGTCGCGGAAAGAGGGAGAGCCCGATGTCAGCAGCCGAGGGTCCGCTCGTCGTCGGCGTGGACACATCCACCCAGTCCACGAAGGCGCTGGTCGTCGACGCGGCCACCGGCCAGGTGGTGGCCTGCGGCCAGGCGCCGCACACCGTGTCCACCGGCGCTGGCCGCGAGAGCGATCCGCGTCAGTGGTGGGACGCGCTGTGCGAGGCGTTGCGCCAGTGCGGTGACGCGGCGCACGAGGCCGCGGCGGTGTCCATCGGCGGCCAGCAGCACGGCCTGGTCACCCTGGACGAGCGGGGCGATCCGGTGCGTCCGGCGCTGTTGTGGAACGACGTCCGCTCGGCGCCGCAGGCCCGCCGGCTGGTGGAGGAGCTGGGCGGGCCGAAGGCCTGGGCGGAGCGCACCGGCAGCGTGCCCGGCGCGTCGTTCACGGTCTCGAAATGGGCGTGGCTCGCCGAGCACGAGCCGGAGTCGGTCCGCGCGACCAAGGCGGTACGGCTCCCCCACGACTACCTCACCGAGCGCCTGACCGGGCAGGGCACGACCGACCGCGGCGACGCCTCCGGCACCGGCTGGTGGGCCTCCGGGACGGAGGCGTACGACGCGGAGACGCTCGCGCACGTCGGTCTCGACCCGGCGCTGCTGCCGCGGGTGGTGCGGCCGGGCGAGGTGGCCGGCACCGTGCGCGACAGCCACGACCTGCCGTTCTCCAAGGGCACCCTGGTCGCCCCCGGCACCGGCGACAACGCGGCGGCGGCCCTGGGACTCGGCCTGCGGCCCGGCACCCCGGTGCTCAGCCTCGGCACCTCCGGCACGGTGTACGCCGTCTCCCGGCACCGCCCGGCCGATCCGACCGGCACGGTGGCGGGGTTCGCCGATGCGCACGGCGACTGGCTGCCCCTGGCCTGCACCCTGAACTGCACGCTCGCCGTGGACCGCGTCGCGGCGCTCATGGGCCTGGACCGGGAGGCGGTGGAGCCCGACGGCTCGGTGACCCTGCTGCCGTACCTGGACGGCGAGCGCACGCCGAACCTGCCGCACGCCTCGGGCCTGCTGCACGGCCTGCGCCACGACACGACCGCCGGGCAACTGCTGCAGGCCGCGTACGACGGCGCCGTACACGCGCTGCTCGGCGCGCTCGACCTGGTCCTGGACGAGGACGCGGACCGCAGCACCCCACTGATGCTGATCGGCGGCGGGGCGCGCGGGACGGCCTGGCAGCAGACGGTACGGCGGCTGTCGGGGCGGCCGGTGCAGGTCCCGGAGGCCAGGGAACTGGTCGCCCTCGGGGCCGCGGCCCAGGCCGCCGGCCTGCTGACCGGCGAGGACCCGGCCGCGGTCGCCCGCCGCTGGCACACGGCCGCGGGCCCGGTGCTGGACGCCGTGGAGCGGGACCAGGAGACCCTGGAGCGGATCACCGGGGTACTCTCCGACGCGGCCCCGCTGCTGGAGCGGGGGACGGACACCGCGCCGCGCGGATGACACCGGGCGGCAGACACCGAGGACTGACTTCAGGCATGACCGCACCGCTGCACGAGGCCCGTCCGCCGGGCGCCGGCCGCGCCCTGCCGGACACCCAGCAGGGCATGCGCCGGCGCAACCTGGCCCGTGTGCTGCACGCCGTCAGCGCCGCGGGCTCGCTGTCACGGGCCGCGGTCGCCTCGCGCATCGGGCTGACGCGGGCAGCGGTGTCGACGCTGGTGGACGAGCTGATCCGGTGGGGGCTGCTGGAGGAACTGGGCCCGGAGCGGCCGGGCCGGGTGGGCCGGCCCGGGTCGGCGCTCGCGGTGAGCGGCCGCGGTCCGTCCGGGATCGGGGCCGAGATCGGCGTCGACCATCTCGCGGTGTGCGCGGTCGACCTGCGCGGCGCGGTCCGTGCGCGGGCCGTGCGGTACGTGGCGAACCGGGGCCGGGCTCCCGGACCGGTGGTCGGGGGGCTGACCGAGCTGATACGCCGGGTCGTCGAAGAGGCGGAGCGGGAGGCGCTGTGGCCCGCCGGGCTCGCGGTCGCCGTGCCCGGTCTCGTGGCGCGGGACGGCCGTACCGTCGTCCGCGCCCCGAACCTGGACTGGCGGGACACCGACCTCGGCGCCCTCCTGCCCGGCGACTGGCCGCTGACCGTGGACAACGAGGCCAACTTCGGTGCGCTCGCGGAGTTGTGGCTCGGTGACGCCACCCCGCGTGACTTCCTGCATGTCTCGGCCGAGATCGGCATCGGCGCGGCGGTCGTCGTGGACGGCGGGCTGCTGCGCGGCACCCGTGGCTTCGCGGGCGAGCTGGGCCACATGCCCGTGCGGCCGGACGGTCCGCCCTGTGCCTGCGGCGGCCGGGGCTGCCTCGAACAGTACGCGGGCGAGGAGGCGGTGCTGCGCGCGGCCGGGCTGGAGCCGCGCGAAGACCTGGTGGGCCTGCTCGCGGAGCGGGCCGAACAGGGCGACGGGAGCGTACGGGCGGCCCTGCGGGACGCCGGCACGGCACTCGGTATCGCCCTGACCGGGGCGGTGAATCTCCTCGACCCCGAAACGGTGGTCCTCGGCGGCGCCCTGGCCGGCCTCTCCCCCTGGCTGCTGCCGTCCCTCGAAACGGAACTGACGGGCCGCACTGCGGGCCCGCCCTGCCCGGTGGCGGTGTCCCGACTGGGCCCGGAAGGCCCCCTGCTCGGCGCGGCGCACTCGGTCGTCCGAGGCGTACTGGACGATCCGGCGATGGTGGCGGATCGATCCTGACGTCCACCGCGGGTGGTGACTGCAGGCGGGAGGGTCTGCCGCTGTGACGGGCCGATGACGGTCCCTGTTCACCCGATCGGGTGGCGGGATTTTCCACAGGTGGGGGCTTCTCCACGGAACCGGTGCGGGCTCTTCTGCGCAACCCGCCTGCGCCGTACCGTGATTCTCGCGAAGCACAGCCGACGGATCGTCAAGGTCGGCTGACGCAGGACGGCTGGCGGTACTGACGGTATTTCACACGCATCGGGTGGCAGCGGGCTGACAGGCATCGGGGGACACGCATGCACAAGGAGACAACCGGGGCGCTGCGGCGCGACGCCGTCGGATTACGCGAGGTGCTGTTCCAGAGCGTCACCGCGATGGCGCCGGCCGCCGCGGTCGCCGCGTCGATTCCGGCCGGTGCCGCCTTCGCGGGCGGCAGCCTGCCGCTGGCGGTACTGATCGCCCTGGTGGCCTGTCTGTTCACCGCGTCCTGCGTGGCCGAGCTGGCACGGGAGCTGCCCGCGGCGGGCTCGGTGGCCACGTACGCGGCCCGCGGCCTGCATCCGGCCGTCGGCTTTCTCGTCGGCTGGGGTTACGTCTTCGTGGAGATGCTGGTCCCACCGCTGCTGCTCCTGCAGCTGGGCTTCACGGCGGCGGGCACGCTGCACGAGGAGTGGTCCTCGTATCCGGCGGATCTGTGGTGGCCGTGGTCCCTGGTGGGCGCCGTTGTGATCGCCATCGCCGGATACCTGGGTGTCCGTGCCTCAGCCCGCTTCGGCACCGTCCTCGGCGTCTTCGAGATCCTCGTCTTCCTGGTGTTCGCGGTGCTGCTCATCGGCAAGGCGGGCGGCTCCAACACCCTGTCGGTGTTCGGCACTTCGCACACCGCCGACGGGTACGCCGGGATCAGCGGGGTGTTCGCCGGGTCGGTGTACACAGTGCTGGCGTTCGCCGGGTTCGAGGCGGCCGCGCCACTCGCCGAGGAGACACGCGACCCCCGGCGGACGATGCGGCGCGCGGTCCTCGGAGCGGCCCTGGGCATCGGCCTGTTCTATGTGATCACGACCTATGCGATGACTGTCTACTTCGGCCCGGACCGGTTCGCGAAGTTCGGCGCCTCCGGCGAGGCCTCCTGGGACGGCGTCGCCCGCGTCTCCTTCGGCCTCTTCTGGGTGCTGGTCTTCCTGGCGGTGATCAACTCCACGATCGCCAACTCCAACGCGTGCGCCACCGTCTCGACCCGTACGGCCTTCGCGCTGGCCCGCATCCGGGTCCTTCCCCATCTGCTCGCCACACTCCACCCCCGGCACCGCTCCCCCGTGGCCGGTATCGCGCTGCAGACCCTCGTGGCGGTCGGGGCGATGCTGGGGCTCGGCTTCGGCTACGACCCGGTGACCGCGTTCCTGCTGCTCGCCACGGTGATCGTCACGGTTGTCGTCGGTGTCTACATCGTGGTGAACCTCGCCTGCGCCGGCTACTTCCTGCGGGCAGGCCGGGCCACCTTCAAGCCGCTGCGACATCTGCTCTTCCCGGTGCTCGGCACAGTGGCCTTCGTCCCGGCCCTGCTGACGGCCGCCGGCCTTCCGGTGTTCGACTTCGTGACCGAACTGACGGCCCCGGTGTCCTACGCCGGCCCCGTCGTCGGTGTCTGGATGGTGGGCGGCGTGGTCGTCCTGCTCGTGCTGATACGGCGTCACCCCGAGCGCATAGCCGAGACCGCGCGGGTGCACCTCGACGCGTACGACCCGAGCGGCCACCCGCAGGACGGAACGGTGCCGCGCTGACGTGCCCCCTGCCCCGCCTACGGCCTCCCCGCCGACCCACCGATGCCCCGGCGCTGAACCAGGCCGCCGACCCGCCGGCACTCTGCGGCTGAACCACCCCGCCGCAAGTCCGCCGGCTCGGAGAATCCGCGGCTGCGGTGCCCCGTCCCACGACCGCCTCGCCAGAAGGGACCACCTCGACGATGACCGACCCCCGGATCCTCACCGTGCGCCCGGAACCGGACGGATACGCCTGGACGTTCGGTGGTGCGCCGCCCGTGGCGCGGATCGCGCCCGGCACGGTGCTCGACCTGTACACGGAGGACTGCTTCGCCGGGCGGGTGCGCTCCGAGAAGGACCTCGTCTCCGAGGTCTGCGAGTTCCCGTTCCTCAATCCGCAGACCGGCCCCTTCCACATCGAGGGCGCGGAGCCGGGCGACACCGTGGCCGTGCACTTCGTGTCCATCGAACCGGCCCGTGACTGGGCGGCGTCGACGACGGTCCCGCTCTTCGGCGCGCTCACCTCCACGCACACCACGGCCACGCTGCAGCCCCCGCTGCCGGAGCGCGTCTGGATCTGGCAGCTGGACCGCGCGCGCCGTACCGCCCTGTTCCAAGCACAGGACAGCGACATCGAGGTGGAGCTGCCCATGGATCCCATGCACGGCACGGTGGGCGTGGCCCCCGCCAATCTGGAGGTGCGCTCGGCCCTGGTCCCGGACGCGCACGGCGGGAACATGGACACGCCCGAGATGCGGGCCGGCGTCACCTGCTATCTGGGCGTCAACGTCGAGGGTGCCCTGCTCAGCCTCGGCGACGGGCACGCCCGGCAGGGCGAGGGCGAGACCTGCGGTGTGGCCGTGGAGTGCGCGATGAACACCGTGGTGGTCGTGGACCTCCTCAAGGAGGTCGCCACGCCGTGGCCCCGGCTGGAGTCGGACACCCACATCATCTCGACCGGTTCGGCCCGCCCGCTGGAGGACGCGTTCCGGATATCTCAGCTCGACCTGGTGCAGTGGCTGGTGCGCGACTACGGGTTCAGTGCGCCGGACGCGTACCAGTTCGCAACCCAGGCGGTCGAATCACCGTTGGCCAACGTGTGCGACACGAACTACACGTGCGTGGCCAAGCTCCGCAAGGAGTGGCTGCCGGCACGCGAGACATACCGCGGCGTGCACGCCCGGCTGCGGGAGACGGCGCGAGCACTGCGCGGCTGACGCCGACCGACCCTTGAGGCCCCCGACTCCCCTGACCCACGGCTCCGGTCACCCACGACTCCTGACGTCATCGATTCCCGTCACCCCCACGACTTCTGACGCCCCCACACCTCGAAAGGCACCCGCCGATGGACATGGACCCGGCCGGCCGCCCGGCACAGCCAAGAGAGTCGGCACAAGCGGCGAGCATGGCTCAGCCTCGGCTGAGCAGACGACGGCTGCTGAAGGGTGCGGCGCTCGCCGCCGTCCCGTACGCACTGCTCACCGACCCCCGAGCCGATGCGCAGTCCACCCCCGTCGACTACCCGCCGGCCGAGTGGCGGCCGGCGAACACCGCCAACTACACCGCGTCCGACCGCCCTGACAGCTACGCCATCGACCGCGTGGTCATTCACGTCACGCAGGAGACGTACGCCAACACGCTGGCGGTCTTCGCCAACCCGGAGAAGAGCGTGTCCGCGCACTATCTGGTCCGGTCGGCGGACGGGCACGTGGCGCAGTGCGTGCACGAGGCCGACATCGCCTGGCACGCGGGCAACTGGGACTACAACACCCGCAGCATCGGCATCGAACACGAAGGATGGGTGGACCGCCCGTCCTACTTCACCAACGCCCTCTACGAACACTCGGCCAAGCTCACGGCGGCGATCTGCGCCAAGCACGGCATCCCGAAGGACAGGGAGCACATCATCGGCCACTACGAGGTGCCCGGCACCGATCACACCGATCCGGGCCCGTACTGGAACTGGGTCCGGTACCTGAGACTGGTCAACTTCGCCTAGCGGGAAGACGATGGTCGCAGCACCGACAGCACCGTTGCACGGTCCGGGAGGCCGAGTTGACCGATCCGTGGGTGGCCCTGGAGCCCGGGGCCGACCCCGCCGAGCGGGTCCGTGTGCTGCGCCGGGCGCACGAGACGTTCACCAGGGTGGGTACGGTGCCGCGCCCGGTGCGGTCGGTGGTGGCGGAGTCGTGGCGGCGCAGTGCACGGGCCGGTGTCGGGCCGGACGGCACGGCCAGTGTCGAGCTGACCGACGACGACCTCGGCGCGTACCGGGCGGAGCATCCGCTGGCCAGGGTGATGCCGCTGTTCCGGGAGCTGATGGGCACGTTCGCCGCCGACGGCGAGCATCTGCTGGCGGTGTGCGACGCGCACGGCAGGCTGCTGTGGGTCGAGGGACACCGGGCGACCCGGCGGCGGGCGGACGGCATGAATTTCGTGCCGGGGGCGCGCTGGTCGGAGAGCGCGGTCGGCACCAACGCGCCGGGGACGGCGGTCGCCGTGGACCGCCCGGTGCAGGTGTTCGCCGCGGAACACTTCATCCGGCGGGTCCAGCCGTGGACCTGCGCGGCGGCGCCGGTGCACGATCCGCGCACCGGCCGGGTGCTGGGTGCCGTGGACATCACCGGCGGAGACGGGCTGGCGCATCCGCACAGCCTCGGTTTCGTGCAGGCGGTGGCGCGGGCGGCGGAGGCCCAGCTCGCGCTGCTCGCACCGCCGCGGACAGCTCCGGACACGCCGCTGCTCGGCGCACTGGGCCGGGACGAGGCCGAGCTGATCCTGGACGGCCGCCGGGTCCGGCTCAGCCGCCGGCACAGCGAGATCCTCGTGCTGCTCGCCCGGCATCCCGAGGGCCTGACCGGGGACGAGCTGCTGTGCGCGCTGTACGCGGACGAGTCGGTGACGCCGGTGACCCTGCGCGCCGAACTGGCCCGGCTGCGCAGGGCGTTGGGGGCGGGACTACTCGCCTCGCGGCCGTACCGGCTCACCGCCGCGGTCGAGTCGGACGTCACGGTGGTGGAGCGGCGGCTGCGAGCCGGGGCGGTCACGGCGGCGGCGGAGGCGTACAACGGTCCGCTGCTGCCCGGTTCACAGGCGCCCGCGATCGTACGGCTGCGGGACCGGCTCGCCGACGGGCTGCGGACGGCGCTGATCGCGCAACGTGATCCGGATCTGCTGGCGGACTGGGCGCACGCACCCTGGGGCGAGGACGACCTCGCGGTGTGGCGGGCGCTCGCCGCGGTGCGCCCCGCGGCGCCGGTGCGGGCTCGGCTCGCCGCACTGGAGGCCGAGCTGACGGCACCAGCCGGCCGGGGACGGGGGCAGAGGCGGGGAAGGACCGGTGGCGCAACGTACTTGCAACGTCCGCCCGCCTAGCCTCGCGGCGACCGCTGCCCGACGGCGGGCAGCGCTGCACCGGGAGGCAGACAGGCATGACTCGTTACGCGGCGCCGGGCACCGAAGGCGCGATCGTCTCCTACCAGGCGCGCTACGACCACTTCATCGGCGGTGCGTATGTCCCGCCGGTGCGCGGGCAGTACTTCGAGAATCCGTCGCCGGTCAACGGACAGCCGTTCACCGAGATCGCGCGCGGCACCGCGGAGGACGTCGAGCGGGCGCTGGACGCGGCGCACGGGGCCGCGCCCGCGTGGGGCCGTACGCCGGCGGCGGAGCGCGGCGACATCCTGCTGAAGATCGCCGACCGTATGGCGGCCCATCTGGAGCCGCTGGCGGTGGCCGAGAGCTGGGAGAACGGCAAGCCGGTCCGGGAGACGCTGGCGGCCGACATCCCGCTGGCGATCGACCACTTCCGCTACTTCGCGGGGGCGATCCGGGCCCAGGAGGGGTCGCTCGCCGAGATCGACGACGACACGGTGGCGTACCACTTCCACGAGCCGCTCGGGGTCGTCGCGCAGATCATCCCGTGGAACTTCCCGATCCTGATGGCGGCGTGGAAGCTGGCGCCGGCGCTGGCCGCGGGCAACGCGGTCGTCCTCAAGCCCGCCGAGCAGACCCCGGCGTCCATCCACTACTGGGTCAGCCTGATCGCGGACCTGCTGCCGCCGGGCGTGCTGAACATCGTCAACGGCTTCGGCGTGGAGGCGGGCAAGCCGCTGGCGTCGAGTCCGCGGGTGGCGAAGGTGGCGTTCACCGGGGAGACCACCACCGGGCGGCTGATCATGCAGTACGCCTCGGAGAACATCAAGCCCGTCACCCTGGAACTCGGCGGCAAGTCGCCGAACATCTTCTTCGACGACGTGTGGGCGCGCGACGACGAGTTCCGGGACAAGGCGCTCGAGGGCTTCACCATGTTCGCGCTCAACCAGGGCGAGGTCTGCACCTGCCCGTCCCGGGCACTGATCCAGCGCGGCCACTACGCGGACTTCCTGGCGGCGGCGGTCGCCCGTACTCAGCAGATCAAGCCGGGACACCCGCTCGACACCGACACGATGATCGGCGCCCAGGCCTCCAACGACCAGCTGGAGAAGATCCTCTCCTACCTGGACATCGGCCGTCAGGAGGGCGCGAAGGTGCTCACGGGTGGTGAGCGCATCCAGTACGACGGCGAGCTGAAGGGCGGGTACTACGTCCAGCCGACGATCTTCGAGGGCGACAACCGCATGCGGATCTTCCAGGAGGAGATCTTCGGCCCGGTCGTCTCGGTGGCTTCCTTCGACGACTTCGACGACGCCATCAAGATCGCCAACGACACGCTGTACGGCCTCGGCGCGGGCGTGTGGACCCGGGACGCCAACACGGCCTACCGCGCGGGCCGCGCCATCCAGGCGGGCCGCGTGTGGACCAACTGCTATCACGCCTACCCGGCGCACGCGGCGTTCGGCGGCTACAAGCAGTCCGGGATCGGCCGCGAAACACACAAGATGATGCTGGAGCACTACCAGCAGACCAAGAACCTCTTGGTGTCGTACTCGCCGAAGAAGTTGGGCTTCTTCTAGAGGCCGAGAAAGGGCGCCTGACCTGGGGCTTTTCTCGTCAGGCGCCTGTCACTCGCCTTACTCAGCGCGAGGCCCGGTCTACGTCGTAACTCCCAGTTCCTCCCACCCGCATGCCGCTCCTGACCAGCACTTCCGGACCAGTCACGGACCAAAACCCCCAGTTACCCAGCAGGTGCCGCGTCCACCGGCCTCTGGTGGGCGGACCCGGCCGCCGGGTACGTGTTGGTCTACAAATGGACCGACGCGGGGGACATCGACAAGTCCCCCGACGCGGCGGCTCTGGAGTACGCCCCGGACACGGCACTCGAAGTCATTCCCCACCTGGTGATGGAGGGCCTGCACCAGAGGCCGGTGCTGCTCTCCGAGCCGCTCATCCTGTAGACCGCCAGGGCAGCCGCAGTGGGCACTGATGGACCCTTGGGCGGCGTCACGCCAGGCCGAACCAGTCGAGCACCGTCTGGACCAGCAAGATGGTGGACATGGCGGCGACGCCGACCACCACGGCGGTGGCGGCGATGCGGTAGCGCGGACTGTTGGCGGCTTCACCGAGGACGGAGCGGCGGTTGGTGAGGACGAGCAGGTAGACCAGGACGATGGGGCTGATCAGGCCCTGGAGGACCTGGGTGCCGATGAGGAGCTGGATGACGTCGACCGGAGTCATCGCCACTGCGGCACCGAGGATGATCTGGGCGGTGAACAGGCCCAGGAACAGTGGGGCGTCGCGGAAGCTGCGGGAGACCGAGCGCTCCACGCCGGCCGCCTCCCCTATGGCGTAGCTGGCCGACAGCGGGACAACAGCACCAGCCAGGGCGGAGGCTCCGATCAGACCGAACGCGAAAAGCAGTTCGGCGTTCTGGCCGGCGACCGGCTTGAGGGCCTCGGCCGCCTGGGCGGCGGAATCCAGCGGGCCCGTGCCGCCGATGGCGGAGGCCGTGGCGATGATGATCGTCAAGCTGATGACGCAGGCGAACACCGCGCCGAGGATGGCGTCGGCCCGGATGAGGGGGTAGTCGGCAGGCTTGGCGCCCCGGTCGACGACGCCTGCGGCGGCGTAGAACTGCATGTACGGGCTGACGGTGGTGCCGATCAGGGCGACCGCCAGCAGGATGAAGCTCTTGTTCGGCTCCATGTGGGGGACGACGAGGTGGTGGCCGACGGCGCCCCAGTCGGGGTGGCCGAGGATCATCGCGATGGGGTAGGCGAAGAACGCCAGCGACATGATCAGGAAGATGCGCTCGGCCCAGTGGTAGGAGCCGAACAACACCAACGCCCACAGGAGGATCGCCGCCGGCGGAATCACCGCCCACTTGGGGATGCCCAGCAGCTCGAACGCCGCGCCTATACCCGCGAACTCGCTCACCACCAGGCCGGTGTTGGCCAGCAGCAGACAGAAGACGGCCAGTGCGGTCAGGCGGAGGCTGAACTGTTCACGGATCAGGGCGCCGAGTCCCTTACCGGTGTGGGCGCCGAGGCGGACGGCCATCTCCTGCACCATCACCAGGGCGATGGTGACCAGGACCATGAAGAACAGGGTGCCGTAGGTGAACTGGGAGCCGGCCGAGGCGTAGGTGGCGATGCCGGCGGCGTCGTTGCCCGCGTTCGCGGCGACCAGGCCGGGGCCCGCGATCGCCGCGACCATGGTGATGCGCCGCCAACCGGTACGGCGAGCCGGCGCCGCCTGGGCCGGAGCGACGGTGTCCAGGTCGTGGGTCACTGCAGGAACCTCCGGAAGTGCAGGCGCCCGCGCTCGGGCAGCATCGCGTCGAGCAGGTCGTCGGCCAGGATCCGGCCGAGGGGCCGGTCGGTGTCGTCGACCACCAGAAGGGAAGAGGCGCGGGCGGCGACCAACTGGTCGGCGGCCTCGGCCAGCGGGGTGTCCGCATGGATGGTGACGGGCGGGCCGAACTGGGCCAGCCACGCCACCAGGTCGGCCACCAGGGACGTGTCCTCGGCCACCGCCAGGTCGAACAAACCGACATCGCACAGCAGTTGGTCCTGCTCGTCGACGACGGCGACGGCGTCGATCTCGGTGCGGTGCTCGGCCTGTTCGGCCAGCCGGCCCCGTACCTCGGCGACGGTCTCGTCCCGGCGAGCGGTGAGCAGCAGGGTGGTCATGGCACCGCCCGCCGTGCCCTCCCGGTGCCTCAGCAGACGGCGCAGCTCCGCCGCCTCTCCCTTCGGCATCCGTGTCAGCAGAGCCTCACGCTCCTCACGGGTGAGGTCCCGCAGGGCATCGGTGGCCTCGTCCGGCTCCATCTCGTCGACCAGCCGGGCGGCGTGGTCGGGTGCGGCCTCACGCAGAAGATTCTCCAACTCGGCCGGTTCCATCTCCTCCAGCGCGTCGGCAGCCTGCTCCGGCTCCAGCCAGCCCAGCAGCTGCTGCCGCTCACTGCGACCGAGGTCTTCGAGAATGTCCGCCAGATCGGACGGACGCAGCCGCTGCAGTACGGTCCGGGAGGCGCGCAGCCGCACCTCCGCCGGTCCGTCGGTGGCCTGCTCGCCGAACGGTGCGACCGCCTGCCAGTCCAGCACGCGCTCCGGGGTCGGCCGGGCCTGCCAGCGGCGCGGGCCGAGCCGGCGCAGCAACGTGGGCAGGGAGACGTCGACGCCGACCAGGACCACCTTGTCGACGAGCGGTGCCAGGTACAGGTCGGCGGCCCGGGTGACCTGCACGCCGTCCACGTCGACGAGCTGGTGGTCGAGGACGTCCCTGGCGAGCAGCACCTCCCCCGGGCGCCGGGAGAAGTCCCGCATGTCGATCCGCGCGGTGCGCAGCCGTACCTGCCCGGCGTGCACCTTGCCGATGGCGTCCGACGCGAGGAAGGTACGTCGCCGCCCGATCCGCAGGATCAGTCCGGTGACCGGCGGGTACGACTCCTCGCCGTACAGCCGGGCGACCACGTCGACGACACGGCCGACCTCCTCGCCGGACTGATTGGTGACCGACCCACCGACCAGTCCGGCCAGCGAGACCAGGGACGTACGGACGGCTTTGGAGGTGGTGGCGCGGCGCTCCAGGGTGACCCTGCGGTCGCGCAGACGGGCCGAGGTGGACATGAGCAGAGTGTTGACGGACAAGATGAACACCCCCTTGCCCCGGCTTGACGGGGCACCGGGCGGCCACGACAGCGCACGCGCCCTGCACCGGACCCGGCGCCAGGGCACACGGGGGCCCGACTCTCCGGGCAGGCCCACGACGGGGGGCCTGGCGGGGTCAGGTCAGTGGAAGAGAACGAGCTGCCTCAGGCCACGGAGGGACAGCGAGGACAACGCGGAGAGGGGCCGACTATGGCCCGGACTACTGTCCATACTCGCCTCCTCCCGGTCCCGGCCGTGCTCACGACGTCACGGCCATGCGGCAAGGGCAGCCGGGAAGAGACCCGACGCACCCCAACTCGTCAGAGCTTTGGCACTCCACGGCGTGTCCCCGCACCTGCGGGGAAGCCACTTGGGGTCACCCCTTGGGCCGGGGAGACCTGTCCTGATCCGGAGCGTCTCTCGACGGGTGGGATCAGTGGCCTGTGTCCGTGAAGACGCCTCACCGAACGAGGTGTCTCATCAAAACCGCGTCAACGATACGCCCCCGCCGCCCGGCCCTCCCAATCCATGACCGGCGCTTGACCTCGCGACTACGGGACCGTGACCGTCGCCGCTTCCGCCGCGGTGGCGGCAAGGGCCTGATTGTGCCCCCACTCCACCCAATCCCAACCCCGACGACCTCAAGCCGTTCCTCCGCGGATGGAGCCCGTACGGAGCCCGCTCGTAGAACGTGCGTAGCGTGCGTAACGTGCGTCGAATATGCGTCGAGATATCGCCCGTAACGCCCACAGCGAACATAATGCACCCTGGGCGAAACTGCAGTTCAGCGACCCTTCTCAGCAGGCTCAAGGCTCGCGACGCACTCAGCGTGCTGCGTCATCGGGAACACGTGGAGACAGCGCCGAGCGGAGCAGGGCAGGCGTCAATGGCCGGTGTGGTACCGCGAGCGTCGAGGACGCCGCCCAGGCGTTCGGCATGTCGAGATCCAAGGGCTACGACCTTGTGCGTCGCGGGAAGTCCCCATGCCGCGTGCTGCTGATCGGCCGCGCCGCCCGCGTCGTCACCACCTCGCTCCTCCGCGTACTCCGCCGGCAGGATCCCCGCTCCAGGCCGCGGGTCCACAGCGAGTACTCGCTCTGCAGCACAGCGACCGGGGCGACGGCACAGGCGCGGCGCAGTGTTCCGGCGCTGACCTCCGGCAGACCGAGGTAGCGCACCTTGCCTGCGGCCACCAGCTCGGCCACACCGTCCATGGTCTCCGCCACCGGCACATCCGGGTTGCGGCGGTGCAGGTGGAACAGGTCGATGTGATCTACGCCCAGGCGTCGCAACGACGCCTCGCAGGCGCACCGGGCATACCCAGGGGTCGAGTCGACGCGCCGCGCACGCGGGTTGGCCTCGCTGTGTACGACGCCGAACTTCGTGGCGAGGAACACCTCGTCCCACCGGCCCTCGACCCACCCACCCCACCAACTGCTCATCGGCGGTGCAGCCTCCGCCGCCCAATCTGCCCCATACGCCTCGTCCCCTCGAGGGGCGAAGCCGCTGGTGGCGGTTGAGCCGGACCGCTGGGAGCCGGGTTCGAGGTGGCGTAGGCAGCCGCGGACGGTTCGGGGTTGTGGCGCCCGCTGGAGGACGTGTGGGCGGTTCGGTCCGCGGACTGCGTTGCCCAGTCGGGCTCCTCAGCGTTGCTCTGCCGTAGCCCTCTATCCAAGGAAGGCCGGTTATGCCCCGTCCTGCCCATATCGCCATGGTCGGCACGCCTCTGGTCGGCCATGTGCTGCCCAGTCTGGAGATCATCCGTGAGCTGGTGGCCCGCGGTCATCGCGTGACGTACGCCACCGCCGACCCCCTCGTCGAGCTGATCACCTCCACCGGCGCCGAGTTGGTCGGCATCACGTCCACTCTTCCGGTCGCCGACCGCTCCTGGCCGCAGGATCCCATCGCCTCCGCCTCCCTCTTCCTCGACGAGGCGACGGCCGTGCTGCCACAGCTGCGCGCCGCGTACGACGACGATCCCGCTGATCTCTACCTCTACGACGTCGGCGCGTACGCGGGCCGCGCGCTGGCCGAGGCGCAGGGCCGCGGCTTCGTCCAGCTGTCCGCGGCGCATGTGGCCTGGGAAGGTGCCCAGGAGGAGATCGGTGCGGCGTTCGCCCAGCTGCCCGGAGGACTCGCATACCGAGCGCGGTTCGCCGCCTGGCTGACCCGGTGCGGTGCGGTGACCACGAACGTGGCGGAGTTCACCGGCCACCCGCCGCGAGTGCTGGCCATGATCCCGCGCGCCATGCAGCCGCATGCGGACCATGTCGACACCGAGGCGGTGACCTTCGTCGGCCCGTGCTTCGGCACCGGCCAGGAGCAGGACGGCTGGATGCGGCCGGCCGGTGCGAAGAAGGTGCTGCTGGTGTCGCTGACCGGCTCGGCGTACCTCGGGCCGCAGGAGACCTACCACCAGTGTGTGGCAGCGTTCGCGGACCTCCCGGGGTGGCATGTGGTGCTGCAGACGGGCGGTGGCAGCGATCTGGTCGAGCGGGTCCCCCGCAACTTCGAGGTGCGGCCGTGGGTGGCTCCGCTGCCGATCCTTGAACATGCGGACGCATGGGTGACGCACACCAGTGTGAGCAGCAGCAGCGAGGGCCTGTACGCCGGTGTGCCAATGATCGCGGTACCGAACGGACCCGACCAGTGCCTCCACGCCGACCGGCTCGTCGAACTGGGCGTCGCCCGCCGGATCGACACCGCACATGTCACGGCGGCGACGCTGCGTACAGCTCTGATGGAACTCATCGGCGATCCGCAGGTCGCTGCTCGCTCGGCATGGCTGTGGTCTGAAGTGCGCGCCGAGGGCGGCACCCGCCGGGCCGCCGATCTGATCGAGGAGGAGCTGGCAGGGGACAGGGTGGGCTGATAGTGCGGGGCAGGTGCATCAGAGGGCGCCGACGGCGTCCTCCACTTGCAGCACCTCGCGTTCGGCCTGGTCGAGTGATCCGGGCGAGGTGCCGACCTGCGGCGCACCGAGCCAGGAGAGCGACCGACTCCATCCCGTCTCCCCCTATGCGGTCACCGAACTCGCCGGGGAGCAACTCTGCCTCGCGCACGCCGCCCGGTCATCCTGTCCCACGAGTGTGGTGGCGCTGCGGTACTTCACCGTCTACGGCCCGCGCCAGCGGCCTGGCATGTTCCTCCACCGGGTCTTGCGGGCTGCCCTGACCGGCGAACCGCTTCGTGGCCGGAAGGTCCGGGTTCAGTCCGACTGCCCGCGCGACGGCGACGTCCCCCTCACCCGAGCGAACACCCATCGAGCCCGGTCCCTGCTCGGTCGGACTCCCGCGACCGGGCTGAGGGACGGCATGCGCGCCCAGTTGCAGGCCCTCACTCCTGCCGGTCACGGCGGCCGCCCCAGCGAGGCCGCTGCGGCCCGGTCTCATGAATCAGGCCGGTCTCATGAACCAGGTGGGAGGGCGGAAGGAGCATCCCTGTGTCCATGAGCCCTGGTCTCAGGTCGGTGGCGGTGCTGTGCGGCGTCCTCGCGCAGCCCGACACGGTCATGGAGGCGGCGCAGTGGCCCGGGGGACCACCAGTTGGCCCGTCCGGCCAGCCGCATGAACGACGGCACGAGCACAGCTCGGACGAGCGTAGCGTCCAGTACGACCGCCAGTGCCAGGCCGACGCCGAGCAGTTTCAGCAGTGTCACCCCTGAGATGGCGAAGACGAACAGCACGGCGGCGACGAGGACCGCCGCGGCCGTGATGATGCGGCCCGTGTGCTGGAGGCCGAAGGCGACGGACTCCGTGTTGTCGCCGGTGCGCAGGTAGCGCTCGCGGATGCGGGCGAGCAGGAAGACCTCGTAGTCCATGGAGAGCCCGAAAGCCACGCAGAAGGTCAGGATCGGGATGGTGGCGTCCAGTGTGCCGGTGTGCGGTGGGCTGCCCACGAGGAACGACAGGTGCCCCTCCTGGAACACGAAGACCATCGCCCCGAACGTGGCGCTGAGACTGAGGGTGTTGAGCGCCAGTGCCTTCACCGGCATCAGGACGCTCCCGGTGAACAGGAAGAGCAGCAGCAGGGAGGAGCCCACCACGATGCCGATCGCGGCGGGCGTGGCCCGGGCGATGGCGGCGGTGCTGTCCTCGACCTCGGCGGCGCGTCCGCCCACCGACACCGAGGCCCCGGCCGGCGGCGCCACCTCCCGCAGCCGGCGGACGAGCCGGGTGCCGGCGGAGGAATCCTGTTCCACCGCGGAGACCACGCGGAGCAGCGTGCTGTCGCCGTCCACCAGGGCGGCAGCGGCCGGGCCCGGCCCGTGGACCCGGCGCCCGCCGACGTAGCTGCCGGGCGCCGCGGTCACCCGGCGGACGTCGCGCACCGCGGACAGCGCCCGGGCGTAGGTCTCCAGGCTCCGCACCCGGTCCCGCCGCGTGCCCTGCAGCACCACCGGGACGGCTCCCAGCGCATCGGCGTCGAACCGGTCGCGCAGCGTCTGCGTGGCGCGGTGCACCTGGGAGGAGGCGGGTAGTGAGCGGTCGTCGAACAGGCCCGAGGCGACCCGGGTGAACGGGGACGCGAGGACGGCCAGCAGGGCCACCACGCCGCAGCCGTAGAGCAGCGGGCGGCGCATCACCGCCGTGGCGAACCGGTACCAGCGTCCGTTCTCGGGGGCCGCCGGCGGGCCTGCCGCGTTCCGTGCCGGGCCGCGCAGCCGGGCGAAGACGTCGTAGCGGTCGACGAGATGGCCCACGACGGCCAGCAGCGCGGGCAGGACGAATACCGCCCCTGCCGCCGCGGAGAGTACGACGGCGATGCCGCCGTAGGCGAAGGAACGCAGGAAGAACTGGGGGAAGACCAGCAGCGCGATGAGGGACAGGGCCACGGTGAGCGCGGAGAACGCGACCGTACGGCCGGCCCGGCGCACGGTGGGGCCCAAGGCTTCCCGCACCGTGGCGCCGGCGCGCAGCTCCTCCCGGAAGCGGGCGAGGATGAACAGGCTGTAGTCGATGGCGAGTCCGAGGCCGAGCGAGGTGGTGGAGTTCATCGAGTACACCGAGATCGGCACGGCGCCCGCAAGGGCGTTGAGCACGGCCCGGCTCACCAGGACCGACAGCAGCGCGATGAGCAGCGGCAGGGTGGCGGCCACCGTGCCGCCGAAGATCAGCAGGAGCAGGACGAGGGTGATCGGCGCGGCGATCGCTTCGGCGAGCAGCAGATCGTGTGCCGTGCGCCTGCCGACCTCCGACTGCACCTGCGCGGGGCCGGCCGCCAGGACGGTCAGCCCCTGCGCGTGCCGTCGGATGTCCGGTACCACCCGGTCGGCGGTCTTCGCCCGGTCGTCCTCGTCACCGCTCAGGGAGAGCGTGACCAGCGCGATGGAACCGTCACGGGAGCGCAGCGAGGGCGCGCGCCGCGCCGTCCAGTACGAGGTGGCGGCCCGCACACCCGGGGTCTGCGAGGCGCGCCGGGTCAGAGCGGTACCGAGGGACGTCATCTCCGCTGAGTCGACGGGAGTCGTGCCGCGCAGCAGCAGCACGAGGTCGTCACCGGCGGAGGGGAAGTGCTCGGCCACGAGGCGTGCGGCGCGGGCGGACTGTGCGCCAGGGTCGGAGAAACCGCCGTGCACCAGCCGGTGTTCCACGCCCAGGCCGCCGATCCAGGCCAGGACGAGGGTGACTGCGCTCACCCACAGCACGGTGACGCGCCGCCGGTACAGTGCCGCGCTGACGCGGTCCGACATGACAGGACCTCCCTGGGTTGTTCACTCTGTCCGGGCCATGGGCCGCTGGTGTGGGGAACCGCCGGTCGCTGTCTGCCAGTTCGATTGCTGGGCGGGCCCTGAGCTGGGGATACTGGCTCCCGAGCACTGACGCCGAGCCGAAGCGGGGCCCATGCATCAGGAACGCGCGCTGCTGGAACTGCTCGGCCTCCTGGATGTCGGCCTCGCGCCCGGCGGGGATGACGGGGAGCACTTCCTCGGGCGCCCTCCCGTGGAGCAGTCCTCCCCGGTGTACGGAGGGTTGGTGGCTGCCCAGGCGCTGGCCGCTGCCGGCCGTACGGTGGCCGACGAGTTGCCCGTGCACTCCGTGCACTGCTCCTTTCTGCGGCCTGGCCTGCCTACCGCGCCCTTCGCCCATCGGGTCGAGCGGGTGAAGGACAGCGCTTCCTTCGCCACCCGGCGGGTGCATACGGTCCAGCGCGGTCGTGAGGTCTTCGCTCTGACCGCCTCCTTCCACCGTCCCGAGCCGGGCCTCGGCCACCAGGACCCGATGCCGTCCGTCCCGGACCCGGCGGGCCTGCCGACCTACGAGGAGCGGCTGACCAAGGTGTTCGGTGAGGCGGTCGGCCCCCTCGGTAAGCCGTACGAGACCCGCTTCGTCGGGCCGTTGAGCTTCGACGCCGAGAAGGACCCGGCGCTGCTGTCCTCCCGGACGCAGGTGTGGGTGCGCGTCAAGGGCGAGGTGCCGGCCGAGGCGACCGCCGGCCGTGAACGGCTGCTCCATGCCTGCCTGTTGGTGTACGTCTGCGATGTGACCATGCTGGAGACGGTGTTGGTCCGCCACGGGGTGTCGTGGTTCCACGCCAGCGGCCGGAGCCTCGACTACACCGTGTGGATCCATGGCCCCTTCCGCGCGGACGACTGGCTGCTCTGCGCCCACGAGACCCCGGTGGCCGCCGGTGGACGGGGTCTGGTCCTGGGCCGGGTCTTCACCCGCGACGGGGTGCTGGTCGCCACCCTCGCCCAGGAAGGCCTGCTGCGGGTGGGCAGCGGCCACGGGGGCGTCGGCTGAGGGCGCGCCGAAGTGGCGCGCCGCGCGCCGGCACCCCCGGTGCGGCGGCTACACGATCAGGCCGCCGGAGATCTCGATGGCCTGCCCGGTGATGTAGCGGGCCCGGCCGGAGGCCAGGAAGCACACCAGGTGTGCCACGTCCTCCGGGGAGCCGAAAGCATGGCCGGGAATCAGGGATTTGAGGAACTCGGCTCTGTCCTGAGGTATCGCGGCCGTCATGTCGGTCTCGATGAGACCGGGGGCGACGGCGTTGACGGTGACGCCCCGGGCGCCGATCTCCTTGGACAGCGCCTTGGTGAAGCCGATGATCCCGGCCTTGGCGGCGGAGTAGGCCGTCTGGCCGGGGGTGCCGTGCAGCCCGGCGGAGGAGGCGATGTTGATGATGGCGCCGCTGCGCTGTTTCACCAGGGGCATGAGCAGGGGTTTGGTGATGGTGTACATGCTGTCGAGGTTGGTGCCGACGACCTGGTGCCACTGTTCGGGGCCCATGCGGGCGAAGAGGGTGTCGCGGGTGATGCCCGCGTTGTTGACGAGGACGTCGAACCGGTCCAGGTGGTCCAGGGCCGAGGCGGCGAAGCGTTCGGCCGCCGCGGTGTCCGAGACATCGGTGTGCAGCGGGGTGCAGCGCCGCCCCGGGTGGGTGGCATGCAGCTCGTCGGCCAGGGCGCGGGCCTGCTTCTCGCCGTGGTGGTAGCCGAAGACGACGTCGGCGCCCTGGGCCAGCGCCAGCCGGACGACGGCGGCGCCGATGCCGCGCGATCCTCCGGTGACCACGCAGCCGCGGCCCGCCAGCGGGAGGTCAGCCGTCACTGCTCGCCCCCGGCATCGCGGCGGCAGGCCGACGGGATTCCCTCTTGCGCCGTGCGGCCTCCTCACGCAGCTCGCGGTAGCGCTCCTCGGCGATCAGCGTGGAGATCATGGGGGCGTAGAACGCGCCGTCGCCGACCAGCTTGATCTGCTCTGGTGTGACGGCCGCGTAGCCCCGCTCGGCCAGTGCGTCCCAGACGGTGGCGAACTTCTCGTACACGTCGAGGCCGAAGGCCGCACGGTACTGCCCACGGTCGATCTCCGTGCTGATGAGACTGCGGAAGAGCACCATCAGCAGCCAGTCGTCGGGCGTGTGCCTGAACCCTCGCTCGACCGGGAACCGGCCGTCGTCGACGGCTGCCTTGTACTGCGGCAGGCTGCGGTGGTTGATGAACGACCAGGAACGGCCGGGAGCGAGCGCGGGGTTACCGAAGAAGGTGATCGCCGCGTAGCCGAGCCCGAGGGTGTCCATGTGCTCGAAGCGCGGGAGGTAGCCCTCCCGGAAGTCCCGGGCCGCGGGGTCGCCGGGACGGCGGAAGTTGTACGTCGACAGCTGCTCGTAGCCGTGATCGAGCAGGAAGTCCCGTCCCGCCCGGTACATCTCCAGGTTGGCCAGCGTGCTGGGCAGCTCGTGGTAGCGGTTGAGCGCGAAGTCGGTGGGACCGCCCACGTTCAGCTCGTAGTGGGTGATGTCGTAGACGTCCCAGGCGACCAGGGTCTGAAGATCCTCCAGCATGGTGTCGACGGTCTGCTGCGGCCAGCCGAAGATGAGGTCGACGTTGGCGGCCAGGCCGAGTTCACGGGCCCATTCCAGGCTCTGGATAACGTGTTTGGTCGTCTGTTTGCGGCCGCTGAAGCTGTTGAGCCGTTCGTTGATCTGCTGGACGCCCATGCTGATCCGGTTCATCCCCGAATCACGGATGGCCTGCATCTTCTCCCGGGAGAAGAGCTGCGGGATGCCCTCCAGGGTGAGGTCCGCCCGGTCCGAGATCTCGGGGAAGAGGCGGCGCACCATGTCCATCAGCCGGTGGTAGACAGGGGCTCGGTAGAGGTTGGAGGTGCCTCCTCCGAAGTAGGCTCCGGCGAGGACGGAGCCCTCCATCTGCTCCCGGTACATCTCGGCTTCGCGTTCCACATACCCGTAGTAGTTCTCGAGCGCGGCGTTGCCCTGGAACTCCTCGACGGGGAAGAGGCAGTAGCCGCATTTCCCGGGGTCGGTCTGGATGCAGTACGGGACGCCGACGTAGAGGAACACATGGGACTGGTCGCCCGTGGCACGCAGGCGCCGGCGGTCCGCACCGATCTCGTCCAGGGGCACGGACGGCTCGTTCCAGAACCTCGGGGACGGGAATCCGTGCTGGATCTTGTTGACCTGGCGTTCGGCGAGGTGGCTGTCGAGGTAACTGTCGATGTGGTCGGGGCTCAACATGGTGGCTGGCACTTCCCCTCTGGGCGGAATCTGCCGGGTGTCTGCCGGCCCGGCGGGAGGCAGTGGTCAGGAGTCTCGGTGGGCGGTGGCGGCCGGGTCTGCCAGGATCACGCGGTGGAGGAGGTAATCCGCCAGTTCCTCGATGCTCTGATACTCCAGTGCCTCCATCGCCTTGAAGCGGAAGTCGAGCTTTTCCTGGATGCGGCGCTGGAGTTCGGTGATGCTCAGTGAGTCGAGGCCGATCTCCAGCAGGGCCAGGGACGGGTCGAGATCATGGAGGTCGATCTCCAGCTCGGCCGACATCCGCCCCAGGGTGTCGATGATCTCGTCGGTGAGCCAGCCGATGAGGGCCTGCAGGCGCTCTGCGGCCGGCAGGGGCTCGACGCGTTCCCGCAGTTCCCGTCGCCAGTCACCGCTCCCCCGCAGACGGCTCTCGACCGGTGCGGCCTGGGCCGCGGAGGTGCCGGTCAGCGAGGCGATGCTCCGGAACTCGATGTCGTCGAGGGCGGCGAGGAGGTTCCCGGTGTCGTCCAGGACGCGCAACTCGGCTGTGAACGCCGTCCCGGTGGTGTTCGGCCGCAGCCGGACGTGGCCCCAGATCTGATCGGGGAGCGGGCCATGCACCGTCATCCGGCCTACGCCGACGGGTACGTGGGCGCCCCTGGCCGCGCCCTCCTGAGCCGCCGCGGCGGTCAGGTGCAGACAGCCGTCGAGCATGGTCGCGAAGCGGTGCGCATGGCTCACGCGTGACGCACCGTCGGGAGCGGCCGTGATCCGGCCGAGCGCCTGCCCGCCTTCCTTGTCGAGCCACAACTCGCGAACGGTGGAGAAGCTCGCCCCGTACTCCATTCCCTCCTCCCGCAGCAGCCCGTAGAGCCGACCGGGCGGCACCACTGTGGGCATCGCCATGCGCAGCTGTTCCGGAGGTGTCCCGGAGCCGTTGTGGCGCACGGCCGGGCCTACCTTCCCCTGGCAGTAGGGGAACTGGCCGTCTCCGTCGCCGCCGGCCACGGTGAACCGGAAGCGGCCCCCCGCCGAAGGGCCGTCGCCCTCCAGGTCCACCCGGACCGCGCTGGGCTTCGCCGGGGCCAGGACCAGCGGGCGCAGGAAGTCGACGTCGGTCAACTCGACCGGCTCGCAGGCGTGGCCGTCGGCCGAGGCGTAGGCGTCCACGGCCAGTTCCAGATGGCCGGTGGCCGGGAAGACGGTCGACCCGAGGATGCGGTGGTCCGCCCAGGGCGTTCCCGGCGGCACCTCGTGCCGGTGGACGGTCCGCGGGGCGGCCTGACGCGGTACGGCCGTGGGCGCGGCGGACGGCTCCTGCCGCGGGGGTGCCGTGTACGCCGCCTCGCCGCGGTCGGCGTTCGGGGCGGGCTTCAGCCAGTACCGGTCCTTGCGGAACGGGTACTGCGGGGCGGCGGAGGTACGGCGGTAGCGCGGGCCTCGGTAGAGCGCGGGAAGGTCGACGGCGGCCCCGGCCGTGTACAGGGCACCGGCGGCGGCGAGGAGGTTGCGCACGTCCCGCCCATCCCGCCGCAGGGTCGGGATCACCGTCACACCGGCGTCATCGAACGCCTCCGGGACGTGACTGCGCAGAGCGGGGTGCGGGCCGATCTCGACGACCACGGTGCAGCCCAGCGCGGCCACCGCACGCATACCGTCGTGGAACCGGACCGGGCGGCGAGCCTGCCGGCTCCAGTACTCCGGCCCTTCGGCGCCCGTCAGGGCCTCGCCCGTCACATTGGAGAACACCGGGACGGCCGGGGCGGTAGGCCGCAGCCCGGCGGCCGCCTTTTCCAGCTCGGGCAGGACCGGGTCCATCAGCGGCGAGTGGAAGGCGTGCGACGTACGCAGCCGGGTGGTCCGGCCGCCTTCGGCCTCGGCGAGGCGTGCCACCTCGTCCACGGCCTCGGCCCGTCCCGAGACGACCACGGCGCGCGGGCCGTTGACGGCGGCGACGGAGACGTCCGCCTCCCGCCCCGACAGCCAGCCCCGCACGGTTTCCGGGGCGGCGTCGATCGCCAGCATCACTCCGTCGCGCGGCAGTTCGCCCATGAGCCGGCCGCGCACCGCACTGAAGCGGGCGGCATCCTCCACGGAGAGCAGGCCGGCGACACACGCGGCGACGACCTCCCCGATGCTGTGCCCGACCACCGCGTCCGGGACGACTCCCCAGGAACGCAGCAGGGTGGCGAGCCCGTACTCGACGGCGAACAGGGCCGGTTGGGCCAGGCGTGTGTCGTCGAGCGCCCCCGGGGACTGCTCCTCGAAGAGGATCTGCCGTAGCGGCGCGGGCAGTTCGGCGTCGAGCAGCTCGGCGCACTGGTCGACGGCGGCGGCGAAGACCGGTTCGCTGTCGTACAGTTCGCGGGCCATGCCCGGGTACTGCGCGCCCTGGCCGGTGAAGACGAAGGCGGTCCTGGCCGGCTTCGCCGGGTGCCCGCAGGTGACCGACGGCGGCGTGCGGCGGGTCCGCCACAGACGGAGGTCGCCCGCGATCTCGATGCCGCCCCGCCCGGTCACCGCGAGGCGGTGGCGGTGCGTGGCGCGCCCGGCGGCGGCGGTGAAGACGGCCGCCGGCACTGCTTCCGGTTCGGCCCGGGACAGGTACTGCGCCCAGCGCTCGGCCAGCGCGTCCAGGCTCGCGGGGGACTTGGCGGACAGCACCAGCAGTTCGGCCGGGCGCGGTTTCGCGGCGGCGGCGCGGTGGCTCGGCCGGGGCGCCTCCCGCAGGATCGCGTGGGCGTTGGTGCCGCTGTAGCCGAAGGAGTTGACGGCGGCCAGCCGCGGGAGATCGGTCCGGGGCCAGGGCACGGACTCGGTGGGGACCGCCACCGAGGCGCCGTTCAGGTCGATCTTGGGGTTCAGCCGGTCCAGATGGAGGCTGGGGTAGATGGTCTCCCGGTGCAGCGAGAGCGCGGCCTTGACGACGCCGAGCAGTCCGGCGGCGGCCTCGGTGTGGCCGAAGTTGCTCTTCGCCGAGCCGACGTACAGCGGCCGGTCCGGGGTGCGGGACCGGGCGTAGGCCCTGGCGATGGCGCCCATCTCGATGGGGTCGCCGACCGGGGTTCCGGTGCCGTGCGCCTCGACGTAGTCGACCTGGGCGGGGTCCACACCGCTGCGGGAGAGCGCGGTGCGCATCACCTGCTCCTGGGTCCGCCCGTTGGGGGCGGTCAGCGCGGGAGTGTGTCCGTCGTGGTTGATGGCGGTTCCGACGATGCTGGCCAGGATGGGGTCGCCGCGTTCCTCGGCGAGCGACTGACGGCGCAGCAACACGGCCACACAGCCCTCGCTGCGGACGTAGCCGTCCGCCTTGGCGTCGAACGCCCGGCACTGCCCGCTGCGGGAGAACAACCCCAGTTTGCAGAAGGCGACATGGACATCGGGGTTGAGGATCAGATTGACGCCGGCGACGACGGCCGAGTCGCACTCGCCGGTGAGGATGGACTGCCGGGCCAGGTGCAGGGCGACCAGCGATCCGGAACAGGCTGTGTCGACCGCGAAGCACGGCCCTTTCAGGTCGAGGAAGTGGGCGATTCGGCCGGCGCTGATGCTGTTCGCGTCGCTCATCGCGTCGTAGGCCGTGACGCCCTTCAGGCCCTCGATCTCGTGTTTGAGGAGGGAGTAGTTGTTGCTGTTCATCAGCGCCAGGAAGACGCCGGTGTCGGTACCCCTGAATTCGTCGGGGTCCTGCCCGGCGTGTTCGAGGGCGTGCCACACGGTCTGCAGGAGCAAGCGGTGCTGCGGGTCCATACGGACCGCTTCGGCGTCCGAGATCCCGAAGAACGCCGCGTCGAAGCGGTCGACGTCGTCCACGAATCCGCCGTGGCGGATGTAGGTCTTGCCCGGAGCCAGCGGGTCGGGGTCGTAGAACTGGTCCACGTCCCAGCGGCTCGCCGGGATCTCCTCGACGCAGTCCCGCCCTTCCCGGAGCACTGTGTACAGGTCATCCAGCCCGTGCACTTGACCGGGGAGAGTGCACCCGATACCTACCAATGCAATGGGCTCAGCATCCATGCCAGACTTCTCCTTCGGAGGCCGGGTGACGGAACTGTCGTAGCGCCCGACACAGGGTCGCTGCTTGACACATCCATAAGCTGTGGAGCGTCACATGAATTCGATTCCGGATATCTCTGCATCGACGAATCAAGGCTCCACACGCAGGAATTGGCCGAGGCTTATTTCGGCAGACTCGTGCAAGGCTAGGCGCGGGCCGAAGAGGGAACAAGCAGCGCTATCGGGGCGGGCGATGCCCCTGGAGGGCGTGCGGAGACTGGAGGCGCATAACGGGGAGCGAGCACACTTTCCACGCCTCGGTCGCCCGGGTACCGTCTCGGCCCATGCCACCCGTCTCCCTGATCGTCGTCGGTGCCGGTGACCGCGGTACGGGCCATGGCCGCTGGGTCCTCGCTCATCCCGACCGGGCGAACGTCGTCGCCGTTGCCGAGCCGCGAGAAGTCCGCCGCCGGAAGTTCGCGAACGAGCACAACCTGAACGCCGGGGACGCCGTCACCGACTGGAGGGAACTGGCGGGCCGAGACCGGATGGCCGATGCCGTCCTGATCTGCACGCAGGACCGCATGCACCTGGAACCCGCGCTCGCCTTCGCCGAACTGGGCTACCACATCATGCTGGAGAAACCGATGGCGCTCGACGAGGCATCCTGCCGGGCCATCGTCACCGCCGTGAAAAGAGCCGGGGTGATCTTCGCCGTCGGTCACGTCCTGCGCTACACCCCCTACACCCGGGCGCTCAAGGACGTTCTCGACGCCGGGGTCATCGGCGACATCGTCAACGTCCAGCACCTCGAACCGGTCGGCTACTGGCACCAGGCTCATTCCTTCGTCCGCGGCAACTGGCGACGAGCCGACGAGGCCACCACCATGCTCATGGCCAAGTCCTGCCACGACCTGGACTGGCTCCAGCACATCATCGGAGCCCCGCCCACCCGCGTGGCCAGCTTCGGACGCCTGTCCCACTTCACCGCGGCCAACCGCCCCGCCGGCGCGGCGGACCGCTGCCTCGACTGCCCGGTGGAACACACCTGCGCCTACTCCGCCAAGCGGTTCTACGCAGAGGAACTGGCCCGAGGCCGGCACGGCTGGCCCCTCGCGGTCGTCGTGGACGAGCCCACCCCCGAGGCGCTTGACGACGCGCTGCGCCACGGACCCTACGGACGCTGCGTCTACGCCTGCGACAACGACGTGGTCGACCACCAGGTCGTCGCCATGGAGTTCGCCTCCGGAACGACCGCCACCTTCACCATGACCGCCTTCAACAAGAAGGCCCACCGCAAGACCCGGATCTTCGGCACCCGTGGCGAGCTGTCGGGCGACGGCCAGTGCCTGCGGATCTACGACTTCCTCACCGATACCCAAAGGGTCATCACACCCCTCACGCGGGGGGCGATGCCGGAAGGGGGCAGTCATGGCGACGGCGACGCGGCTCTGATGGACGCCTTCACCCAGGCGGTCGCTTCCGGTGACCCGTCGGTGATCCGGTCAGGCCCGCAGGAGTCCCTGCTCAGCCATCTGACCGTCCTCGCCGCCGAGCGTGCCAGGCTCAACGGCCGTGTCGAAACCGTGGACGCCACCTTCTGAGAGCGTCCGACGCCCGAAGTTCGGGGCCCCTCGGTGACGTCGGCGCACCGCGCTCCCGCCGGTGAGGGACAGAGTCACGCGGACAGGCTGTGCGGCAGGAACAGGAAGGGAGTACATCCAGGGCCGTGGTGCGCGCCCGGCGGCGCCGCCCCAGGCCGCCGTCAAGCGCGTCCGGCAGGTGCAGCGAGCAACTGCCAAGGCGCATGTCAAAACGTTTATTCGAGCATGCTCTCGCCGGATGGAAGAAAGTACCGCGCTTAACACCACGAAAACGCGCGGGGCGCACAACCCGAGGATTACAGAGTTTGCATATTATCCGAGCTTCTCGAAGGCTCTTGCCTTGGTATCACGCTCTGCAGCTATCTATTGCTGCGTCCGCTTCCCGGCCCGGGTTCCCGATGAGCCCTGGGCCGACCGACAGCCCTCGGCCAGTGCCCTGGGCCGTCGGTCAGGGAGGTGGTCGGAAGCCCGCATGGGAGGGGTAGTCATGAAGAAGGCGTACGAGGCACCGACGCTCGTCCGACTCGGTACGTTCCGCAAGGAGACGGGGCTCCTGCAGCGCCACGGCAACGACCGGCTCATCCTGAGCAAGAACTGACGACCGACGGTCCCTGACCGACGTCATGACTGATCTGCACGAAAGTGCGGGGACGGGCCCCGGCGACGCGCACTTCACGGTCTTCACGGACCGTGCGGACGCGGCCGCCGTGGCCCGCTCCTTCGCCCGCCCCGGAAGCCGGACCCTCGCGCATGCGTCGGGCCGGCCCTGGCTGGTCGGCCACTGGCACGACAGCGAGGTCCTCACGGCAGACGCCGGCGACGTCCGCCTCGCCGTCGTCGGTTGCTGCCCGGTCCCAGCCGACGAACTGCGGCGCCGGGCCGCCCGGTTGCGTGATCTCGCGGAACTCGACGCACTGGCCCGATCCCTCCCCGGCAGCTTCCATCTCGTCGCCGCCCTCGACGGACAGGTCAGGGTGCAGGGCACCGCCTCCGGACTGCGACTCGTCTTCCACGCGGAGATCGACAGCGTGCGGGTGGCCGCGACCCGGGCCGACACGCTCGCCGCCGTCCTGGGCCTCGACCCCGACCTGGAGGAACTGGCCGTACGGCTGCTGTGGCCCGCCCCGTATCCGCTGTCCGAGACGTCGATGTGGCGTGCGGTCACCGCCGTCGCTCCGCAGGACGCCGTGATCCTCGCCGGGGACGGGCGCGGCGTACGGCACACCCGGTGGTGGACGCCGCCGGAGCCGGTCCGGCCGCTCGCCGCGGCGGCGCCCCTGATCCGGGAGGCACTGGAGGAGGCCGTCGGCGCACGTACCCGTCAGGGCGGCGTGGTGAGCTGCGACCTGTCCGGCGGCCTGGACTCGACCTCCGTCTGCTTCCTGGCCGACCGCTCCCCCGCCCGCCTGGTGGCCAGTACCTGGCCGGGACGCGATCCGGCGGACACCGACCTGGCCTGGGCCGAGCGGGCGATGGGATACCTCCCCGACGTCGAGCACGTGGTCTGGGACGCCGACGCCTCACCGCTGGTCTACGAGGACCTGCTCGGCATCGACGACCTCCTCGACGAGCCCACCATCGGCGTGATGGACCGCTCCCGGGTCCTGCACCACCTGCCCGGCCTCGCCGCACGCGGCAGCCGGTTGCACCTGACCGGCATCGGCGGCGACCACGTGGCCTGGTGCTCCGAGGCGTACTATCACCGGCTGCTGCGCACCCGTCCGCTGTTCGCCCTGCGGCAGTTGCGCGGGTTCCGGGCGCTGTGGCAGTGGCCGCTCGGCGGCATGGTCCGCGCTGTCGCCGACTCCCGGCCGTACGGCAAGTGGCTCACCGACGCCGCAGGCCACCTGCGGGACCCGCTGGCCCCGACCGTCGCGACGGGTCTCGGCTGGGGCATGGCCCCGCGCCTGTTCGGCTGGGTCACGCACGAGGCCGACCGGATGGCCCGCCGGGCACTGCTCGATGCGGCGGCCACGGCCTCGCCGCTGCATCCGGACCGCGGGCTCCACGCCGACCTGGAGCAGATCCGCTCGTGCGGCCGCGTCATCCGGCAGTGGGACCGGATGGCGGCCCGCGCCGGCCTGCCGATGGCCTCTCCCTTCCTCGACGACCGCGTCATCGAGGCGTGTCTCGCCGTACGTCCGAGCGAGCGCGTCACCCCCTGGCAGTACAAGCCCGTCCTGAGCGCCGCGATGCGCGGGATCGTGCCCGACACCTGCCTGCGGCGGGCCAACAAGGCCACGGCCGCCATGGACGCCTCCGACGGACTGCGCCGGCACCGCGCCGACCTGCAGGCCCTGTGGGAGGACTCACGGCTGGAGCGGCTGGGCCTGGTCGACGGCGCCGAGCTGCGCCGCCTCGCCCGGCGGCCCGCCTCCAAGGGGCTGTCCGACGCCATCCTGTACTCCACCATCGCCGCCGAGGTGTGGCTGCGGGCGATGGACCGCAGCCACCCGCCCGTCCCCCGACCCTGACCGCATCCCCACGTCAGAAAGGCCCTCACATGCCCCTGCGGTTCGGCGACAACGTCTCCAC
Organism: Streptomyces sp. NPDC052101; assembly: GCF_040680235.1. Lineage (NCBI taxonomy): Bacteria > Bacillati > Actinomycetota > Actinomycetes > Kitasatosporales > Streptomycetaceae > Streptomyces > Streptomyces sp. NPDC052101. The sequence continues at coordinate 199,701 of NZ_JBFAWH010000004.1, forward strand.
CGCCCAGACCGACTACGGCACAGTTCTGCTGGACGAACGGGTCGGCGCCTACTGGGAGTTGAACCCGACTGCCACCCTGGTGGTGCGGACGCTGCTGGACGGCGGCGAGGAGGCGGACGCGGCCGCCGCCCTGGTCCGGGAGTTCGACATCGACCAGGCACAGGCCCTGCGGGACGTCGAGGCGCTCGTACAGCAGCTGCGCGGCTCCGGGCTCGCCTCATGACGACGCCCAGCGCGCTGGAGCGGCCCACCGGTGTGCCCCTGGCCCGACGCCTGGCGGCCCGCCTCGTCCTGCTCCCCGCCATCGCCTTCGCCCTGCTGCCGCCCCGCCGTATCCGCACCGTGCTCGGCATCCTGCGGCGCGGCGCCAGGCCCGCCACCGTCGCGCAGGCCCAGAACGCACGCGACGCCATGTGCGCCGCCAGCCTGCGCTGCGCCGGACCGAAAGGGTGTCTGCCGCGCTCCCTGGGCGCCGCACTCCTGTGCCGGCTCGGCGGAACCTGGCCGACCTGGTGCACCGGTGTACGCGTCGTACCGCCCTTCACCGCGCACGCCTGGATCGAGGCGGAGGGCCGTCCCGTCGGCGAGGGGCTGCCGGAGGGCTACTTCGCCCGGCTCCTGGCCGTCGAGCCGCCGGCACGGCCGACGGACCGGTGACCGACGGGATGGGCGGTCAGATCGCGGCCGCCGACGCGGACAAGTCCACCCGGGCCGCGGTGGCCACGATGTACCGGCTCACCGCCGGGCACCGGGGCGCCATCGCCGTAGCCACCGTGCTGACCCTCGTGGGCTCGGCCCTGGGACTGGCCCAGCCGCTCGTCGCCAAGGACGTCGTGGACGCGAGCGGCCGCGGACAGGTCATCTGGCCGCTGCTGGGGCTCCTGGGCGCGCTGTTCGTCATCGAGGCGGCGACGGGAGCCGCGGGACGCTTCCTTCTGGAACGGATGGGTGAAGGCGTCGTACGGCAGGTCCGTCACGGGCTGGTGGGCCGGCTGCTGCGGCTGGAGATGAGGGAGTACGACCGCCACCGGGGCGGTGACCTCATCTCCCGGGTGACGGCCGACACCACCCTGCTCCGGGAGGTCGTGTCGCAGGCGCTGGTCGATCTGGTGACGGGCAGCCTGGTCTCCGCCGGAGCGATCATCCTCATGGCCTGGCTCGACCCCCTGCTGCTGCTCCTGGTCGCCCTCACCGTGGCAGCGGCGGCCGTGGTCGTCGCCTCGCTGCTCACGGGGATCAGGGGCGCGTCCGAGCACATGCAGGACGCCGTCGGTGCCATCGCCGCCGATCTGGAGCGCGCCCTCGGGGCGCTGCCGATGGTGCGCGTGCACCGCGCGGAGGAGCGCGAGGCAGCCGGGATCGGCGCCCGTGTCGACGCCGCCTACGGCGCGGGGGTACGCGCCGCGAAGCTCGCCTCGGTCATGAGCCCCGCCGTGGAACTCGCCGTCCAGGGCTCCTTCCTCATCGTCCTGGTCATCGGCGGTCTGCGCGTCAGCGGCCACGCCGGCTCCCTCGGTGACCTCGTCGCCTTTCTGCTGTACGCCTCGTACCTCGTCCTGCCGCTGTCCTCCGTCTTCCGCGCCGTGGGCCTCGTCCAGCGCGGGATGGGCGCCTACCAGCGCATCGACGAGGCACTCCGCCTGCCCGTCGAGCCCACCGCACCCCGGCTCCCGGTGGACCGCGCGCCCGCACCACGGCCGGCCGGGCCGTACGTCAGCGGCGAACAGCCCGCCCTCGCCCTGCACGACGTCCACTTCGGCTACGTCCCCGAACGGCCGGTCCTCCGCGGCGTCTCGTTCGCCGTCCCGCAGCGCCGGCACGTGGCCCTGGTGGGCCGGTCCGGAGCCGGCAAGAGCACGGTGTTCGCCCTGGTGGCGAGGTTCTACGAGCCGGACGCCGGCACCGTGCTCTTCGACGGGCGGCCCGCGACCGAACTCACCCGTGACGCATGCCGCCGAGGCATCGCCGTCGTCGACCAGAACACCCATGTCGTCCACGGCACCCTGCGTGACAACATCACCTACGCCGTGCCCGACGCCACGGACGCGGAGATCCGGCGCGTCATCGAACTGGCCCGGCTCGAAGAAGTCGTCGACCGGCTGCCCGGCGGCCTGGCCGCTGTCATCGGCGAACGCGGCGGCACCCTCTCCGGCGGCGAACGCCAACGCGTCGCCGTCGCCCGGGCGTTGCTGGCCCGTCCCTCGCTGCTCCTGCTGGACGAGCCCACCTCCCATCTCGACGCGATCAACGAATCGGCGCTCACCACCGTGATGAAGGACGTCGCACAGGAGTGCGCCCTGCTGGTCATCGCGCACCGCCTGTCCACCGTGCAGCACGCGGACCACATCGTGGTGCTGCAGGACGGCCGCGCCGTCGCCGGCGGGTGCCACGAGGAGTTGCTCGCCGACAGCGCCCTCTATCGCGAGCTGGCCGCCAGCCAGATGCTCCGGCCGGGCGGGGAGCGCCCGGGCTGACCGGCCGACCGGCCGGCCGGTTTCAGGGCAGCCGTGCCTCGGCGGTGCGTCGCAGCACCCGGCTGATCGCGATCGTCGCCGTCATGGCGGCCGCGGTGTATCCGGACTCGGCGGGGAACCTCGCTCCCGAGGCGGTACGGGCGGCGAGCACCAGTCCCCGAGCGCGCTGCCGACGGAGAAACCCACGCTGCGCACCACCTGGTTGAAGCTCATGGCGCCGGAGGTCTCCTACGGCGGGGTGACCGCGAGGATCGCGGCCGGCATGGCGGCGGAGAAGACGCCGAAGCCGTAACCGGCCACGGCGGGGTGCCGTAGCAGCGTCAGGTCCACCAGTGGGTTGCCGCACCGCCGCTCGCGGCGCACCCACACCGTCAGCAGTACGACGGCGACGGCCAGCAGCGCGGCCCCGGGCACGTCGACCGTTGTCGACCGCCCCGGCGGCGGCTGCGGCACCGCCCACCAGGCCGCCGCGAGCGCGATCACCGTGATCAGCAGGCCGAGTCCGTAGGCCACCCACAGCCCGGACACATCCGTGAGGAGGCCGGCGAGCGGATAGCCGACGCCGGTACCGACCGTGGACGCCACCGACAGCAACGCGATCGTCGGCCCGGAGCGCTGCTCCGGCAGATGATCGCGGGCCGCGCCCGTCATCAGCGCGGTCAGGCCCGGTCCGGCCCCCTGGGCCACCCGCCCGGCCAGCAGCCAGCCGAACGACGGCGGCACCACGGTCAGCAGACTGCCGGCCACCACCGTGGCGAGGGAGACGTCGAACTACAGTGACTTGACAGACCGTCAGCCGGCCGAGGCGCCCCTTCGAAGATCACCTCACGTACGCTCAGACGCATGGTTGAGCATCGAATGATTGACGTGAACGGCATTCGGCTGCACATCGCCGAGCAGGGCGAAGGCCCCCTCGTGGTGCTCCTGCACGGCTTCCCTGAGTCCTGGCACTCCTGGCACCACCAGTTCGGCCCGCTGGCCGCGGCCGGCTTCCGCGTCGTCGCCCCCGACCAGCGCGGATACGGGCGCAGCGACCATCCCGAGGACGTCGAGGCCTACTCCGTCCTCCACCTCGTCGGCGACGTCGTCGGGCTGATCCAGGCCCTGGGCGAGGAGAAGGCGTACGTCGTCGGGCACGACTGGGGCGCGCCGGTCGCCTGGCACACCGCGCTGCTACGGCCGGACCTGGTGCTCGGGGTGGCCGGCCTGAGCGTGCCGCCCCCGTTCCGGGGGACGCAGCCTCCGCTGACCGCCATGGACAAGATGTTCGGCGGCCGCTTCTACTGGAACTACTTCAACCGCCCCGGTGTCGCCGACGCCGAGTTCGCCCGGGACCCGCGCACCACCCTGCGGAAGTTCTTCTACTGGGGATCCGGCGACGCACCCCACGCGGGCGACGGCCAACAGCCCCTGGTCGACCCCGATCGCGGCTGGCTCGCGGACATGGAGGACCCCGAGGTGCTGCCGGAGTGGTTCACCGAGGACGACCTCGACGCGCTCACCGAGAGCTTCTCCAAGGGCTTCACCGGCGCCCTCAACTGGTACCGCAACCTCGACCGGAACTGGGAACTGACCGCGCCCTGGCACGGCGCCCGGGTCACCCCGCCCGCCCTCTACATCTACGGCGACCGCGACGTCGTCCCCGCCTTCCCCGGCACACCCGACCTCATCGCGCAACTCCCCGAGCTGATGCCCAACCTGTGGCGCGAGCCCCTGCAGCTCGCGGGGTGCGGCCACTGGACCCAGCAGGAACGCCCGGACGAGGTCAACGCGGCACTGATCGAATTCCTCAAGGCCCACCCCTGAGGAGGGCCACACGGGCCCGTGCCGTCGACCGGGTCGTCGCCCCGGACGAACGGAAGGACGCCGGCGAAGGCCGTCGAGTGGCTGAAGCGTCCGGCCGCGGCCGACCTGGGCGCCGGCTCCATGGGCAGCGCCGCCGTGCTGGTCTCCCCGCTCTACCTGGCCGACGGCGGCCGGTCTCCCGGCTCCGCCTGGCGGGGTGCTCGGCGGTATCACGGTCGCGGGCATGGCCACCTCCGCCGTCGGTCCGCCGTTCGGTGGACTGCTCGTGGGCGCCGCGGGCTGGCGCTGGGCCTTCCTGGCCAACATCCCGGTCACCGCGAGCGATGGTGATGACCGTGCGCCGGCTGCCCCAGGATCCTCCGCTGGACCGCCAAGGCAGCGGCCCGCGCCGGATCGCCGACCGGATCGACCTGCCCGGCATCCTCGGCTTCGCGCAGGCGATGAGTGCGCTGGTCGTCTTCCTTATGCGACCGCCGCATCCCGAGCGGGCCGCGCTCGCCGTCTTCGGCCTGATGGCCGCGGTCACGGTCGTCCGGGAGCCGCGCAGGACCGCGCCCTTCTTCGACTTCCGGGGGCTCGCCGGATGGAGGCCGCACACGGGATGTCCACCGTGGCGGCGGGGCTCCTGCCGCTGCCGGTGGGCGCAGTCTCCGCGCTGCTCTCGCGGCCGCTCGCCCACCCGGACTCCGGTGCGCGGACCGCTGATCGTCTCGGCGACGACCATGCTGGTCGGCTTGGTCGGCATCATGCTGCTGAGTCCGCCGTGCAGCGGGCCCCGGTGACCGTTCGCGGCCCGTTTCCGAGGCGGGCGGATTCGGGGTGTACGGGCGATGCTGGTGAGCGGGTACCCCTGCGAGAAGGCCAGGAGGCTCGGCCCGGTGATTGCCGTCAACCCGCTGAACAGCGCCTCGGTGCTGGCCGCCTTCGGCGCGCTCGGCGTCCTCGTGGTGATCTTCGCCGAGTCCGGTCTGCTGGTCGTCGGCTTCTTCCTGCCCGGTGACACCCTGCTGTTCCCGGCCGGTGTGCTGTGCGCCGGAACCGCGCATCAGCCGCCCCGGCTGGCGTTGTGGCAGGTACTGCTCTGCGCGGCCGTCGGAGCGGTGGCCGGCGGACAGGTCGGGTATCTGATCGGGCGGCACGGCGGACGGGCGCTGCTGGCCCGTACCTCCAGCCGGCGGGTGAAGGCGGCCGCCGTCCGGGCCGAGCAGTCGCTGGCCCGGTACGGCTACGGGAAGGCGCTGGTCATCGGCCGGTTCGTGCCGATGCTGCGCACGGTCCTGCACCCCGTGGCCGGTGCGCTCGGGGTGCCCGTGCGCACCTTCACACTGTGGCAGACCGTGGGCGGGCTGCTGTGGTCGCAGACGCTCGTCCTCGCCGGCTACAGCCTGGGGTCCTCCGTCCCGCACCTCGACGACTATCTGCTGCCGCTGGTGGCCGTGGTCGTCGTGGTGTCGATGCTGCCCCTGCTGATCGAGGCCCGCCGAGACCGGCGCCGGCCGCGCTGAAGTCGATTCGAGGGGCGCCCGGTGAAGCGGTGTCAGTGCGTGGGCGGCATCGGTCAGCGGAGTCTGCGAGCCTTGGGGCGCTTGCGGTTGGGGCGGCGGGGGTGTTCGAGCGTGTCCAGTTCGCCGATCGCCGCGCGGACGTGGGCCGGGTCGCCCCGGCGGGAGCCGCCCGCGCACCACCAGGACGGCCGTCCGTCGATGTCGCGCGGGTGCATGCCGAGGTCATGGACCGTACAGAGCGGCCATGCCCGCCACAGCCGCTCCGTCACCGTGTCCTGGGCGGCGTCGGCGACGGCCATCAGGGCTTCGGTGGCGGACTGCGCCGGTATCAGGGAGGTGCCGTGCGCCTCGCCGTTGGCGAGGGCCACATAGACGTACTCGTCCTCCTCGGTCTCCGGGTAGGCGATCAGGCGCAGCGGACGCTGGTCGGGGAGGGTCGCGGCCAGGTCCCGGTTGACGGCCGCCAGTGGCTCGTCCCAGCACGGGTATTCGCCGACGGGCACGAGGCGCGGCTCGGGATGGCCGGAAAATGCGCACATGTGTCCATCCTGTCAGCCCGCGGCCCGCCGGTCCGGCCGACCTCGACGACGCGTTCTGGACGGGTCTGTGACGAGCCGTGAGACTGGATCGGTTCCCACTCCGTGCCCCAGCCCTTCAGGACGGTGCCCCATGGCTGAGAAAGCCCCGCGTGTCCAACTCACCCCTCAGGCGGCCGAGCTGGTGCGGCGGCTGCACGCCGAGCACGGCCCGCTGATGTTCCACCAGTCGGGCGGCTGCTGCGACGGCAGTGCCCCCATGTGCTACCCGGACGGCGAGTTCCGCACCGGCGACTCGGACGTGCTGCTGGCGGAACTGACGGTGGACGGGGTGACCGAGCCCGTCACCTTCTGGATGTCCCGCAGTCAGTACGAGGTGTGGAGCCACACCCGGCTGATCGTGGACGTCGTACCCGGACGGGGTAGCGGCTTTTCACTCGAAGCGCCCGAGGGGGTGCGTTTTCTCACTCGTTCTCGCGTAGTCGACGTCTAGTCGGCCCGGTGGTCGCCGTGGTCTGGTCCACTGCCCCGTAAGACCCGTACGACAGGGACAGTTGACGAGACATCAGGGGACACGGTGACCAGACGTCGCAGGCGTTCGGCAGCGGGCAGAGCGGTTCTCACAATCGTCACGGCGTTGGGTGTGCTGGCCGGTGCGGCCCTGGCGGGGGCGGCACCGGCCGGTGCCGTCGAGGCCGGCGGGCGGATCGCGCCGGGAGTCACCTACCGGCAGTTCGACATCGAGGCGAGCGCGGGCAAGGCGCACGCTCATCTGCTCACGGTCGACCTGGCCAATCCACACGTTCGTGTGGACCTGCTCCACCCGGGCGCGGTGGCGGCCCGGGAGACCGTCTCGGGGATGGCGGACTCGGCCGGGGCCGTCGCGGGGGTCAACGGTGACTTCTTCAACATCACCGAGACCCAGCACCCGGGCGTGCAGGCCACGGGAGCGAGCGTCGGACCGGCGATCGCGGACGGGCAGGTGCTCAAGGCGGCGGTACCGCAGGGCCAGCGGTTCGGACCCGCCCTGCCGCCGGGCACGAGCACCCAGGACGTCTTCGGGGTGGGCACCGACCGGCGGGCCCGGCTGGACCGGCTGTCCCTGGCCGGCGGCGTCAGGACGCCGGAAGGCACGATCCCGCTGAAGGGCCTCAACCAGTACGCGCTCCCGGAGAACTCCGTCGGCGCCTTCACCTCGCGGTGGGGCAGCGCCTCCCGGATGCGCTCGGTGTGCGGCACCGACACCCAGCGGTCGGCCCCGTGCAGCACCGACACCTACGAGGTGACGGTGCGCGGCGGCCGGGTGGTCTCCGCCGCCGGCACCCCGGGCAGCGGCGCGATCCCGGCGGACACCACGGTCCTGGTGGGCCGTGAAGAGGGGGCGCGGCAGCTGCGCAAGCTCGCGGTCGGTGCCTCGGTGACCGTGACGCACCGCTTGGTGGCCGCCTCGTCCGGGACGCCGTACGCGTGCGCGATCGGCGGCTTCCCGGTGCTGAGGAACGGGCAGGTGCTGACCGGTCTCGACAACGGCACCGCGGCCGTGCGCACGGTCGTGGGCTTCAAGGGCGGCGGACGGCAGCTGCTGATCATGGCGCTGGACGGGGCCGAGGTCTACCGGGCCGGCATCACGGTCGAGGAGGAGGCCGGCACGATGCGGGCGCTGGGCGCGTCCGACGCGTTCAACCTCGACGGCGGCGGCTCCACGGAGCTGGTCACCCGCGACGCGGGAGCGAGCACTGTGACGGTCCGCAACCATCCGAGCGCCGGCGCCGAGCGCCCCGTCGCGAACGGCGTCGGCGTCTTCACGACCCCCTGAACGCCCCCCCTGAGCCGGGCCGCTCGGCCCCTGTCTCAGGGCCGCAGGCTGCTCACCAGGTCGGCGGTCGTGGTGAGCCCGCTGTGGATGGTGGGCGCCATGCTCGTGCCGGCCAGGAAGAAGCCGAGCAGCACGCAGACCAGAGCGTGGGAGACCTTCAACGCGCCGTTGCGCACGAAGATCACGGCCAGGATCAGCAGCAACAGCACTGCAGAGATGGGAATGACCACCGGGAACCTCCTCCGCCACGCCCCTTGAGCGGCGTTCGGCCGTAAGTGTGGCGTAGCGGAGGGTTCGTCCGGGCGGCTGACGTGTCCCCCAAACGTGTGGTTACGCGGCGGGGTGCGCGTCGAGGAAGGCTTCCAGGCCGGCCAGGTCGTCGGTGTTGAGGAAGTCGACGCCGGCGGCGAGCAGCTCCGTCCACAGGGCGTCGCGGGCCGGGCCCGCGGCGTCCGGGGTGGCCCAGAACCGCACCTGCTGCCCCCGCGCGTGAGCGGCGGCGGTGATGCCGTGCAGCTTCTGCCGCTCGACGTCGGGGAAGGCGCCGTCACCGGACCAGGTGAAGACCTGCGTCCAGTTGTCGCTGATCAGCGAGATGAAGGAGGCGGGGGCGGTGCTGCCGAGGTCGGTGAGCCGGCCGTCGTAGAAGGCGAGCCGCTCTTCCTGCGCCTCCATGGGGATGCGGGCGGCGCGGTCGCCGGAGATGACGGCGGTGATGGGTCGGGGGTGCACCCGGCCGTGCGCGTACCGGGTGAACAGGTGTGGATGGCGGCGCAGATGGCGGTCGAGTTCGAGGTACGTCGACGAGCCCTCGGTCTTGATGTCGATGAGGAGCTGCAGCGGCCGGCGCCACCCCCGGTAGACGGAGCCGTGGTTGGCCCGGATCAGGGCGGCGAGCGGGTCGAGGTAGAGGGATTCGAGGGTGCGGGTCGGGTCCAGCTCTGAGGTGTCGTGACCGACGAGGAGCTGGTCGTCGACGAGGAAGATGTCGGCCTCGACGCTGCCGAAGCGGTGGTCGAGCGCGTCGAACAGGGGCCGGGGGTGCTCGTAGTCGTTGTGGGCGTGCGCGTTCCACAGCGGGTGCGCGCCATGGTGGGAGCCGTCCGCCCTGGCCTGGGCGGCGGGCAGGGTGACCGCGCCGGCGAGGGCGGCGCCGAGGGTGGTGAGGGCTCTGCGACGGGTGGTGAGGGCCATGCTCTGCCTCCCTTTGAGGTGCCGGATGGGACCGAAGGGAGTATGCGTGCCTCTACCACCGAAGGCGCCTGCTCTCGCGGGGAGTTGGCGCGTTGTTCACTTCTCCGGAGCATGGACCCGAGAAAGCCCGCCCCGGGTGGGGCAGGCTTCACCCGGGTCGGGTCAGGGTGCCTGGAGGTCGACCAGTGCGGCCAGCGCCTCCCGGTGGGCCCCGGCCGTGCCATAGGCGATCGAGTCGGCCTTGGCCCGCTTCAGGGCCAGGTGGATCGGATGCTCCCAGGTCATACCGATCCCGCCGTGCAGCTGCAGCGCCTCCTCGGTGGCGTGGACGGCCACGGGCGCCGCATACGCCTGTGCGACGGCGGCCGAGACATCCGTGTCCTCGCCGGAGGCCAACGCGTCGGCGGCGGCCCGCGCGGCCGCCCGCAGGTTCACGACCTCCAGCCACAGCTGGGCGAGCCTGTGCTTGAGGGCCTGGAATCCGCCGACCGGCCGGTTGAACTGCTTGCGCTCCTTCAGATAGCGGACCGTCTCGGTCAACGCCCACTCCGCGACGCCGAGTTGTTCGGAGGCGAGCAGTGCGGCGGCGGCGCGCAGGGCGCGTCGTACGGCGGGTTCCGCGTCGCCGACACGGCGGCCGGGGGCACCCGCCAGGCGGACCGTCGCCAGTGGCCGGGTCAGGTCCAGGGAGATCTGCGGGGTGACCGTCACGGCGTCCGCGGCCACGGCGTACAGGCCGCCGTCGTCGGCCGGGACGAGCAGGACGTCGGCCGCGGCCGCATCCGCGATGCCTGTCAACTCCCCGTGCAGAGTGCCGCTTTCGAGCCGTACGGCCTTGGCGGCGGCGCCCGGCGCCGTGTGCAGGCCGACCGCGAAGGCGCCGATGGTACGCCCGGAGGCCAGCTGTCCCAGGAGTTCCTCGTCGCCGCAGGCCAGCAGGGCCTCGGTGGCGACGACGGCGCTGGTGAGGTACGGCACGGGGGCGACCGCTCGGCCCAACTCCTCCAGGACCACGGCGACTTCGCGGGCGGAGGCGCCCTGGCCGCCCTGCTCCTCGGGCACCAGGAGCCCGGCGAGGCCCATGTCCTCGGCGAGGGACTTCCACAGGGCGAGGTCGTGCGGGGCGTCGGACTCGATGCGGGCGACGACGTCCGCGGGCGTGCAGTGGTCCGTGAGGAGGTCCCGTACGGCGGCCCGCAGCGCCTCTTCCTCCTCCGAGTACAGCAGGTCGCGCTGTGTGCTCATCGGGCCAGGTCCTTCCATGCGACGTCCTTGTCGGTGCGCGGCTCGGCGGGCAGGCCGAGAACCCGCTCGGCGACGATGTTCAGCAGGACCTCGCTGGTCCCGCCCTCGATGCTGTTGCCCTTGGAGCGCAGATAGCGGTAGCCGGCGTCGCGGCCGGTGAAGTCGACCAGCTCGGGGCGGCGCATGGTCCAGTCGTCGTACAACAGGCCCTCCTCACCGCGGAGTTCGACCTCCAGGCCGCTGATCTCCTGGTTGAGGCGGGCGAAGGCGAGCTTCATGCCGGCGCCCTCGGGGCCGGGCTGGCCGACGGCGAGCTGCTGGCGCAGGCGCTCCGCGGTGAGGCGGGAGACCTCGGCCTCGACCCACAGCTTCAGCAGCCGCTGGTGCAGCTCGTGAGTGCGCAGCTCGGGGCGCTCACGCCAGGTCTGGGCGACCGGGCCGATCATGCCGCCCTCGCGGGGCAGCCGCATGCCGCCGATGGCCACGCGCTCGTTGTTGAGGGTGGTCTGGGCGACCCGCCAGCCGTCGCCGACCTCGCCGAGGCGGCGGGTGTCGGGGATGCGGACGCCGGTGAGGAAGACCTCGTTGAACTCGGCCTCGCCGGTGATCTGGCGCAGCGGCCGGACCTCGACGCCCGGGTCGGTCATGTCGCAGACGAAGTACGTGATGCCCGCGTGCTTGGGCACGTCCGGGTCGGTGCGGGCGATGAGGATGGCCCAGCGGGCGAGGTGGGCGCTGGAGGTCCACACCTTCTGCCCGTTGACGACCCAGTCCTCGCCCTCCCGTACGGCCCGGGTGCCGAGCGCGGCCAGGTCGGAGCCGGCGCCGGGCTCGCTGAACAGCTGGCACCAGACCTCGTCGCCCGTCCACAGGGGCCGCAGGAACCGCTGCTTCTGCTCGTCCGTGCCGTACTTGAGGATCGTCGGCGCGGCCATGCCCAGGCCGATGCCGATGCGCCGGGGGTCGTTGTCGGGGGCGCCCGCGGCCTCCAGCTCGGCGTCCACGACGCCCTGCAGGGAGCGCGGGGCGCCCAGTCCGCCGAGGCCCTCCGGGTAGTGCACCCAGGCGAGGCCGGCGTCGAAGCGGGCGCGCAGGAAGTCGAGGCGGTCGGTGCTCGCCGGGGGGTGCTGGGTCAGCAACTCCCTGGTGCGGCGGCGAAGTTCTTCGGCGTCGGTCATGCTGCTCCCTCCATCACGACGGCGATCCGGCCGGTGGACCGGCCGTCCGCGACCCTCTGCACGGCCGCGGCGGCCTCGCCGAGCGGGACCCGCTCGCTCACCAGCGGCTTGATCGCGCCCCGGGCGGCCAGCTCGGTCAGCTCCTCGTGGCAGCGCAGGACCAGCTTGGGGTTCTTGGTGTTGTACAGGCCCCAGTGGAGGCCGAGGATCGAGTAGTTCTTCACCAGCGCGTGGTTGAGGGCCGGGCTGGGGATGGAGCCGCTGGCGAAGCCGACGACGACGATCCGGCCCTCGAAGGCGACGAGCTTGGCGGACTGGGCGTAGGCCGCGCCGCCGACGGGGTCGTAGATCACGTCGGCGCCGCGGCCGCCGGTGGCCTCCTTCACGGCGGCGATGACATCCTCACTGCGGCGGTCGACCACCACGTCACAGCCCAGCTCGCGGGCCACGGCGGCCTTGTCCGCGCCGCCGACGACACCGATCACGGTGGCGCCGGCCGCCTTGCCGAGCTGCACGGCGGCGCTGCCGACTCCTCCGGCGGCGGCGTGCACGAGCAGGGTCTCCCCGGCCTCCAGACGGGCCCGGCGGTGCAGGCCGAACCAGCCGGTCTGGTAGCCGATGTGCAGCGCGGCGGCCTCGGCGTCGTCCAGCGCCTCGGGCGCGGGCAGCAGGGCGCGGGCGTCGGCGAGGGCGTACTCGGCGAAACCGCCGCAGGGCAGCGCGGGGTTGGCGATCACCCGGCGGCCGTCCTCGGTCTCGCCGCAGATCTCCACGCCGGGCGTGAACGGCAGCGGCGGGCGCACCTGGTACTGGCCCCGGCACAGCAGCGCGTCCGGGAAGTTGATGTTGGCGGCGCGCACGCGCACCAGCACCTGGCCGTCACCGGGCGTGGGCCGCTCCACCTCCGCCAGGCGCATCACCTCGCTCGGCTCGCCGTTCTCGTGCACTTGCCATGCCTGCATGCGGGGCCTCCACGGGACTGCTTCGTCTGACCGGGTCCGACCGCATACTAAGCGGTCGCTTGCCGATCAGGGAACAGGGGCCGCGCGTCGGCGCGCGTCGCATGAGTCACGTGCCGGACGACGGCCGCGCCCGTACGTGCATCCGCTCCCCCTGCGGCCCGAACAGACTGAGGAACTCCACCGGCCCCTCGCCCGTCGACCCGAACCAGTGCGGCACGCGGGTGTCGAACTCGGCGGCCTCCCCCGCCGACAGCACCACGTCGTGCGCGCCGAGGACCAGTCGCAGCCGGCCCGACAGCACGTACAGCCACTCGTACCCCTCGTGGGTGCGCGGGTCGGGCTCCTGCTTGCGCTGCGGTTCCAGCACCTTGAAGGCCTGCAGGCCGCCGGGCTGGCGGGTCAGCGGCCAGTGGGTGCGCCCGCCCCGCACGATCGGCTTGGCCCGCACCCGCGGGTCCCCCACCGGCGGCGCGCCGACCAGCTCGTCCAGCGGCACCTGATGGGCCTGGGCGATCGGCAGCAGCAGTTCGAGGCTGGGCTTGCGCAGGCCGGACTCCAGCCGGGAGAGGGTGCTGACGGAGATTCCGGTGGCCTCGGACAGCGCGGCCAGGGTCACCTGCCGCTCCTTGCGGATACGCCGGAGCCGCGGACCGACCTCGGCGAGAACGTCCTCACTGCTCATGATGCGTATTGCAGTTTCGGCAAACTTGTTTGTCAATCCCGCCGGGCCCCTGCGGTCGGCCGCGAGGAGATCGCCCGGTGCGGGCAGGGACGCCGAGGGCTTCACGACGAGGCTCGCCTGCGGCCGAAGGGTACGAGCCCGGCAGCTGGTGATCGCCCCGGGCCTGAAGGGCGAGCTGCCCGAGGGTCGCGGGGCCGGCCGAGCGGTTCGGCCGGGCGAGTCGGAGCCGACCGGCGACGATCTGCGCCGACTGGCCGCCGCCGGGCTCGCGGTCGCGCCCGGCGAGGTCACGGAAGCCCTCGTCACGGGCGGCCGGCTCACCGGGGCCCGGCTCGCGGACAGGACGGTCCACGACCGCGAAGTGCTCTACGCCGCCCCGCACGCCGTGCCCCGAAACGACCTGCTGGTGGAGCTGCCCGAGGGTCGCGGGGCCGGCCGAGCGGTTCGGCCGGGCGAGTCGGAGCCGACCGGCGACGATCTGCGCCGGCTGGCCGCCGCCGGGCTCGCGGTCGCGCCCGGCGAGGTCACGGAAGTCCTCGTCACGGGCGGCCGGCTCACCGGGGTCCGGCTCGCGGACAGGACGGTCCACGACCGCGAAGTGCTCTACGCCGCCCCGCACGCCGTGCCCCGAAACGACCTGCTGGTGGAGCTGGGCGCCGGACCGCGCGGGAGACCGTTCGGCAGTTGTCCGGTGATCGACGAGCGTGCCCGGGCTGTGGGCGGCGGGCAGCGCGAGCGGATTCGCCGGGCAGGTCATCAACGCGGCGAGCTGCGGCTACCGGGCGGGGGCGGCGATCAGCGGGGAGCCGCTGACGGCGGACCTCGGCTCCGTCCGGGTGTAGCCGCCGCTCCCCCGGTGCACCATGGCTGCATGCTGCTCGCCCGGCTCGCCCAGGTGTCCCGGGAGGTCGCCGCGACGGCGGCCCGGTCCCGCAAGACGGCGCTGCTCGCGGAGCTGTTCCGGGAGGCGGAGCCGGACGATGTGCCGATCGTCATCCCGTATCTGGCCGGACGGCTCCCGCAGGGCCGGCTCGGCGTCGGCTGGAAGGTGCTGAGCCGCCCGGTGCCGCCGGCCGCCGCGCCCGGCCTCACGGTCCGCGAGGTCGACACGCTGCTCAGCGAGCTGGGCAAGGTGTCGGGGGCGGGCGCGCAGGCGCAGCGGGCCCGGCTCGTCGGCGAGCTGATGGGCGCGGCCACCGAGGAGGAGCAGCGCTTCCTGTTCGGTCTGCTCACCGGCGAGGTACGGCAGGGCGCGCTGGACGCCGTCGCAGTGGAGGGCCTCGCCCGGGCGACCGGCGCCGACCCGGCCGCCGTACGGCGGGCGGTGATGCTCGCCGGGTCGCTGCAGACGGTCGCCCGGGACCTGCTCGCCGAGGGGCCGGGGGCGCTGGAGCGGTTCCGGCTCACCGTGGGCCGGCCGGTACTGCCGATGCTGGCGCACAGCGCGTCCTCGGTCGCCGAGGCGGTGCAGAAACTGGGCGCGTGCGCGGTGGAGGAGAAGCTGGACGGCATCCGGGTGCAGGTGCACCGGGACGGCGACACGGTCCGCGTGCACACCCGCACCCTGGACGACATCACCGACCGGCTGCCCGAAGTGACCGCTGCCGCACGGGAGTTGGCGGGCGAGCGGTTCATCCTGGACGGCGAGGTGATCTCCTTCGACAGCGCCGGGCGGCCCCGGTCCTTCCAGGAGACGGCGGGCCGGGTCGGCTCCCGGACGGATGTGGCGAAGGCCGCCGGGGAGGTCCCGGTCTCCCCCGTCTTCTTCGACGCCCTGTCGGTCGACGGCACCGATCTGCTGGACCTGCCCTTCGCCGAGCGGCACGCTCAGCTGGCCCGGCTGGTGCCCGAGCCGATGCGGGTACGCCGGACGGTCGCCGCCGGGCCCGCGGACATCGCGGCGGCGGAACGGTTCCTCGCCGAGACCCTGGCCCGCGGTCACGAGGGCGTGGTGGTCAAGGCGCTGGACGCGCCCTACAGCGCGGGCCGGCGCGGCGCCTCCTGGCTGAAGGTCAAGCCCGTCCACACCCTCGACCTGGTCGTGCTGGCCGCAGAGTGGGGCCACGGCCGCCGCACGGGCCGGCTGTCCAACCTCCACCTCGGCGCCCGCAGCCCGGACGGCGGCTTCGCGATGCTCGGCAAGACCTTCAAGGGCATGACCGACGCGATGCTCGCCTGGCAGACCGAGCGGCTCCGGGAACTGGCCGTCGAGGACGACGGCTGGGTGGTCCGGGTCCGCCCCGAACTCGTCGTGGAGATCGCCTACGACGGCCTGCAGCGCTCCTCCCGCTACCCGGCCGGCGTCACCCTGCGCTTCGCCCGCGTCGTCCGCTACCGCGAGGACAAGCGCCCTGAGGAGGCCGATACGGTGGAGGCCCTGCTGGCGGCCCACCCGGAGGTCGGACCATGACGGTGCGTGCGACGAAACGCAGCGCGGGACTGCTGGTGTTCCGGCACACCGATGAGGGCCTGGAGGTATTGCTCGGCCATATGGGTGGTCCGCTCTGGGCGAAGAAGGACGCGGGGGCGTGGACCGTCCCCAAGGGCGAGTACGAGCCCGACGAGCCCGCCTGGGAGGCCGCCCGGCGCGAGTTCCGGGAGGAGCTGGGGCTGGCGCCGCCCGACGGGGAGGCCGTACCGCTGGGCGAGGTCGTGCAGAAGAACGGCAAGGTCGTCACGGCGTGGGCGGTGGAGGCGGACCCGGATCTGACGGGATTCGCCCCCGGCAGCTTCACCATGGAGTGGCCGCCGAGGTCCGGCCGGATGCGGGAGTTCCCGGAGCTGGACCGGGTGGAGTGGCTCGGCGTGGACCGGGCCCGTGAGCTGATCATCACGGCACAGACCGCGTTTCTCGACCGGCTGGCGGAGCACTCGTCCTGAAGGGACGCCACGCGTTGCGTACGGCGGTAGCGCGCGCGAAGGTCGAAGCAAGCCCGCTCCCAGGGAGGTCAGCCATGCCCATCGCGACGGTGAACCCCGCGAACGGCGAGACGCTCAAGACGTACGAGGCCATGGGCGAGGAAGAGCTGGAACGCCGGCTCCAGCTCGCCGAGGCCACGTTCCGCACCTACCGGACGACCTCCTTCGTCGACCGCGGCCGACTGCTGCTGAGGGCCGCCGATCTGCTGGAGGAGGACCAGCGGGAGATCGGCCGGGTGATGACCACGGAGATGGGCAAGCCGGTCAAGCAGGCCTGGGCGGAGGCCGCCAAGTGCGCCAGGGCGATGCGCTGGTACGCCGAGAACGCCGAGCGGCTGCTCGCCGACGAGGAGCCCGCCGAGGCGGACGTACGGGACTCCGGCGCGTCACGGGTACGGGTGCGCTACCGGCCGCTCGGCCCCGTGCTCGCGGTGATGCCGTGGAACTTCCCGCTCTGGCAGGTGATCCGGTTCGCCGCACCCGCGCTCATGGCCGGCAACGTGGGCCTGCTCAAGCACGCCTCCAACGTCCCCCAGACGGCCCTTTACCTGGAGGACCTGTTCCACCGTGCGGGCTTCACGGAGGGCTGTTTCCAGACACTGCTGATCGGCGCGGGCGCGGTGGACGACATCCTGCGCGACGAGCGGGTGAAGGCGGCGACGCTGACGGGCAGCGAGCCCGCGGGCCGGGCGGTCGCCGCCACCGCCGGGGAGATGATCAAGAAGACGGTGCTGGAGCTGGGCGGCAGCGACCCGTACGTCGTCATGCCCTCCGCCGACCTGGACCGGGCGGCCGAGGTCGCGGTCACCGCACGCGTGCAGAACAACGGGCAGTCCTGCATCGCGGCCAAGCGGTTCATCGTGCACCGCGACGTCTACGACGCCTTCGCCGAGAAGTTCGTCGCCGGGATGCGGGCGCTCAAGGTCGGCGACCCGCTGGAGGAGGACACCGAGATCGGGCCGCTCGCCAGCGAGCAGGGGCGGCGGGACCTGGAGGAACTCGTCGACGACGCGAAGCGCAGCGGCGCCCGGGTGCTGTGCGGCGGCGAGCGGCCGGACGGGCCGGGCTGGTACTACCCGCCGACCGTGCTGGCCGGGATCACCCGGGAGATGCGCATCCACCGGGAGGAGGCGTTCGGGCCGGTGGCCACGCTGTACCCGGCCGGCGACCTGGACGAGGCGCTGCTCATCGCCAATGACTCGGCGTTCGGTCTGAGTTCCAACGTGTGGACGCGGGACGACGGCGAGGTGGAACGGTTCGCGCGGGATCTGGAGGCCGGATCCGTGTACGTCAACGGGATGACGGCCTCCCATCCGGCGTTCCCCTTCGGCGGGGTCAAGCGGTCCGGGTACGGGCGTGAGCTGTCCGGGCACGGAATCCGCGAGTTCTGCAACATCACCACGGTTTGGCAGGGTGCGTGAGCGCCGCGCGGCTAGCATCCGGTCTGTGAACGGCGAAGTGACTCTGCCTCTGATCGTGGACGACCGCGGGGCCTTGCAGGTGGCCGCGGCCGATGTGAGCAAGCTGCTGCGGACCGTGGGGGCTCGGTGGCTGCGGCTTGTCGAGGCCGGGGAGCAGGGGCTGGACGAGGACACGGTTGCGGCTTTGACCATCGAGCTGGCCAAGCTGGCGGATCGTATCGACGTCGCCTGCATCGCGCACAGCAGTGGCGCGCCGTAGGGTTTCGGCGCAGGTCAGCGCAGCGTTTCCCAGAACATCCCCTCGTATGCCTGAAGCAGGCTTCCGTAGGTGTGTGCGCGGTCCGGGTCCAGGGTGCCGGTGTCCAGGGCCGTCTGCACGGCCGCCGTCGCCTGTTCGTCCAGGTCCGGAGCCGGTGCGGCGAAGAAGTCGAAGAACGCGCAGGCCTCGTCCCCGAAGCCGTAGTGCGTGCGCAGCCCTGTCGCGATGCGGGCGCAGTAGCCGCCCCAGGCGGAGAAGTTCGCCGTGAGGGCCAGGACGACGTCCGCCGGGGCGGCGTTGAGGGCCAGCCAGGAGACGTAGGCGGGGTAGGCCTGGCAGCCGGCCAGGGGGACGTAGCCGCGGGAGGTGTCCTCCGTCACTCCGCCGGCCCGGGCGAAGGCCTCCAGGTGCGCCGCCGCCAGCTCCTCGCCGGTCGCGAGCGTGGTGAAGAAGGCCGCGGCGGCGGGCTCGGCGCGCTGCGCCAGATGGTCGAAGGAGCGGCGGTCGGCCGGGATCACCCACTGCTGTTCCAGGGCGAGCCTCGCCAGCAGCCGCACGGGCGCCTCGCCGCGTTCCACGAGCGGGACGACGGGGTTGGTCTCCGGGTCCGGGGCGAGTGCCCTGACGGTCGTCTGCAGCAGGTCACCGGCCGTTGCCGTCATGGTGTTCTCCCTCGCGCGGACGTGCGGCTTCTCGTCCGAGCCTGACACGGTGTCCCCGGTCTGGAGTAGTTCGGCGAGAGAACGTCGCCGGACCGAGTGATCGTGGGTGAACCACCTCCCAAGGTGAACGACCTTCTGACCGGTGGGCGAAGGCCTTCCGGAAGGCTGAAAGCAGGCACGGTTCATGGCGACTTTGTGCAGACCCTCGGTGTCGGTTCCGGAGCACGTGATCACGATGGAGGAGACGCTCGAGCTGGCGCGCTCCCGTCACGCCGATCACCCGCAACTGCCGCTCGCGCTGCGGCTGATCGAGAACACGGGCGTCAGGACCCGGCACATCGTGCAGCCCATCGAGGAAACCCTCAAGCACCCCGGCTTCGCGGAGCGCAACAAGCTCTACGAGGCCGAGGCCAAGGCACGCGTCCCCGCGGTGATCCAGCGGGCGCTCGACGACGCGGAACTCCTCACCACCGACATCGACGTGATCATCTACGTCTCGTGCACGGGCTTCATGATGCCCTCGCTCACGGCGTGGCTGATCAACGAGATGGACTTCGACTCCACGACCCGGCAGTTCCCCATAGCCCAGCTGGGCTGTGCGGCCGGCGGCGCGGCGATCAACCGCGCGCACGACTTCTGCACGGCCTACCCCGAGGCCAACGCACTGATCGTGGCCTGCGAGTTCTGCTCGCTGTGCTACCAGCCCACCGACCTGGGTGTCGGCTCGCTGCTCTCCAACGGTCTGTTCGGTGACGGCATAGCCGCCGCCGTGGTCCGCGGCAAGGGCGGCACCGGCGTCGAGCTGGAGCGCAACGGCTCGTACCTGATCCCGAAGACCGAGGAGTGGATCATGTACGACGTCCGGGCGACCGGGTTCCACTTCCTGCTCGACAAGCGGGTGCCTGCCACGATGGAGCCGCTGGCCCCGGCCCTCCAGGACCTCGCGGGCATGCACGGCTGGGACGCGTCCGACCTGGACTTCTACATCGTCCACGCCGGCGGCCCGCGCATCCTCGACGACCTCAGCAAGTTCCTCCAGGTCGACCCGCACGCGTTCCGGTTCAGCCGGGCCACCCTCACCGAGTACGGCAACATCGCCTCCGGCGTCGTGCTGGACGCGCTGCGCCGGATGTTCGACGAGGGCGGCGCCGAGCACCGGGCGCGCGGGCTCCTCGCCGGGTTCGGGCCCGGCATCACCGCGGAAATGGCGCTGGGCCGCTGGCGCAGCTCTGACCGAGAAACGGCATGAGTACGGCATGACCGAAGAGACGCTCACCGAGACCCTGCCCCCGATCCGGCACTGGCCGGCGCTCGACC
Organism: Streptomyces sp. NPDC052101; assembly: GCF_040680235.1. NCBI lineage: Bacteria > Bacillati > Actinomycetota > Actinomycetes > Kitasatosporales > Streptomycetaceae > Streptomyces > Streptomyces sp. NPDC052101. Next base: position 219,677 of record NZ_JBFAWH010000004.1, read on the forward strand.
TGACCGGGACGGACTTCGACCCGGTGCTGAGAGAGCTGATGCGCGAAGGACCGGTCACCCGCATCCAGCTGCCCAACGGCGAAGGCTGGGCCTGGCTGGTGACGCGGATGGACGACGTGCGCATGGTCACCAACGACCCCCGCTTCAGCCGCGAGGAGGTCATGAAGAAGCCGGTCACCCGGCTGGCCCCGCACTTCATCCCGGACCCGGGCGCGGTCGGCTTCCTCGACCCGCCCGACCACACCCGGCTGCGCCGCTCGGTGGCGGCCGCGTTCACCACGAAGGGGGTGGAGCGGGTACGCGAGAAGGCGCGCGCCATGCTCGACGAACTGGTCGACGAACTCCTCCAGGACGGCCCGCCCGCCGATCTCACGGCCACGATCCTCAGCCCGTTCCCGATCGCGGTGATCTGCGAAATGATGGGCGTCCCGGCCGCCGACCGGCACATCATGCACACCTGGACGCAGCTCATCCTGTCCTCCTCGAACGGCAAGGAGGTCAGTGAGAAGGCCAAGCGGGAGATGGCCGCCTACTTCTCCGACCTGATCGGGCTGCGCGAGAACAGCACGGCCGAGGACGTCACCTCACTGCTCGGCGCCGCGGTGGGCCGGGGCGAGGTGACACTGGAGGAGGCCGTCGGCCTGGCCGGTCTCCTGCAGATCGGCGGCGAGGCGGTCACCAACAACAGCGGGCAGATGTTCTATCTGCTGCTGACCCGGCCCGACCTGGTGGACCGGCTGCGCGCGGAACCTGAGATCCGCCCCAAGGCGATCGACGAACTCCTGCGCTGGATCCCGCACCGCAGCGCGGTCGGCCTGTCCCGGATCGCCATGGAGGACGTGGAGATCCGGGGCGTGCGGATCCGCGCGGGCGACGCGGTCTACAACTCCTACCTGGCCGCCAACCGCGACCCGGAGGTCTTCCCCGACCCGGAGACCATCGACTTCTCCCGCAGCCCGAACCCCCATGTGTCCTTCGGCTTCGGCCCGCATTTCTGCCCCGGCAACATGCTGGCCCGGCTGGAGGAGGAACTCATGGTGGACGCCCTGCTGGACCGGGTGCCGGGCCTGCGTCTGGCCGTACCGCCGGAGCAGGTGCCCTTCAAGAAGGGCGCGCTGATCCGGGGTCCCGAGGCCCTGCCGGTGACCTGGTGAGCAGCCCATGACCTGGACCGAGGGACTGACCGAGGGCCTGTATGTGCCGCCGGGCCACGGCCGTGTCGTGGAGACCCCGGCCCAGCGGGTCACGTTCAAGGTCACCGGCACGCATTCGCGGATGGCCTCCACCTTCGAGGTGGAGGTCCCGCCGGGCTTCGACGTGGGCGCGCATGTGCACACCCGCAGCGAGGAGCTGTTCTACGTCCTGGAGGGGGAACTGGACGTCCTCGCCTTCGAGCCGCGCATCCGCACCCCCGACAACTGGCAGAGGTGGGAGTCGAGTTCGGGCGGCAAAGTGGTACGGGCGACCCCGGGCACGCTCGTCGTCGTACCACCAGGGTGCCCGCACGCCTTCACCAACCCGACGGACGCACCCGCGAAGATGTTCTTCCAGGCGTCTCCCCCACCGGACCACGAGCGCTACTTCGAGGAGCTGCTGGAGATCCTCGGCAACGGCGGCCCGCCGGACCAGGAGGCCATCGAGGCGCTACGCGCCAAGTACGACATCCAGCAGCTGACTCCGCTGAGGCGCAGATGACTACCTGATCGGCATCCCGGCCAGCGTACGCGCGATGACGAGCCGCTGGATCTCGCTCGTCCCCTCGAAGATCGTGTAGATCGCGCTGTCCCGGTGCATCCGCTCCACCGGGTACTCCCGGGTGTACCCGTTGCCGCCCAGGATCTGAATGGCCTGCGCGGTCACCTTCTTCGCGGTCTCACTGGCGAAGAGCTTCGACATGGATCCCTCGGCGGCGGTGAACGGCCTGCCGTTGACGGCCATCCACGAGGCACGCCAGACCAGCAGCCGGGCCGCGTCGATCTGCGTCCGCATGTCCGCGAGCTGGAAGGCGACGCCCTGGTTGTCGATGATGGGCCGCCCGAACTGCTCGCGGGTCCTGGCGTAGTCGAGGGCGACCTCGTACGCGGCCCGGGCGGTGCCGACCGCCATCGCGCCGACGGCCGGGCGGGACGCCTCGAACGTGGCCATGGCCGCGTTCTTCACGCGCTCGCCTCCGGCGGCCTTCGCCTTCTCCCTGGCGCGGGCCAGCCGCTCGTCCAGCCTCTCCTTGCCGCCGAGCAGGCAGGAACCGGGAACGCGGACGTTGTCCAGGATCACCTCGGCCGTGTGCGAGGCACGGATCCCGTGCTTCTTGAACTTCTGGCCCTGGGCGAGGCCCTCCGTGCCCGGCGGGACGATGAAGGACGCGTGGCCCTTGGAGCCCAGCTCCGGTTCGACGCTGGCGACGACGACGTGGACGTTGGCTATGCCGCCGTTGGTCGCCCAGGTCTTCGTGCCGTTGATCACCCACTCGTCCTTGGCCTCGTCGTACACGGCACGCGTGCGCAGGGAGGCGACGTCGGAGCCGGCGTCGGGCTCGGAGGAGCAGAACGCGGCGACCTTGACGTCGTTCTGGTCGCCGTACATCTGCGGGATCCAGGTGCCGATCTGTTCCTCGGTTCCGTTGGCGAGAACGCCCACGGCGGCCAGGCCGGTGCCCACAATGGAGAGGGCGATGCCCGCGTCCCCCCAGAACAGCTCCTCCATGGCCATCGGGATGCCGAGGCCGGTGGGGTCGAAGTACTGCTGTGCGTAGAAGTCGAGGGAGTAGATGCCGACCTTCGCGGCCTCCTGGATGACCGGCCAGGGAGTCTCCTCGCGCTCGTCCCACTCGGCGGCCGCGGGGCGGATCACGTCGGCGGCGAAGCCATGGAGCCAGTCCCGGACTTCCTTCTGTTCGTCGTTCAGCTCCATGGTGAACTCGGCCATGTCCCCTCCAGCGGCGGCATACGGTGTTACTAGCGGTAACCCGAGTCTGTTACCGACGGGTAGGAAAAGTCAACCGCCGATGACGCCTCGGTATCCCGTTCGATGTCAGGGGCACAGTCAGTGCTAGTTTGCGCAGGCGTCACCGAATCAGCACGGGTGGGGAGAGCACATGGACACCACACAGCGGACCGACCAGCAGCGGTCCGCCGACCGCCGACGGCGCGAGCTGCTGGAGGCCGCCGACCGGGTGGTGCTGCGCGACGGCCCGCAGGCATCGATGAACGCGATCGCCGCGGAGGCCGGCATCACCAAGCCGATCCTCTACCGGCACTTCGGGGACAAGGGCGGGCTGTACGCCGCGCTCGCCAAGCGGCACACGGACGCGCTGCTCGATTCCCTGCGGGCGGCACTGGACGCTCCCGCCGATCGGCGGGAGCGGGTCGAGTCCACGCTGGACACGTATCTCGCCGCGATCGAGGCACGTCCCCAGGTGTACCGGTTCCTGATGCATCCGGCGGAGGGAAGCCAGGGCGACCAGGGCTTCGATGTCGGCAAGCACTCGGCTCCGCTGCTTCGGCGCATGGGCGAGGAGCTGGCCCAGGTCATCGAGGAGCGGGTGGACCTCGGACCGGAGAGCCAGCGGCTCGCCCGGGTGTGGGGGCACGGGATCGTCGGGATGATGCATGCTGCGGGCGACTGGTGGCTGGGCGAAAGGCCCTGTTCCCGCGCCGAACTGGTGCGGTCGCTCGCCGATCTGCTGTGGGGGCGCCTCGCGGCCGCGGGGGACAGAATGGGAGGTCCGGGGTTCTGAGGGGTGACTCCCCTCACCGGTTCCATGAAGTGCGGGAGATCTTTCTCATCAGTCTCCGCTTGCGCCACCCCGTGAGGTGATCCGCGTACACGCGGCCCTCCAGGTGGTCGTACTCGTGCTGCAGACACCGCGCGAAGAACCCCGTGCCGTGCACGGTGACCGGCTCCCCGGTCACCGTGAAACCCTCGACCACCGCATGGTCGTAACGCTCCGTCCCCGCCTCCAGCCCCGGCAGGGACAGGCAGCCCTCGGGCCCCCGGATCACCACCCCGTCCGTCTCGACCAGCCGGGGGTTCACCACATGTCCGAGATGCCGGACATCTTCGTCGTCCGGGCAGTCGTAGACGAACACCCGCACCGGCAGCCCGATCTGATTCGCGGCCAGCCCCACCCCCTGCGCCGCGTACATCGTGGCGAACAAGTCCTCCACGAGAGCCGCGAGATCGGGGCCGAAGTCGGTGACTTCCCGGCATTGCTCGCGCAGCGGGTCGTCTCCGAGCAGGGAAAGTGGCCGGACGCGCCCGCGGGCGCCCGGGATCGTGCCGTGTCGCATAGCGGCAAGGGTACGGTTCCTTCAGCTCATGCCCGCCGCGCATGGTGTGGGCCGGGATTCGGGTGTGCGAATGGATCTCGATAGGCTGAGCACCACACCACGTTGCCGGATGGCCCAAGGCGCGGCGCGTACGCAAGGAGGATCGAGAACTGATGGCAGGCAACTCGGACCCGCTCACGCCGCGGGCCAAGCTGGCAGTGACCGCCGGCAAGGCGGTCGCTGCGGCATCGCGCGCCGCGGGACGCGGCAGCGGGTCGGTGATCGGTGGCCGGGTCGCGCTGAGACTCGACCCCGACCTGCTCGCCCGGCTCGCGCAGAACCTGGACGTCGTCCTGGTGTCGGCGACCAACGGCAAGACCACGACCACCCGGCTGATCGCGGAGGCGCTGCGCGCCGCCGGCCCGGTCGTGTCGAACGCGCTCGGCGCCAACATGCCGGCCGGCATCACCTCCGCGCTCGCGGGCGGCTCGGACGCGAAGTTCGGGGTCATCGAGGTCGACGAGAAGTACCTGGCCGGTGTGGCCCGGGACACCGACCCGAAGTGCATCGCCCTGCTCAACCTCTCCCGCGACCAGCTCGACCGCGCCGCCGAGACCCGGATGCTCGCCGAGAACTGGCGCGAGGGCCTGGCCGGCTCCAAGGCCGTCATCGTCGCCAACTGCGACGACCCGCTGGTGGTGTGGGCCGCCTCCTCCTCCCCGAACGTGATCTGGGTCGCGGCCGGGCAGATGTGGAAGGACGACGCCTGGTCCTGCCCGTCCTGCGGTGGCGTGATGCAGCGTCCCGGCGACGACTGGTTCTGCGGTGAGTGCGGGTTCCGGCGGCCGCAGCCGACCTGGGCGCTGTCCGGGGACCACGTGCTCGACCCGCACGGGTCGGCCTGGCCCATCCATCTGCAGCTTCCGGGCCGCGCCAACAAGGCGAACGCCGCCTCCTCAGCGGCTGTCGCCGCCGTCTTCGGGGTGCCGCCGCAGGTCGCCCTGGAGCGGATGTACCAGGTGCAGGCGGTGGCCGGCCGGTACGACGTCGTGCAGTTCGAGAACCGTGATCTGCGGCTGCTGCTGGCCAAGAACCCGGCCGGCTGGCTGGAGACCTTCTCCCTGATCGACCCGCCCCCCGCCCCGGTGATCCTGTCCGTGAACGCCCGCGGCGCCGACGGCACCGACACCTCCTGGCTGTGGGACGTCGACTACACCCGGCTGACCGGCCACCCGATCTTCGTGATCGGCGACCGCAAGCTGGACCTCGCCGTCCGTCTGGAGGTCGCGAACCAGCACTTCCAGGTCTGCGAGAACCTCGACCAGGCCGTGCAGATGTGCCCGCCGGGCCGGATCGAGGTCATCGCGAACTACACCGCGTTCCAGGACCTGCGCCGCCGCGTCGGCAACTGATCTTCGAAGGGCGATCACCTCATGAGCGACAACCAACTGCGGCTGGTGTGGATCTACCCGGACCTGCTGAGCACCTACGGCGACCAGGGCAACGCCCTCGTCGTGGAGCGGCGGGCCCGGCAGCGCGGTCTGGACGTGGCCCGGCTCGACGTGCGCAGCGACCAGCCGATCCCGACCTCCGGCGACATCTATCTGATCGGCGGCGGCGAGGACCGTCCGCAGCGGCTCGCGGCCGAGCGGCTGCGCCGTGACGGGCATCTGCACCGGGCGGTGGAGAACGGCGCGATCGTGTTCTCCGTGTGCGCCGGCTACCAGATCCTCGGCCACGAGTTCATCAACGACCTCGGCCAGCGCGAGCCGGGCCTCGGCCTGCTCGACGTGGTCTCGGTGCGCGGCGAGGGCGAGCGCTGCGTCGGCGATGTGCTCGCCGACATCGACCCGCAGCTCGGGCTGCCCCAGCTGACCGGCTTCGAGAACCACCAGGGCGTCACCCACCTCGGCCAGACCGCCCGCCCGTTCGCCCGGGTGAAGATCGGCAAGGGCAACGGCACCGGGGACGGCACGGAGGGCGCGTACAACGGGACCGTCTTCGGCACGTACATGCACGGCCCGGTCCTCGCCCGCAACCCGCAGATCGCCGACCTGCTGCTGAAGCTGGCGCTCGACGTCAACGCGCTGCCGCCGGTCGACGACCGCTGGTACGAGGCGCTGCGCGACGAGCGCATCGCGTCGGCCCAGCAGCCCGCGTAAGCAGCGTCTCAGCGAGATCTCAGCGTGGTCCGGCATGCTCCTCACGGGCCCGCCTGACAGGCCGTCCGCTCACATGTGCGGGCGCGTCCAGCAGGCGGACGCCCGCTACGGAGCGACCCCCTCACGCCGGTAGGGTGGCCGGGAATCCGCCGGACAACGTGGTCCGGTCTACCCGGCCCACGTTGAGAAGGTATTTCGGGCTATGCGCATTGGTGTCCTCACGTCCGGCGGCGACTGCCCCGGCCTGAACGCCGTCATCCGGTCCGTCGTGCACCGTGCCGTCGCCGACCACGGCGACGAGGTCATCGGTTTCCGGGACGGCTGGAAGGGCCTCCTGGAGTGCGACTACCTCAAACTCGACCTGGACGCCGTGGGCGGCATCCTGGCGCGCGGCGGCACCATCCTCGGCTCCTCCCGGGTCCGCCCGGAGCATCTGCGCGACGGTGTCGAGCGGGCCAAGGGGCATGTCGCGGAACTCGGCCTGGACGCGATCATCCCGATCGGCGGTGAGGGCACGCTGAAGGCGGCCCAGCTGCTGTCGGCGGGCGGGCTGCCGATCGTCGGCGTGCCCAAGACCATCGACAACGACATCGCCGTCACCGACGTCACCTTCGGCTTCGACACGGCCGTCACCGTGGCGACGGAGGCGCTGGACCGGCTGAAGACCACCGCCGAGTCGCATCAGCGCGTGCTGATCGTGGAGGTCATGGGCCGGCACACCGGCTGGATCGCGCTGCACTCCGGCATGGCGGCCGGCGCCCACGCCGTCGTCGTCCCGGAACGGCCCTTCGACATCGAGGAGTTGACGGCGAGGGTCGGCGAGCGGTTCGAGGCCGGCAAGCGGTTCGCCATCGTGGTCGCGGCCGAGGGCGCCAAGCCGAAGGCCGGCACCATGGACTTCGACGAGGGCGGCAAGGACATCTACGGCCACGAGCGCTTCGCCGGGATCGCCCGGCAGCTCTCGGTCGAGCTGGAGCAGCGGCTCGGCAAGGAGGCACGGCCGGTGATCCTCGGCCATGTGCAGCGGGGCGGTACGCCGACGGCGTACGACCGGGTGCTCGCCACGCGGTTCGGCTGGCACGCGGTGGAGGCCGTGCATCGCGGTGAGTTCGGGAAGATGACGGCGCTGCGCGGCACGGACATCGTGATGGTCTCGCTGGCCGAGGCGGTCGAGACCCTGAAGACCGTTCCGGTGGAGCGCTACGACGAGGCCGAGTGCGTCCTCTAGTTCACCCGAGAACAACCCGCCCCCGGTCACGGTCGTGACCGGGGGCGGTTCTACTCTGGGGGGCGGACAACTCGTACAACCCCCACGAATCAGGAGCCGCCGGATGGACCACAGCGGGCACGGCATGATGATGGATCTGCCGCCGTTCACGCTGGGACGGGGGCTGGAGTGGTCCGCTGACCCGTTCTTCCTCGTCGCCTGCCTGCTCGGGCTCGGGCTGTACGGCTGGGGTGTGCTGCGGCTGCGGCGGCGCGGGGACGCATGGCCCGTCGGCCGGACGGTGTCGTACGTCGTCGGTGTGCTGACCGTCGCCCTGGTGATGTGCACCAAGCTGAACGACTACGGCATGGTGATGTTCAGCGTGCACATGGTGCAGCACATGATCATCAGCATGCTGTCGCCGATCCTGATCCTGCTCGGCGCGCCGGTCACCCTGGCGCTGCGGGCGCTGTCGGCCGCCGGCCGGGGCCGCAAGGGCCCGCGCGAGCTGCTGCTGGCGCTGCTGCACAGCCGCTACATGCGGATCATCACCCACCCGGCGTTCACGATCCCGCTGTTCATCGCGAGCCTGTACGCGCTGTACTTCAGCCCGATGTTCGACTTCCTGATGGGCTCCAGGGCCGGGCACATCGGGATGATGGTGCACTTCCTCGCGGTCGGCGTGGTGTTCTTCTGGCCGATCATCGGCGTCGACCCGGGCCCGCACCGGCCGGGGCATCTGCTGCGGATGCTGGAGCTGTTCGCGGGCATGCCGTTCCACGCGTTCTTCGGTATCGCGCTGATGATGGCGTCGACGCCGATGGTGAGCACCTTCGAGCACCCGCCGGCCTCGCTCGGCATCGACGCGCTGTCCGACCAGAACGCGGCCGGCGGTATCGCCTGGGCGTTCAGCGAGATCCCGTCCGTGCTGGTGCTGATCGCGCTGCTGTTCCAGTGGTACGGCTCCGAGCAGCGGCAGGCCAAGCGCAAGGACCGGGCCGCCGACCGGGACGGCGACAAGGAACTGGAGGCGTACAACGCCTACCTGGCCTCGCTGAACGCCCGCGAGAGCTGAGCGCACGCAGGGGTTGGCGGTCACCAGGACCTGGCGGAGCCGTCCCCTCCGGGCGGGATCCGGGGCACCATGGTCGTGGACGGACCACGAGGAGGGTGTCGCGATGCCCGGTTCCACGAACGGTTCCACGAATGGCTCCACCAAGGCGATGGCGGCGCTCACGGTCGGCGGACTCGTCGTCGTGACCGCCTACACCGTCGCGCTCGGCAGCAACGGCTGGCTGTGGTTCGGCTGGGTCGTGCTGGGACTGCTGACCCTCGCGATGGTCGTCAGCCAGTCCTAGTGCCCCTGACGCGGGCGTGGCTGATTACAGTGCCCGCATGAACAGCAGGACCTCCTCGTTCGACGACCTCGACCGCAAGATCGTCACGGCGCTGATGGCGAACGCCCGGACCAGCTTCGCCGAGATCGGCGCGGGCATCGGGCTGTCCGCGACGGCGGTCAAACGCAGGGTGGACCGGATGCGGGAGACCGGGGTGATCACCGGCTTCACGGCGACGGTGAAGCCCTCGGCGCTCGGCTGGCGCACGGAGGCGTACGTCGAGGTGTACTGCGAGGGCGCGGCCCCGCCCCGGCGCCTCGCGGAGGTCGTCCGGAACCACCCGGAGATCACGGCGGCCATGACGGTGACCGGTGGCGCGGACGCGCTGCTGCATGTGCGGGCACGGGACGTGGAGCACTTCGAGGAGGTGCTGGAGCGGATCCGCACCGAGCCGTTCATCCGGAAGACGATCAGCGTGATGGTGCTGTCCCACCTCCTCCCGGAGAGCCCGGAGGCCGGTGCGACCCACGTGGCGCCGGAATGACGCGGAGTATGCGCAGGACCAGTGCGCGAACACCTTGAACAACGCAGCGATGCTGCGTATCTACGCAGCTTTCGTTTCTTGTCGGGCGTCCACCTCGCTTTCTACCGTTGATGTCATCCCCAGTGACACACAGCAAAGCGGAGGAAACCCTCTGTGTCCGAAAGCCGTGTACAGCGCCCTCGGCGCTTTCTCGTCTGTGAACCCAGACACTTCGCGGTGCAGTACGCGATCAACCCCTGGATGCATCCCGACAAGCCGGTCGACGTGGACCTCGCCCAGGACCAGTGGCAGACACTGATCCGCGCCTACCGCGCCCACGGCCACTCCGTCGACTCGGTCCAGCCGGTGGCCGGCCTCCCGGACATGGTGTTCGCCGCGAACGCCGCGTTCGTGGTCGGCGGCCGGGTCTTCGGCTCGCTGTTCCACGCGCCCGAGCGGCGCCCGGAGTCGGTGCACTTCGACACCTGGTTCAAGGCGGCCGGCTACGACGTGTACCGCCCCGAGTCGGTGACCGAGGGCGAGGGCGACCTGGTGTGGACGGGCCGGTACGTGCTCGCCGGCACCGGGTTCCGCACCACCCGGGAGGCGCACCGGGAGGCTCAGGAGTTCCTCGGTCATCCGGTGATCGGCCTGACCCTGGTGGACCCGTACTTCTACCACCTGGACACGGCGCTGTTCGTCCTCGACGACGACAACATCTGCTACTACCCGGAGGCGTTCTCGGCGGGCAGCCGCGAGGTGCTGCGCCGGCTGTACCCGGACGCGGTGCTCGCCACCCGCGAGGACGCGCTGGCGTTCGGCCTGAACTCCGTGTCCGACGGCCGCAACGTCTTCATCGCGCCGCAGGCCGAGGCGCTGGCCGAGAACCTCGCCGGCCACGGTTACGTCCCCGTCCCCGTCGACCTGTCCGAGTTCCACAAGGCCGGCGGCGGCATCAAGTGCTGCACCCAGGAGATCCGCTGATGACCGCACCAGCGCGCACGCGTACGTCCGCCGAGCTGATCCGGGCGGAGGAGCCGGTCCTCGCGCACAACTACCACCCGCTGCCGGTGGTGGTGGCCCGCGCCGAGGGCACCTGGGTGGAGGACGTCGAGGGCCGCCGCTATCTCGACATGCTCGCCGGCTATTCGGCCCTGAACTTCGGCCACCGGCACCCGGCGCTGATCGAGGCCGCGCACCGCCAGCTCGACCAGCTGACGCTGACCTCCCGCGCCTTCCACAACGACAGGCTCGCCGAGTTCGCCGAGCGGCTCGCGGAGCTGACCGGCCTGGACATGGTGCTGCCGATGAACACCGGCGCCGAGGCGGTGGAGAGCGCCATCAAGGTGGCCCGCAAGTGGGCGTACGACGTGAAGGGCGTCCCCGCCGACCGGGCGACGATCGTGGTCGCGGCGGAGAACTTCCACGGCCGTACGACGACGATCGTCAGCTTCTCCACGGACGAGACGGCCCGGGCGGGCTTCGGCCCCTTCACGCCCGGCTTCAAGGTCGTGCCGTACGACGACCTGGCCGCGCTGGAGGAGGCCGTCGACGAGACCACGGCGGCCGTGCTGATCGAGCCGGTCCAGGGCGAGGCCGGCGTGATCATCCCGAGGGACGGCTATCTCGCCGGGGTCCGGGAGCTGACCCGCCGCAAGGGCTGTCTGTTCATCGCCGACGAGATCCAGTCGGGTCTCGGCCGCACCGGCCGCACCCTCGCCGTCGAGCACGAGGACGTCGTGCCGGACGTGCTGCTGCTCGGCAAGGCGCTCGGCGGCGGGATCGTGCCGGTGTCGGCCGTGGTGGCCCGGCGCGAGGTGCTGGGGGTGCTGCACCCGGGCGAGCACGGCTCGACGTTCGGCGGCAACCCGCTCGCCGCGGCGGTCGGCACGGCCGTGGTGGAGCTGCTGGAGACCGGCGAGTTCCAGCGGCAGGCGGCCCAGCTGGGCGTGATCCTGCGGGACGGGCTCACCGAGCTGGTCGGCAGGGGTGTGGTCGGCTTCCGGGCGCGCGGGCTGTGGGCGGGCGTCGACATCGACCCGGCGATCGGCACCGGCCGTGAGATCAGCGAGCGGCTGATGCGGGAGGGGATCCTGGTGAAGGACACCCACGGTTCCACGGTCCGGCTGGCGCCGCCGCTGACCATCACGGCCCAGGAGCTGCGTTCGGCGCTGGCGGCGCTGGAGCAGGCGCTGGGTTCCTGACGTCGGTGGATCTCGGCGGGGAGCGGCGATGCGCCGCTCCCCGCTCGGCCGTACGCCCCCACCCGATGCCCGAAGAGTGACGATTGAGCCAGGAGGGGGTAGAGCACTCTCAGCTACAGAGAGGTCGGCCGTGAGCACTCACGAGGAGCAGGACCTGGCCGGGCGGCGGTTCGACGTGGCCGATGCCGCGCCCCTGCTGCTCGACGGACAGGGCATGGTGACGGGCTGGACGCCCGACGCCCAGCGGCTGCTTGTGTACACGGCCGCCGAGGTGGTGGGCACCGGCGCGGCCGGCCTGCTCGCCTCCGAGGACGCCGCGCGGGCGCCCGAGCTGGCCGTGCGGTGCCGCAGGGACGGCGGCTGGTCGGGGCTGCTGACCGCGCGGCGCAAGGACGGGCGGCCGGTCCGGCTGATGGCGCGGATCACTCCGACGGTCGAACCCGGCGGGGCGCCGCGGTGGCTGGTGCTGCTGTCCGAGCTGTCCGGGGCGCGCGGCTGGGACATGAGCCGTGGGGTCCTGGAGCGGATGGTGGCCGACTCCCCCGTCGGCATCGCGATCGTGGACACCGATCTGCGGTGCGTCTGGTCGAACGCGGCCCTGGAGGGCTACGGCGGCGGCTCGCCGCGGGAGCGGCTCGGGCGGCGGCTGGCGGAGATCCAGCCGGGGATCGACTCCGCGGACATCGAGGTGCAGATGCTGCGGGTGCTGAAGACCGGCCGGCCGGTGGTCGGGTACGAGCACGTGGGCCAGATACGGTCGGCGCCGCACCGCGAGACGGCGCACATGATGTCGTTCACCCGTCTGGAGGACGACCTGGGTCACCCGATGGGTGTGTACTACACCGTCGTCGACGTCACCGAGCGGCACCGCGCCCGGCAGCGGCTGGCCCTGCTCGACCGGGCCGGCGAGCAGATCGGACGCACCCTGGACATCATGCGGACCGCGCAGGAACTGGCCGACGTGGCCGTGCAGGGCTTCGCCGACTTCGTCGCCGTGGACCTGCTGGAGTCCGTGCTGCGCGGTGCCGAGCCCGAGCCGCCGGGCGACACGGATCAGGTGCCGCTGCGCCGGGCCGGACACCAGTCGGTGAACCCCGGGGTCCCGGAGGCCGTGGTCGAGATCGGCGAGGTGGCCGCCTATCCCGCCGGATCGCCCCCGATCCGCTGTCTGACCACGGGCCGGTCCTGGCGCGAGGAGCGGCTGGACCCGCTGTCCGTGTCGTGGGCCGCGGACATCCCGCACGGCCGGGAGGCGACCTTCCTTGAGCTGGGCCTGCACAGCGTGATGATCGTGCCCCTCCAGGCCCGGGGCGTCACGATGGGCGTCACCACCTTCTTCCGGCGCCGCCGTCAGGAACCGTTCGACGAGGACGACCTGAGCCTCGCCGAGGACCTGGTGTCCCGGGCGGAGGTCTGCGTGGACAACGCCCGCCGCTACACCCGTGAGCGGGACGCGGCCCTGGTCCTGCAGCGCAGCCTGCTGCCGCACCGGCTGCCCGAGCAGGACGCGGTGGAGGTGGCCGCCTGCTACCGGCCGGCCGACGAGCTGACCGGCCTCGGCGGCGACTGGTACGACCTCATCCCGCTCTCCGGTGCCCGGGTGGCCCTGGTCGTGGGCGAGGTGCCGGGGCACGGGATCGACGCCGCCGCGGCCATGGGGCGGCTGCGCACCGCCGTACGCACCCTCGCGGCGCTCGATCTGCCGCCCGAGGAGGTCCTCGCGCACCTCGACGACCTGGTGGCGCGGACGGCCGACGAGGAGGGCGTGCCCGAGACCCCGGAGGCCGCCGACGCCCAGGCGCTGGGCTCCGGGTGTGTGTACGTCGTCTACGACCCGGTCGACGGGCGGTGCACGATGGCCGCCGCGGGCCATCCCGCGCCCGCGGTCGTCGCGCCCGACGGCGTCGTCGGCTTCGTCGACCTCCCGCAGGGGCCGCCGCTCGGGGCGGGCGGCCGGCCCTTCGAGGCGGTCGAGCTGGCCCTCGCCGAGGGCAGCACGCTGGCCCTCCACACCGACGGGCTGCTGGCCCACGGGGAGGGCGGGGCCGGCGGCATGGACCGCGACCGGCTGTGCCGCGCCCTGGAGCGGCGCGTCTCCTCGCTCGACGCGTGCTGCCGGTCCGTCATCGACACCCTGGTCCCGGCCCGGCCGCATGACGACGTGGCCCTGCTGATGGCCCGGACCAGGCTGCTGGGCGCCGGGCAGGTCGGCGACTGGGACCTGCCCGCCGACCCGGCCGTGGTCGCCGAGGCCCGCAAGCTGGTCTCCGGGCAGCTGACCGAGTGGGGCCTCGCGGAACTGGCGTTCACCACCGAACTCGTCGTGAGCGAGCTGGTCACCAATGCCATCCGGCATGCGGAGGGCCCCATCCGGCTCCGGCTGATCCGGGAACGGGCCTTGATCTGCGAGGTGTCCGACGGCGCCGCCACCGCACCGCATCTGCGCCATCCGCGCGCCATGGACGAGGGCGGCCGGGGACTGCTGCTGGTCTCCCAGCTCACCCAGCGGTGGGGAACCCGCTTCGCCCCCAAGGGAAAGGTCATCTGGGCGGAGCAGTCCCTGACGGATCCGCCGGCCTGACCCACGCAATGCCCACATACCACGCATGACATGGGAAAATGGTGTGATTCCGGCGGATGGGCGGTAGCCATGAACGACACGGCCGTCGACTACGCGGGGGTGTTCCAGGCGCTGCCTGGCATGGTGGCGCTGCTGACGCCCGACCTGGTCTACGCGGACGCCAACAACGAGTTCCTGCGGCTGGCCGGACGCACCCGCGAGCAGGTGGTGGGCCGCTACCTCTTCGACGTCTTCCCGGACAACCCGAACGACTCCGGTGCGTCCGGCATGCGCAATCTGGCCGCCTCGCTGGCGCGGGTCATGGCCACCGGCGAGCGCGATGCCATGGCCCTGCAGCGCTACGACGTCGAGAGCACCGAGCGGCCCGGGGAGTGGGAGGAGCGCTACTGGAGCCCGGTCAACGCGCCGGTGTTCGACGCGAACGGGAAAGTCGTACTGCTGGTGCACCGGGTCGAGGAGGTCACGGAGCTGATCCGGGCCCGCGGCGGCCCCACCGGCGGCCGGGCCCGCGTCCTGGAGGCCGAGCTGTACACGCGCGCCCGCGAACTGCAGGAGCTGAACGAGCGGCTGCGCCAGGCCCATGCCCGCGAGCGCGAGGTGGCCCTCGCCCTGCAGAAGGCGATGCTGCCCGCCCGCCGGCAGGTCGGCCATCAGCACGCCGCGGTGCGCTACCGGCCGGCGGTCGGCGCGCTGAACGTGTGCGGGGACTGGTACGACCTCGTCGACCTGGTGGGCGGCCACCGCATCTGCGTGGCCGTGGGTGATGTGGTCGGGCACGGCCTGGAGGCCGCCGGGGTCATGGGGCAGCTGCGCAGCGCGCTGAGCGCCGCCTCCCTGGTCGCCGCGGGGCCGAGCGAGGCCCTGAACGTGCTGGGGCGGTACGCGCATGTCGTAGACGGCGCCGAATCGGCCACCGCCGTCACCACGTTCATCGACTTCGACCGTCACACGATCACGTACAGCAGCGCCGGGCATCCACCGCCCGTCCTCGTCCGTCCCGACGGCCGCATGGAATTCCTCGACCAGGCCACCGACCCGCCGCTGGACGCCCGCCCCGACCCGGTCCCCCGGCCCGAGGCCAGCACGACGTACGACGAGGGCGCCACCCTCGTCCTCTACACCGACGGTCTGATCGAGCGCCGCGGTGAGGACATCGACGCCGGGCTGGCCCGGCTGGCCGACTCCCTCGGCCGCCATCGTGAGGAGGACCCCGAGAGCCTCGCGGACGCCGTCCTGCTGGAGCTGCTCCCTCCCGGGGGCGCGACCGACGACACGGCGCTGGTCATCGTACGGCTATGACCTGGAGCACGATCCGGCCGCCCGGCGCGAGGACCCTGCGGCACCCCAACGCCCTTGCGAGGCGGCATGACTGAGGCCCGTTGCGGTTACAGATGACGACAGGCACACGCTGGGGTGGCCTGGACGACGTGAAGGGCGAGCCGTGTTCTATTACGTTCTCAAGTACGTGCTGCTGGGCCCGTTGCTGAGACTGGTCTTCCGGCCCCGGATCGAGGGCCTGGAGAACGTGCCCGCCTCCGGCCCCGCGATCGTCGCCGGGAACCATCTGTCGTTCTCCGACCACTTCCTGATGCCGGCGATGCTCAAGCGCCGGATCACCTTCCTCGCGAAGGCCGAGTACTTCACCGGCCCGGGGCTGAAGGGCCGGCTCACCGCGTTCTTCTTCCGCAGCGCCGGGCAGATCCCGGTGGACCGCTCGGGCAAGGAGGCGGGGCAGGCCGCGATCCGTGAGGGCCTGAAGGTGCTGGGCAGGGGCGAGTTGCTCGGCATCTACCCGGAGGGCACCCGGTCGCACGACGGCAGGCTCTACAAGGGCAAGGTCGGCGTCGCCGTGATGGCGCTGAAGGCGGGGGTGCCGGTCGTGCCGTGCGCGATGATCGGCACGTTCGAGGCCCAGCCGCCCGGGAAGGTCGTCCCGAACATCCACCCCGTGAGCATCCGCTTCGGCAAGCCCCTCGACTTCTCCCGCTATGCGGGCATGGAGCAGGAGAAGGCGATCCTGCGGGCCGTCACCGACGAGATCATGTACGCGATCCTGATGCTGTCCCAGCAGGAGTACGTCGACGAGTACGCGGCCGTCGCCAAGGAACGGCAGGCCGCGCAGAAGGGTGCGAAGGAGCGCAGGTTCCCCTGGGCGCCGCTCGGTTGACGCCTTGGCCGGTGCGTGCTTCTGCCGTCGGCCAAGGCGCCGCGGCACCGGCGGTCCGGTCGCCTAGGGTCGCCGTATGAAGACAGCTGTGGTGATCGGAGCGAGCGGGCAGATCGGCCGTCCGACCGTGGACGCGCTGGTGCGGGACGGCTGGGAGGTGACGGCCGCCTCGCGGGGCGGCGGCCGGGACGAGGGGTGGGACGACGCGGTACGCACGGTCCGGCTGGACCGCTCCGACGACAAGGCCCTGGCCGCGCTGGTCGGCGACGGCTGCGACCTGGTGGTCGACATCGTCGCCTACGACGCCGCGCACGCCCGGCAGTTGACGTCCCTGGCGGACCGGATCGGCTCGGCGGTGGTGGCCTCCAGTGTGGCCGTGTACGACGACGGCTCGGGCCGGAACTTCGACACGCAGAACGAGCCGGACGGCGTTCCCGCCTACCCGGTGCCGATCCCCGAGACGCAGCCGACGGTCGCTCCGGGCGAGGCGTCGTACAGCACCCGCAAGGTGGCGCTGGAGCGTGAACTCCTCGCTGCGGCCGACGCGTTGCCGGTCACGGTGGTGCGGCCGGGCGCGGTGCACGGGCCGTACAGTCCGATGCCCCGTGAACTGTACTTCGTGAAGCGGAATCTGGACGGGCGGCGCAGGCGGGTGCTCGCGTACCGCGGTGAGAGCCGGTTCCACACGGCGAGTGCCCGGAACATCGCCGAGCTGATCCGGGCGGCGGCGGCCCGGCCGGGCGCCCGGGTGCTGAACGCCTGTGACGGCGAGGCGCCGACGGTGGCCGAGATCGGCGCGGCCGTCGACGCGGTGATGGGCATGGAGACGGAGACGGCGTTCCTGGACGGTCCGCCCGAGGGCGGGGTCGGGCGGACTCCCTGGTCGGGGTCGCTGCCGATCGTCGCCGACATGTCCGCCGCGGAGCGGGAGTTGGGCTACCGACCGGTGGTGTCGTACGCGCAGAGCCTGCCGGAGACGGTCGCGTGGCTGACCGAGGTGGTGGCCGCCGGGCAGGACTGGCGGGAGCGTTTCCCGTTCCTCGGCCGGGTGTATCCGGAGATGTTCGACTACGCGGCCGAGGACGCCTGGTTCACGGCATGAGCGAGGGGCGGCCGGAGTGTCCGGCCGCCCCTCGTCACCGTATGGTCCCGGTTACGGCTTGGGCGTGGCGTGCGGGCCGCAGGTCACGTCCGCGCCGTCCAGCTTGCCGTCGATCAGGTAGGCGTCGACGCGCTGGTTGATGCACGGGTTGACCAGGCCGGTCACTCCGTGGGAGCCCGCGTCCTTCTCGGTGATCAGACGGGAGCCCTGGAAGCGCTGGTGCAGTTCGACGGCGCCCTCGTACGGGGTGGCGGCGTCCCGGGTGGACTGCACGATCAGCACTTGCGGCAGGCCCTTGTGGGTCTGCACGTCGACCGGGTTCTGCTGCTTGACCGGCCAGGTGGCGCAGGGCAGGTTCATCCAGGCGTTCGCCCAGGTCATGAACGGGTAGTCCTTGTTGAGCCGGGTGTTGTCCCGGTCCCACTTGTGCCAGCTGGTGGGCCACTTGGCGTCGGTGCACTCGACGGCCGTGTAGACGGCGTTGCCGTTCTCCGCGGAGATGTTGCCGGCCGTGTTGGACGGGTTGGGGGCTGCCGCGTCGACCAGCGCCTTGGTGTCACCGGCGACATACTTGCTGAACACCGTGGCGGTCGGCACCCAGGAGGAGTCGTAGTACGGCGCGTTCTGGAAGAAGGAGATCAGCTCGGCCGGGCCGACGACTCCGCCGATGGGGCTCTTCTTCGCGGTGGCGCGCAGCTGGAGCCACTTGTCCTGGACGGCGGCGCGGGTGGTGCCGAGGTGGAAGGCGGCGTCGTTCGCGGCGACCCAGTCCTCCCAGTCCTTCCAGCGGCCCTCGAAGGCTATGTCCTGGCCCAGGTTGGCCTGGTACCAGATGTTCTCGCGGGCGGGGTTGACCACGCTGTCGACGATCATGCGGCGCAGGTGGCCCGGGAAGAGCGTGCCGTAGACGGCTCCGAGGTAGGTGCCGTAGGAGACGCCGAGGTAGTTGAGCTTCTTCTCGCCCAGGGCCGCGCGGATGACGTCCAGGTCGCGGGCGGTGTTCGGCGTGGTCATCTGCCGGAGCATCGCCGGGCCGGTGCGCTCCAGGCAGCCGTCCGCGTACGCGCGGGCCAGCTTGCGCTGCGCGGTCTTGTCCGCCTCGGTGTCCGGCACCGGGTCCATCTTCGGTGCCTTGACGAACTCCTGCGGGTCGACGCAGGAGATCGGGGCGGAGTGGCCGACGCCGCGCGGGTCGAAGCCGACGAAGTCATAGGCCTTGGCGACGTTCGCCCAGACGGGGTTCTTGTTGATGACCCGGTTCGGGAAACGCATCCCGGAACCGCCGGGGCCGCCGGGGTTGTAGACGAGCGAGCCCTGACGCTCCTCCTTGGTCCCCGTGTTGCCGATACGGTCGACGGCGAGCTTGATCTGCTTGCCGTACGGGTGGGCGTAGTCGACGGGCACGCTGACCCAGCCGCACTGGATGGGCTTGGCCAGCCCCCAGTCGGCCGGACAGTCCTGCCAGTCGATGCCGGCCTTGGCGGCGCGGGCGGCGGCTGTCGCGGCGCCCTTGGCCTCCCGGTCCGGGCCGGGCCCGCCGGCGGCGCTGGCCGCGGGCGCCGAGACGGCACCGGCGACCAGGGTTGCGGTGACGAGCGCTCCGGCCGAACCGAGCGCCATCAGACGGCTCTTCGGTCTGTTCTCCCTCAAGTGGCCCTCCCCCTACATCAGGATCGCTGCGAGTGGTCAGGCGGGGATCCTCTCGGCTGTGAGCGGCCTGGGAACAGGGGTAGCCGCCCATCTTTACCAATCCGATAACCGGACGATCATGTCCAGTTGGGCGGAGCGACGCGGGCACCGCCACGGGGATGGCCGAGAATGAGTCCGCGCTGGACGACTTCAGCGGCGGACCGCACATGCTCCCGGCCACGCCCTAGCCGAGCGAGGTGAGTGCCTCGTCCAGCAGGCGTCGCAGGCGCAGTGCGTCCGGGGCCACCGCGCTGACGAGGACGGCGGGCCCGGCGAGCGGCACCAGCGCGGCGCAGCCCCCCAGCACCCGCCCCTCGGGCGGCTGCTCGGCGAACTCGGGCCGTACGACGACCAGTTGGCCCACCGCCCGGTGTCCGGCGAGCACGGCGGGGCCGTCCCAGCCGCCCGGTGCGCCGGGGCCGCAGGCCAGTTCCTGGTCCAGCACCGCCCGGCCCGCGACCCGCACGGTCAGCCGGCTGGTGAGCCGTCCGGGTTCCTCCCCGGCCCGCCCGAGGACCTGCTCCTCGCGCAGTACGAGCCGGGCGCCGGCGGCGAGTTCGGCCCGCGTGGTGACGTACAGGTCGCTGCCGCGGGCCGAGATCAACTGCTCGGGCAGCCAGTTGAGTTCGGCGCCGTCGGCCACGTCGAGCCGTACGTCGTAGCGGGCCTCGCCCTTGGCCTGGCCCGGCAGGGCGAGGGTGGCGGCGGCCGAGCCGATGTGCAGCCGGGCACCCTCCGCCACGCAGGCGGTGAGCGAGAAGCGGTCGCCGCCGAGCGGGCCGCTCATCGCGCCGACCACCATGACCTTCGCCTCGGTGCCGACGGCCCGGGTGCGGCGCAGGGCCAGCGGGCCGTCGCCGTCCAGCACGGGCAGCACGGTGCCGCCGCGTCCGTCGGCACGGGCGACGATCCGGGCGTCCGCCCGGACCCCGGTGGCGGTCACGCCGTCCACGCGACGAGCCGTTCGCGCACCCAGCGGGCCACCTCGGTGACACCCGCCTCACCACGCAACGACTGGAAGACCACCGGGAGTTCGGCCCGCTGCGCCTTGGCGTCGGCGGCCATCCGGGCAAGGTCGGAGCCGACGTGCGGCGCGAGGTCGGTCTTGTTGACGACGAGCAGGTCGGCCGTGGTGACGCCGGGCCCGCCCTTGCGCGGGATGTCGTCGCCGCCGGCCACGTCGATGACGAAGACCTGCGCGTCCACGAGCCCCTTGGAGAAGGTCGCGGTGAGGTTGTCGCCGCCGGACTCGACGAGGATCAGGTCCAGGGGGCCGACCGCGTCCTCCAGGTCCTCGACGGCTTCGAGGTTGGCGGAGATGTCGTCGCGGATCGCGGTGTGCGGGCAGGCTCCCGTCTCCACGGCGGTGATCCGCTCGGGCGGCAGCACGGCCTCCCGGAGCAGGAACTCGGCGTCCTCACGGGTGTAGATGTCATTGGTGACGACGGCGAGCGACAGCTCGTCGCGCAGGGCCCGGCAGAGCGCGGCGACGGTCGCGGTCTTCCCGGACCCCACGGGCCCGCCGAGCCCGATGCGCAGGGCGCGCCGCGAGCCGTCGGGCCGGTGCGCGTCGGCGCTGACGGCGGCGGGGCCGAAGTGGGTGTGGTCGAGGTGCATGGGTACGGCTCCTGTGGGGGCGAGAGGCCGGATCAGGTGTTCGGGAGGGCGTGGACCAGCACGGTCGGCCTTGAGCCGGGCGATCCGGGTCGGCGGGTGGGCGCAGTCATGACGCGAACAGTCGCACCGGCCACGCGGCGTGTTCCTCCGCCATGACCTCCAGCAGCGGTGCCGAACTGGCGGGCAGCGCGTCGACGCCCTCGGCGGCCGCCTTCCGCGCCGCCTCGACGGCCCGGTCCGCGACGCGGTCCAGCTCGGGTGCCAGCCGGGCCAGTACCCCCGTCGCGTCGAACGGGTCCAGACTCAGCAGCCGTACCGTGGCCGTGGCCGGTCCGCTGATGCTCTCGTAGAGCGCGCAGTAGGCCGCGTCCTGCGGGGCGAGTCCGGCCGCCCGCGCGGCCATGCCGAGCACGACGGGCTGATGGGCACCCTTGGGGAACTCCCGTGCCAGCGCGTCGAGTTCGGCCGACGGCCAGCTCGCGCGGGCGGCCCGCAGCAGCTGCCGGCCAAGGCGGCGCGCGGCGGCGCGCAGGGCGGGCGACGGCGTACGGGCGTCCGCCGCCGCGTCCAGCTCCCCGGGCCGCACGCCGAGTACGGCGGCGGCCGCCAGCGCGCCCGCGACCAGCCCGGCGGTGTGCAGCCGGCCCCGGCAGAAGTCCTCCAGGTTCGCGGCGGAGCTGATGCGCCCCGCCTTGACGGCGGCCTCCGCCCCGCCGGAGTGCGCGTGCCCTCCGGCGGGGAAGCGGCCGTCGGCCAGGACGAGTAGTGCTGCCCGTGACATCACGCCGCCATCAGAAGAGGAAGTAGCGCTGGGCCATGGGCAGTTCGGCGGCCGGTGTCGCCTCGACGAGTTCGCCGTCGATGTGCACGGCGAAGCTGTCGGGGTCGATCCGGACGTCGGGCCGGGCGTCGTTCTCGCGCATGTCGGCCTTGGTGACCTGCCGCGTGGACTCGATCGCCACGAACCGCTTGCCGAGCCCGAGCCGCTCCGGCAGCCCGTCCTCGATCGCCGCCCCGGCGACGAAGTTGACCGAGTTGGCGGCCGGCGCCCGGCCGATCGCGCCGTACATCGGGCGGGGCAGGATCGGCTGCGGGGTGGGGATGGAGGCGTTGGCGTCGCCCATCTGCGCGTAGGCGATCTGGCCGCCCTTGAGCACGAGGAGCGGCTTGACACCGAAGAACGCCGGCTCCCACAGCACCAGGTCGGCGAGTTTGCCGCTCTCGACGGAGCCGATCTCGGCGGCGAGGCCCTGGGCGAGCGCCGGGTTGATCGTGTACTTGGCGACATAGCGCCGTACCCGGTGGTTGTCCGCGCGCCCGTCACCGGGCAGCGCTCCGCGCCTGCGCTTCATGACGTGGGCCGTCTGCCAGGTGCGCAGGATCACCTCGCCGACGCGTCCCATGGCCTGGGAGTCGGAGGAGATGATCGAGATCGCGCCGAGGTCGTGGAGGACGTCCTCCGCGCCGATGGTGGAGGGCCGGATCCGGGACTCGGCGAACGCCAGGTCCTCCGGGACCGACGGGTTGAGATGGTGGCACACCATCAGCATGTCGAGGTGTTCCTCGGCGGTGTTGACGGTGAACGGCCGGGTCGGGTTGGTGGAGCTGGGCAGCACGTTGGGCTGCGAGACCACGGTCATGATGTCCGGCGCGTGCCCGCCGCCGGCGCCTTCGGTGTGGTACGAGTGGATGCCCCGGCCCGCGATCGCGGCGAGGGTGTCGGCGACGAAGCCGGCCTCGTTGAGGGTGTCGGTGTGGATGGCGACCTGGATGCCGGTGCGGTCGGCGACGGTGAGCGCGGCGTCGATGACGGCCGGGGTGGAGCCCCAGTCCTCGTGCAGCTTCAGGCCGGCGGCGCCGCCGCGGATCTGGGAGAGCATCGCCTCCTGGGAGACGGTGTTGCCCTTGCCGAGAAGACCGACGTTGACCGGGTAGGCCTCCATCGCCTCGAACATCCGGGCGAGATGCCAGGGGCCGGGCGTGACGGTGGTCGCCTTGGAGCCCTCGGCGGGGCCGGTGCCGCCGCCGACCAGGGTGGTGATGCCGGAGGCCAGCGCCTCGTCGGCGATCTGCGGGCAGATGAAGTGGACGTGCGCGTCGATGGCGCCGGCGGTGAGGATCCGTCCGTTGCCCGCGATGATCTCGGTTTCCGGGCCGATGACCAGGTCGGGGTGGACGCCGTCCATGGTGTCGGGGTTGCCGGCCTTGCCGAGCGCGGTGATCCGGCCGTCGCGGATGCCGACGTCGGCCTTGACGACACCCCAGTGGTCGATGACGACGACCCCGGTGATCACGGTGTCGGGGGTGCCGTCGGCGCGGGTGGCGCGGGACTGGCCCATGGACTCGCGGATGACCTTGCCGCCGCCGAAGACCGCCTCGTCCCCGGAGGCACCGGGTCCGCCGGAGCGGTCCTCCTCGATCTCGATCAGCAGGTCGGTGTCGGCGAGCCGGATGCGGTCACCGGTGGTGGGACCGAACAGGTCGGCATAGGCGCCGCGGGAGATCTCAGGCATCGACGGCACCTCCGGTCTCGCCGCGCAGCCCGGGCACGATCCGGGCGCCGGCGAGGGGGACGAGTTCGACCTCGACGGGGATGCCGGGCTCGAAGCGTACGGCGGTGCCGGCGGCGACGTTCAGCCGCTTGCCGCGGGCCGCGGCACGGTCGAACCGCAGGCCGGGGTTGGCCTCGGCGAAGTGGTAGTGGGAGCCGACCTGGACCGGCCGGTCGGCGGCGTTGAGGACCGTCAGACGGGTGACCTCGCGGCCCTCGTTGATGTGGACGGGGTCGTCCGCGAACAGGATCTCTCCGGGAATCATCGCGGCCCCCTTCAGATGATCGGCTCGTGGACGGTGACGAGCTTGGTGCCGTCCGGGAAGGTGGCCTCGACCTGGACGTCGTGGATCATCTCCGGGACCCCGTCCATGACGTCGTCCCTGCTGAGGAGCTTGCGACCGGAGGACATCAGCTCGGCGACCGTACGGCCGTCACGGGCGCCTTCGAGGATGTGCGACGTGATGAGGGCGACCGCTTCCGGGTGGTTGAGCCTGAGCCCGCGGGCCCGGCGCTTCTCGGCGACGTCGGCCGCCACATGAATGAGCAGTCTCTCCTGCTCGTGCGGGGTCAGTTGCACGTCCCACCTCACAGTCCTTGCTCCGGACCGTGCGGGGTCCGGCTGCCGCAGCCATCACGACGGGATAGGTGTAACACACAGACAAAACCCTGGATTGTCTTCAATCCGGGCAGAAAAACCCCTGATGGCGTGGATCGGCAGGTTAGTTCGCCGGAGTTTCATCGACGTTAAACCAGACCTTGATCCGGCAATGACCGTGTAATGGGATCCCCGATACCCGCTCGGGTCAGGACACGCCGGGGCCCCGATGCTCGGCGGCGATCCCGAACCGCTGCTGTTCGCGCGCGGCGGAACCGGCCTCGCGGACCCCCGAGACCGAGCTGATCACCTGCTCCTCGGCCTGCTCCTCCAGCGCGTCCAGCCGCTCCAGATCGGCGGCCGAGACCAGCGCGACCAGCGGCTTCCCATGCCGTGTCACGACGACGCGCTCACCGCCGTACACCACCCGGTTGATCAGGTCGGCTAGCTCAGCCCTCGCTTGCGTCACCGGAATCTCGTAGGCCATGACCCCATTCTAACGTCACGTACGTCCTGTACATTTTTTACAGAAGCCGAGCCCATCGGAGGCCGTGCGACGAGAAGGGGTGTCCCATGTCCCGAGCCTTTGCCCGTCATGTCCTGCCCGAGTTCACCGAGCGCACCAGCAGCGGGGCGCGCACGCTCGATCCCTACGGCAAGCTCTTCGAGGACCGGATCGTCTTCCTCGGGACCGCGCTCGACGACGTGGCCGCGAACGACGTGATGGCCCAGTTCATGTACCTGGAACACGCGGCCCCGGAGCGGGACATCACGCTGTATGTGAACTCCCCGGGCGGCACGTTCAGCGCCCTGACGGCCGTCTACGACACGATGCGCTACGTCAGTTGCGATGTGGCCACCTACTGCCTGGGCCAGGCCGCGTCCCAGGCCGCACTGCTGCTCGCGGCCGGCACACCGGGCAAGCGGTTCGCCCTGCCCGGCGCACGCATGGTGATCGCGCAACCCCGGCTCGCCGAGCCGGTGCAGGGCCAGCCCAGCGACCTGCTCATCGAGGCCGAGGAGCTGGC
The DNA here is from genome assembly GCF_040680235.1 of Streptomyces sp. NPDC052101. Classification (NCBI taxonomy): domain Bacteria; kingdom Bacillati; phylum Actinomycetota; class Actinomycetes; order Kitasatosporales; family Streptomycetaceae; genus Streptomyces; species Streptomyces sp. NPDC052101. The sequence continues at coordinate 244,711 of NZ_JBFAWH010000004.1, forward strand.
CCGGACGCGCGCGCTGACCGAGGAGATGCTGATCCGGCACACCGGGCGCACGGCCGAGCAGGTACACCGGGATCTGGATCGGGACCTGGTCCTGGACGCCCCCGCGGCGGTGCCCTACGGCCTGGTGGACGGCATCGTGCCCAGCCGCCGGAGCATGCCCGGCGCACCGCAGGCGAGGTGAGCCGCCGATGCTGCCGTACCTGCCGCCGCTGCCCGCACTGACGTGCGCCGAGGGCGATCTGATCGACCGTTACCTGGAGGCGGCAGACCTGCTGGGCCGCGCCAATCCGGCGCACGGCGGGGACACCTATCGCGCTCTGCGTGCGGCCCAGGCCCTGGTGCGCAAGGCCGCAGAGCTGCGTGACGCCCTCGCGTTGATGCATCAGCGGGGCGAGACGGAGCTGCACGGCGACACGCTGGCACGGGCCTTGCGGGTCCTGGACGGTGAACGTCGTACCGCGCGCGTCGCGCTCCCGCCCGACGGCGTCCACTGATCCGGACACCCGACCGGCTGGACATGATCATATTGTCGACGCGCACCGCCCGGATCGGACACGAAACGCTCCGAACGGGGCACCGCCGACCGGGGGATATCCAGGCCGCTTTCCGGGCCTGCCGACTTGCGCACCGCGCGGGTTCCAGGCTCGGAACGGAACGCTTCGTCCCAGGTCCGGGGCTACGACCGAGATCTGACGACGTCTCGAACATCGCACTGTCCACCCGGACGGGTGAGTGGTGAGTAACACCACAAATCCACGATTCCGTTGGGATTTTCAGACTGATGTGGGTGAAGATCCCTGTCTGACGACAAGCCCCCGCCACCGCGGCGGGGCGGTCCGGGCGGACGCCGAGTCCTGCCGCCGCCTGGATGACCGGTCGACAGGAGTGGATCGGCAGGAGTGGAGGACCCAAGCAATACGGGTCGCCGGCACGGAAGTTCGTCTGTACTGCGCAGACGGGCCGAGGTTCCGAGCAGCCCTTGGGGTGAAGCCGTGGCAACGCGGCCGGGCAACTTCGCCAGCCCGAATCCGACAGGTCATCCTTCACAGGCGGCTGACGAAGGGTTGCGCATGACTGCGCTCAATCGTGTCCCGTCGCTCATGGCCCGGGCCGGCACGGCCTCGGCCCTCACCCTCGCCGCCGTCGGCGGCTCGATCGCGGTCCCAGGCCTCGCCACCGACGCCTCGGCCGCCACCCTCGCGACGAAAGCACTGCAGGTCGCGGCCTCCAAAAAGGGTGCCCCGTACCAGTACGGGGCCACCGGGCCGCGCAGGTTCGACTGCTCGGGGCTGACGCTCTACTCGTTCAAGAAGGCGGGCAAGACCCTGCCGCGTACCGCAGCCCAGCAGTACAACAAGACACACCACATCTCAGCCGGCAGCCGTCAGGCCGGTGACCTGGTGTTCTTCCACTCGGGTTCGTACGTCTACCACGTCGGCATCTACGCCGGTCACGGGCAGATCTGGCACGCACCTAGGACCGGGGACGTGGTGCGGCTGCAGAAGATCTGGACCAAGAGCGTCTGGTACGGCCGGGTCAGCTGACCCTTCGTCAGGCCGGGAGCGGCTCCAGCAGCAGGGCCGCTCCCAGCACCGTCAACGCCACCCCGGTACCCGCCTGAAGCCCACGGGCGGCCCGGGGCTGGCGCGCGGCACGAGATCGGCGCGCGGCACGAGATCGGCGCGTTGCGTACGACCGCGGCGAAGCCGGCGCCCGGCACGGCGTCTGGTCCGGTGAGGAAGGGCGCTCGACGAACTGGAGCGGGCCCGTGCCGTCGTCGGTGTGTCCGGAGCCGGTGCCGGTGGACGAACCGGTGCTGATGACCGCGCCGGGGCATGCGCTGAGCGGTGCCTCCTCGCGGCTGCCGCCCGTGGGCCGGGCAGCTGCTGATCGGCATGGCACCGCGCCATCCGGCCCGCCGCGCGACCGAAGCCCTGCTGCTCGCCGAGGCGGGCGCCACCCCGGCGTTGCCGGTACCGACGCCCGGATACGCCATGCTGTGCGCACTCGTCAGCGCAGGCCGCCTCGGCCTGACCGGCGGCCCCCCTGTGCGGCCGGACGGGCGCTAGTGGCGTCGCTCGTCCGTGGTGCCGTCGTGGTCGGGCGCTGCCCTTTGGGGCACTGCCGGCACCGGCTCCGTCGGGAGGGTCCAAGGCAGTTCGATGGAGACCGTCTTGCCGCCCTCGCGGGTGGGACGGACGCGGAGTCTGCCGCCGCATTCGGCGGTGAGGAAGCGGATGATGACCATGCCGCGGCCGTTGTCCTGCTGGACGGCTGCAGGCAGTCTCTTCGGAAAGCGCGGATGACTGTCCGTGACACCGATGCGCAGATGTTCGTCACGCTCCAGCGCGATGTCGACCGTGAAGGTGGGTGACTGGCCGAAGGTGTGCTGTACGGCGTTCGTGGCGAGTTCGGACACGATGAGCCGCACGGTGTCGGCCACGTCGGTGTCCGCCGGCAGGCCCCACTCCACGAGCGTGCCCACGACATAGGAGCGGGCAGCGGACACCGAGGCTGGATCGCTCGGCAGAGTGACGGATGCTTCCAGATGGTCTGCCATGGCGACGCCGTCCTTTTCCCACGGGACCGCGGTCCGACATGGAGCGGATGGTTCGAGTACGGTCCCGGACTGGTGCTTGCTCGTCAGCCTGCCACCACGGGGCCGTCACGGGGAGCGATCCACCAACATATGCATATATCTGTCGCCCGAAGCGGTGAACTCTACGACGCGAGACCGTATTTGGGCGGCCCTGAAGGAGTAAGGAGGAGCCCATGCAGAACGGGCCGGCGGTGCGGCGCCGCAAACTGGGCGCCGAACTGCGCACGCTGCGTACCGGTGCTGGGCTCACGAGCGGTGAGGCGGCCCGGCTGGTCGGCTGGCACCAGTCGAAGGTCAGCCGTATCGAGACGGGCGCCAGCGGCGCGAAACCAGCTGACGTACGGTTACTGCTGGACGCCTACGGGGTGCGGGACGGGCGGCTGCGCGAGTTGCTGCTGATGCTGGCGGGCTCCGAGGGCGCGGGCGACCGGCACCGCTGGTGGCACGCCTACCGCGGGGTGCTGCCGCCCGCCTACCGGGATTTCATCAGCCTGGAGTCGCAGGCGAGTGCGATGCGCACCCTGGAGACCACGGTCGTACCCGGCCTGCTGCAGACACCCGAGTACGCCCGCGCGGTGACCCGGGCGGCCGTGAAGGACCTGGACGACGAGGACCTCGACGCGCTGGTGGAGGTGCGGCTGGCCCGGCAGGACGTGCTCCGTACCGAACGGCCGCTGAAGCTGTGCGCGGTGCTGGACGAGGCGGTGCTGCGGCGCGAGATCGGCGGCGCCGGGGTGATGGCCCGGCAGCTGGAGCGGCTGACAGAGGCGGCCCTGCTGCCCCAAGTCCGGCTCCAGGTACTGCCGTTCGGCGCGGGAGCGCATGTCGGCCTCACCGGACCTTTCGTTATCTTCTCATTTCCGAGCACTTCTGATCTGGACGTTGTTGTTCTCGACCAGCTGACGAGTAGCCTCTACCTGGAGCGGAAAGAAGACCTCATGGCCTACTCGGAGGCCTTCGACACCCTTCGGATGCACGCCCTTTCACCCGAGGAATCGTTGGATTACATCGCCGGGATAGGTGACGGCGCGTAAGGAGGCACCATGTCAGCACTGCCTCAGAACGTCCCTGCCAGTACCGATCTGCACGACGTGCACTGGCTGCGCAGCAGCTACAGCACAGGAGCCAACAACTGCGTGGAGACGGCCCGGCCGCGCTCCGGCCCCGGGGCCGGAGCGCTCGCCGTGCGCGACTCCAAGAGCCCGGCCGGCCCCGCGCTGCTCTTCTCCACCCAGAGCTGGGCCGGTTTCCTCACCGCCCTGTGATCAGAACCGATCACACGTAATCACTCCGGCGCGAAGCACGGCCGTGTCACGCCGACTCATGGTCGCGTCTCGCCGATCACCCGTACAGCGCGTTCGATCTCCGCCCCGGACAGGTCCGCCCGGGCGGTCAGCCGCAGCCGTGAGATGCCGTCGGGCACGGAAGGAGGACGGAAGCAGCCCACGGCCAGTCCTGCCGTACGGCAGTCGGCCGCCCACTGCACCGCCTGCTCCGGGGACGGAGCCCGCACGGAGACCACCGCGGCGTCCGGACGCACCGCCTCCAGACCCGCGGCGGTCAGCCGTGCGTGCAGCTCCGCGGCCACCGCGCGGGCGCGCGCCGCGCGCTCCGGCTCGCGGACCAGCAGCCGCAGTGCCGCGAGCGCGGCCCCGGCCGCCGCCGGGGCCAGGCCCGTGTCGAAGATGAAGGTCCGGGCCGCGTTGACCAGATGGTCGATCACCCGCGCCGGGCCGAGCACCACTCCGCCCTGACTGCCCAGCGACTTGGACAGGGTGGCCGTGACCACCACGTCCGCGGCACCCGCGAGACCGGCCGCGTACGGCGTGCCCCGGCCGCCGTCGCCCAGCACGCCGAGCCCGTGCGCGTCGTCCACGACCAGCCCCGCGCCGTGCTCCCGGCATGCCTCGGCCAGCTCGGCCAGCGGGGCCCGGTCGCCGTCGACCGAGAACACGGTGTCGGAGACGACGATCGCCGGCCCCTGGTGCGTGGCCAGGGCCTTGCGCACCGCCTCCGGGTCGGCGTGCCCGACGATCTGCCGCTCGCCCCGGGCGAGCCGGCAGCCGTCGATGAGCGAGGCGTGGTTTCCGGCGTCGGAGACGATCAGCGAACCGTGCGGCGCGAGCGCCGTGACCGCGGCCAGGTTGGCGGCGTAACCGGAGGAGAAGACCAGCGCCGCCTCGAAACCGCAGAAGGCGGCCAGTTCGCGCTCCAGCTCAGTGTGCAGCTCGGTGGTGCCGGTGACCAGCCGGGAACCGGTGGAGCCGCCGCCCCACAGCCGGGCGGCCCGGGCGGCCCCCTCGGTGACCTCGGGGTGGTGGGCGAGGCCCAGGTAGTCGTTGCTCGCCAGGTCCAGCAGCGGCGAGTCGGCGGGGCGCGGGCGCAGGGTCCGTACGAGTCCGGCGCGGCGGCGCGCCTCGGCCTGCTCGTCGATCCAGCCGAACGCCATGGGTCCTCCGGGGCTTTTGTAGGTAGCGGACAGACCCTAGCGGTACGACCAGCCGCCCAGGGTGTGGCAATACCCACACGGTGAACCGTCTCCGTTGTGCAAACTCTCCTTGGCCCGAGGCGGTCCCGTAGGACAGGATCGGACCTCATGGACCTGCTGAACACGCTGGTGGACAAGGGGCTTCGGCGCGAGCTGCCGACCCGCGAGGAAGCGCTCGCCGTTCTGGCCACCTCCGACGACGATGTGCTCGATGTGGTGGCCGCGGCCGGAAAGGTGCGCCGGCACTGGTTCGGGCGACGGGTGAAACTCAACTACCTCGTCAACCTCAAGTCGGGCCTGTGCCCGGAGGACTGCTCCTACTGTTCCCAGCGGCTCGGCTCGAAGGCCGAGATCCTGAAGTACACCTGGCTGAAGCCCGACGAGGCCTCCCAGGCGGCCGCCGCCGGTCTCGCGGGCGGCGCCAAGCGGGTCTGCCTGGTGGCGAGCGGACGCGGCCCGACGGACCGGGACGTGGACCGGGTCTCGGAGACCATCAGGACGATCAAGGAGCAGAACGAGCAGGTCGAGGTGTGCGCCTGCCTCGGTCTGCTCTCCGACGGCCAGGCCGAGCGGCTGCGCGAGGCGGGCGCGGACGCCTACAACCACAACCTCAACACCTCGGAGTCCACCTACGGGGACATCACCACCACCCACACCTACGCCGATCGGGTGGACACAGTGAACAAGGCGCACGCGGCCGGCCTGTCCGCCTGCTCCGGGCTGATCGCGGGCATGGGCGAGAGCGACGCCGACCTCGTCGACGTGGTCTTCTCGCTGCGTGAGCTGGACCCGGACTCGGTGCCGGTGAACTTCCTCATCCCGTTCGAGGGCACCCCGCTGGCCAAGGAGTGGAACCTCACCCCGCAGCGCTGTCTGCGGATCCTCGCGATGGTCCGGTTCGTCTGCCCGGACGTGGAGGTCCGGATCGCGGGCGGCCGCGAGGTCCACCTCCGCACGATGCAGCCGCTCGCGCTGCACCTCGCCAACTCGATCTTCCTCGGCGACTACCTGACCAGCGAGGGCCAGGCCGGCAAGGCCGACCTGGAGATGATCGCGGACGCCGGCTTCGAGGTGGAGGGCGCGGGCGAGGTGACGCTGCCGCAGCACCGGGTCGATGCCGCGGGCGGCTGCGGCTCCGTCTGCGGCTCGCACGAGGGCTGCGGCTCGCACGAGGACGCGGACGCCTGCGGTACGACTGCGGCGGCCGACACGTGCGGTACGACGGCCGGGGGGTGCGGTACCGCGGGTACGGCGGTCGCGCCGGCCCCGCAGGAGGCGCGCCCCGACCTCGTCGCCGTCCGCCGCCGGGGCGCCGGAACGGACCTCGCGCCCAATGCCTGACCTGCCCGGCCTGAGCGTCCCGGAACTGCTGGAGCTGGACCGGCGGCATGTCTGGCATCCCTACGGCCCGATGCCCGGACGCGCCGAACCGCTCGTCGTGGAGTCGGCGAGCGGGGTCCGGCTGCGGCTCGCCGACGGCTCGGGCGAACTGGTGGACGGCATGTCCTCGTGGTGGTCGGCGATCCACGGCTACAACCACCCGGTCCTCAACGAGGCGGCGCACGAGCAGCTCGGGCGGATGAGCCATGTGATGTTCGGCGGGCTCACGCACGAGCCCGCCGTACGGCTCGCGAAGCACCTTGTCGACATGTCACCCGATGGCCTGGAGCATGTCTTCCTCGCCGACTCCGGTTCGGTGTCGGTCGAGGTCGCGGTGAAGATGTGCCTGCAGTACTGGCGCTCGCTCGGCCGGTCCGGCAAGCAGCGGCTGCTGACCTGGCGGGGCGGCTACCACGGGGACACCTGGCAGCCGATGTCGGTGTGCGACCCCAAGGGCGGGATGCACGGGCTGTGGTCCGGCGTGCTGCCGCGCCAGGTGTTCGCCGACGCGCCGCCCACCCGGTACGAGGAGTCGTACGCCGACCGGCTGCGCGAGCTGATCGCCCGGCACGCGGACGAGCTGGCCGCGGTGATCGTGGAGCCGGTGGTGCAGGGCGCGGGCGGGATGCGTTTCCACTCCCCCGCCTATCTGCGGGTGCTGCGCGAGGCGTGCGACGCGCACGACGTGCTGCTGGTGTTCGACGAGATCGCCACCGGCTTCGGCCGCACGGGTGAGCTGTTCGCCGCGGACCATGCGGGTGTCACCCCGGATGTGATGTGCCTGGGCAAGGCGCTGACCGGCGGCTACATGACGCTGGCGGCCACGCTGTGCACCGCGCGGATCGCCGAGGGGATCTCGCGGGGCGAGGTGCCGGTGCTCGCGCACGGCCCCACGTTCATGGGCAACCCGCTGGCGGCCGCCGTGGCCTGTGCCTCCCTCGACCTGCTCCTCGGGCAGGACTGGCGGACGGAGGTCAAGCGGATCGAGGCGGGCCTGTGGGAAGGCCTGGCACCGGCGCGCGAACTGCCCGGGGTACGGGACGTCCGCGTCCTCGGGGCGATCGGCGTCGTCCAGCTCGACCACGAGGTGGACATGGCCGCGGCCACCGCGGCCGCCGTACGGGAGGGCGTCTGGCTGCGCCCCTTCCGCGACCTGGTCTACACGATGCCGCCGTACATCACCTCGGACGAGGACGTGGCACGGATCGCGCGCGCGGTGTGCGCCGCGGCGCGGGAGGGATGACATGCCGGTACTGGTGATCACCGGGACGGGCACGGAGGTCGGCAAGACCGTCACCACGGCCGCCGTCGCCGCCGCCGCGCTCGCGGCCGGGCGCTCGGTGGCCGTGCTCAAGGCCGCCCAGACGGGGGTACGGCCGGACGAGCGCGGGGACGCCGACGAGGTCGCGCGGCTCGCGGGTCCGGTCACGGCCACCGAACTCGCCCGCTATCCCGAGCCGTTGGCACCGGGCACGGCGGCCCGGCGGGCGGGCATGGCCCCGGTGCGCCCGCACGAGGTGGCCGACCGGGCGGCCGAGCTGGCCGCGGAGCACGATCTGGTGCTGGTGGAGGGCGCGGGCGGGCTGCTGGTCCGCTTCGACGCGACGGGCGGAACCCTCGCCGACGCGGCGCGCCTGCTGAACGCCCCCGTCCTGGTCGTGGCCACGGCCGGGCTCGGCACCCTGAACACCACGGAGCTGACGGCGCGCGAACTGCGCCGCCGGGAGCTGGAGCCGGCCGGCGTGGTCATCGGCAGCTGGCCCGACTCCCCCGACCTCGCCACCCGCTGCAACGTGGCCGACCTGCCCGAGGTCGCGGGATCCCCGCTCCTGGGCGCGATCCCCTCCGGCGCGGGAGCACTGCCGCCGGCCGACTTCCGTGCGGCGGCACCGCGCTGGCTGGCACCCCGGCTGGACGGGACGTGGGACGCGGAGGCGTTCCGCGTACGGGTGGCGCTGTAGGGGCCGGATCCAGGTGGCGTTGTGAGCACGGGGCTCCGCGCCGGGGGGTGCGGGGACGTCGTACGGGGGAAACTCTTCCCAGGCCGTCCTGCTCCGGGAGGTTCCCCATGCGGCTGCTGTCCTCCGCCTCCGGCAAGGTGGCGCAGAGTCCCGTCCACCATCCGGTCTTCGCGCGCTGCTACGCCCGCGTCAGCGTGCGTGCCGAGACCCGGATGGGCGTGGCCGGGCTGCGGGACCGGCTGCTCGCCGGACTCTCGGGCCGGGTCATCGAGATCGGCGCGGGCAACGGGCTGAACTTCGCCCACTATCCCGGCACCGTCGCGGAGGTCGTCGCCATCGAACCGGAACCGCTGCTCAGGCAGTTGGCGCTGGAGTCGGCGCTGCGCGCCCAGGTGCCGGTCGACGTCGTGCCGGGCACGGCCGAGGCCCTGCCGGTCAAGAGCGAGGCGTTCGACGCGGCCGTCCTGTCCCTGGTGCTGTGCAGCGTGCGGGACGTACCACGGACGCTGAGCGAGGTACGGCGCGTCCTCAGGCCGGGCGGCCAGGTGCGGTTCTTCGAGCACGGCCGGGGCGGCGGCCGCCTGATGACGCTGACCCAGCGCGCCCTGGACCGGACGGTGTGGCCCACGCTGGCCGGCGGCTGCCATCTGGCCCGGCAGCCGGTGGCCGCACTGCGCGCGGCCGGGTTCACGCTCGGCCCCCAGCGCCCGGTGCTCATGCCGGAGCACGGGCCGGCGCTGCCGACGTCGTACTGCGCGCTCGGCGTCGCCTGGCGGCCGGACGAGCCGAGCGCGCGCTGATCACAGGCTCCAGCGGCGCAGCTCGCGCGCGATGTCGTCCACGCCGGCCGCTTCCTCCTTGACCAGTCGGGCGAGGTCGCGCACCTGCTCGGGTGAGGTGGCCACCTTCACGCCGCTGGTGACCAGGTAGGCATAGGCGACCGCGGAGGCGAAGAGCGCGTTGGACCGCTCCAGCGCCGGCAGGTGGATCAGCAGCTGGAGCAGGGAGGCGGCGCGGGTGTGCGGGTCGTCGTAGACGGGCACGCCGAATATCTCGGCGCGGTGCCGCGCGACGGCGGCGACCAGCGCGCCCCAGTCGGTGACCTGCGGATCTCCGGGGGTTCTCTGTTCGGCGAGCATGAGGAGCCAGGCAAGGTCGATGCTGACATCGTTCAAGGGATCAGTTGCCGTCCCCGGTTCGGGTGCCGCGGGTCTCGGTGAACTCCTCGGCGAACACGGACTCGTACTGCTTCATGAAGTCGGCGGCGGCCTCGACGAACGTATGACCGGCCTCGCCGGTGTCCTGTCTGACCAGCTCTTCTATATAGCGGTTGACGCTGATGCCGCGGGCCAGGGCGCGTTCGCGAGCCGCGCGGGCGGTGCCCTCGTCCACGCGCACGTTCAGCTGGGTCTTCGCCATGCTTCGACGCTAGCGCCGGGGTGCTAGCAAAGCAAGGGCGCACGGAGTGCTGCGCCGAGTCGGCGTGTCCCTTACGCTCGCCCCGCACGGCGGTTCACACGGACGGTTCGGAAAGGCTTCAGGCGACCGGGAGGCGGTCTTGTCCACATCCGATGCGCAGTACGCGCCGGGGGGCGCCGTCGCGGCCCGCGCCCGCGGGCTCACCAAGGCGTACGGCTCCGGCGAGACGGCCGTCATCGCCCTGGACTCGGTGGACGTGGACATCGCGCGCGGCCGTTTCACCGCCGTCATGGGGCCCTCGGGGTCGGGGAAGTCCACGCTCATGCACTGTCTGGCCGGACTCGACACGGTGTCGGCCGGTCAGGTGTGGCTGGGCGGCACCGAGATCACCGGGCTGAGGGAGCGGGAGCTGACCCGGCTCCGCCGGGACCGGGTCGGGTTCATGTTCCAGTCGTTCAACCTCATCCCGACGCTGACGGCCGCCGAGAACATCACCCTGCCCATGGACATCGCGGGCCGCAGGCCCGACGAGCGGTGGCTGAAGCAGGTCATCGACACGCTCGGCCTGCGCGACCGGCTGCGGCACCGGCCCGCCCAGCTCTCCGGCGGTCAGCAGCAGCGCGTCGCGTGCGCGCGGGCGCTGGCCTCCCGGCCTGAGCTGATCTTCGCGGACGAGCCGACCGGCAACCTCGACTCGCGGGCCGGTCTGGAGGTGCTGGGCTTCCTGCGCGAAGCGGTGGACGATCTCGGGCAGACGGTCGTCATGGTCACTCACGATCCCGGCGCCGCCGCCCATTCCGACCTGGTGCTCTTCCTGGCCGACGGGCGGATCGTGGACGGGATGGAGCGGCCGACGGCGGAGGCCGTACTGGAACGCATGAAGCGTTTCGACGTCGTCCGGGACCGGCTCGGCGACGACGGCACCGCCCAGGAGGACTGACCCCGTGCTCAAGGCCACCCTGCGCAGTTTCCTCGCGCACAAGGGACGGCTCGCGCTGTCCGCGCTGGCCGTGATCCTGTCCGTGGCGTTCGTCGCGGGCAGCCTGATCTTCTCCGACACCGTCACGCGGACGTTCGACCGGCTGTTCGCCTCCACGGCCGCCGATGTGACGGTCCAGCCGAAACAGCAGGACCTGAGGGCGGCCCGGGTGAGCGGTGCGGTGCAGACCGTGCCGGCCGCGCTGCGGGACCGGGTGGCGAAGGTCGAGGGGGTCGTGGCGGCCCGCGCCGAGGTGTCGGTGCAGAACGCCGTCGTGGTCGACAGCCGCGACAAGCCGGTCGGCCCGACCACCGGCGCCCCGACCATAGTCATGGCCTGGCACCTCACCGACCGCAGCCCGGTGCGACTCACCTCGGGCCATGCACCGCGCGGTGCGGGCGAGGCGCTGCTGGACGCCGACACGGCCGGCAAGCGGCACGTACGGACCGGCGACACGCTGACCGTGCAGGCACAGCCGGGCACCTTCCGGGTGCGGGTCACCGGCATCGCCACGTTCACCACGACCAACCCCGGCGCGGCCCTGGTCTTCCTGGACCCGGCGGTCGCGGGCCGTGAACTGCTGGGCTCGGCCGCGAAGGCGACCAGCGTCACGGCGGACGCCGCGAAGGGGGTGTCCGACGCGGAGCTGAAGCGCCGGATCGGCGCGGCGATCGGCACCGGCGGCTACGACCTGAAGACCGCGAACGAGCAGGCCAAGTCGGCGGCGGCCAGCCTGGGCGCGTTCCTCGACGTGATCAAGTACGTGATGCTGGGCTTCGCCGGTGTCGCGCTCCTCGTCGGCGTCTTCCTCATCGTCAACACCTTCTCGATGCTGATCGCCCAGCGCACCCGGGAACTGGGCCTGCTGCGGGCGCTCGGCGCGGACCGGCGGCAGGTACGGCGCTCGGTGCTCACGGAGGCGCTGCTGCTCGGCCTGGTCGGTTCGACGCTCGGTCTCGCGGCCGGGATCGGGCTGGCGCTCGGGCTGATCCGGCTGATGACCGCGTTCGGGATGAACCTGAAGGCCACGGAGATGGTCATCGGCTGGGGTACGCCCGTCGCGGCGTACGTCGTCGGTCTCGGCGTCACCTTCGTGGCCGCCTATCTGCCGGCGCGACGGGCGGCGGCCGTGTCGCCGATGGCGGCACTCGCGGATGCCGAGGTCGCCGGTGTGGGCAGGCCGTTGAAGACGCGGGCGATCGCCGGTGCGGTGATCGGGGCGGTCGGCGCGGCGGCACTGGCCGGGTGCGCGGCGGCCACGAGGACCGCGCAGGCGGCCTCGCTGCTCGGGCTCGGCGTGGCCCTGACGCTGATCGCGACCGTCGTCGCCGGTCCGCTGCTGGTGCGCCCGGTGATCCGGGTCCTCGGCGGTGCCTTCCCCGCGCTGTTCGGCCCGGTCGGCCGGATGAGCCAGCGCAACGCCCTGCGCAACCCGCGCCGTACCGGAGCCACGGCCGCCGCGCTGATGGTGGGGCTGGCCCTGGTCGGCGGGATGTCGGTGGCCAGCGCCTCGATGTCCGCGTCGTTCGACCAGCAGATCGACAAGAACCTCGGCGCCGACTTCATCATCCAGAACACCAACTTCATCCCGTTCACCAAGAAGGTGCGGGACGCCGTGGTGGCGACGCACGGCGTGGGGCGCGTCGTACCGCAGCGGCTCACTCAGATCGCCGTACGGCTGCCGGACGGCGACCGGGTCCGAACGACGGCCACCGCGTACGGCCCTGGGCTCGACGACGTCGTGCACATCACCTACGCGCAGGGCGGTTCGGCGGCCGCGCTGGCGGACGGGCACCTCGCCATGGACGCCGGCTTCGCGAAGAACCACGGCGTGCGCGTCGGCAGTGTCGTACCGGTCGAGTTCCCGGGCGGGCGGCACGCGGAGCTGACCGTCGGAGCGCTCACTCACCAGGACACGGCGGACGGGTTCGGCGCGCAGGGCGGTCTCTCCTTCGGCCTCGCCACCGTGGAGAAGTACGTGCCGGACGCACAGGACTCCGTGCTCTACGTCAATGCCGCCGCCGGGACGAAACCGCAGGACCTGCGTCCTCGCCTGGAACACGCGCTCACGCCGTTCCCGCAGGTCCAGGTGCGCAACCAGACCGACTACAAGAAGCTGGTCCACGACCAGATCGCCGTCCTGCTCTACCTGGTGTACGCGCTGCTCGGGCTGGCGATCGTCATCGCCGTGCTCGGCGTGGTCAACACCCTCGCGCTGTCGGTGGTGGAGCGCACCCGGGAGATCGGGCTGCTGCGCGCGATCGGACTGGGGCGGCGGCAGTTGCGCCGGATGATCCGGCTGGAGTCGGTGGTGATCGCGGTGTTCGGCGCGGTGCTCGGGCTGGCGCTGGGGCTCGTGTGGGGGGTGTGCATGCAGCGGGTGCTGGCCCTGCGCGGGCTGACGGCGCTGGCGATCCCCTGGACCACGATCGTCGCCGTCGTACTCGGCTCGGCGGTGGTCGGCGTGGTGGCGGCGCTGCTGCCGGCGCTGCGGGCGTCGCGGATGAATGTGCTGGCGGCGATCGCCCACGAGTGACCGTGCGCGGCCGCCCTGATGGGATCATGATGCAGGCTCAAGTCGCATCGAACCGGGGAGACTTCATGCCGCGTCCGTTCCGCTTCGGGGTCAATCTGCTCACGCCCGCGCCCGCCGCCGAGTGGCGCGCGAAGTGCCGGCGCGCCGAGGAGCTGGGGTACGACGTGATCCTCGTCCCGGACCATCTGGGGATGGTCGCGCCCTTCCCGGCGCTGGTCGCGGCGGCCGAGGCCACCGAGCGGCCCCGGCTCGGCACGTTCGTGCTCAACGCGGGCTTCTGGAACCCGGCCCTGCTCGCCCGCGAGGTGGCGACCACGGACGCGCTCACCGGCGGGCGCCTCGAACTCGGGCTGGGCACCGGGTATGTGCCGACCGAGCACGAGACGGCCGGGCTGCCGTACGGCTCGCCGCGCGAGCGGGTGGACCATCTCGCGCGCATGGTCGGGGAGTTGGACCGGCTTCTCGGCTCCGCCGAACTCCCCTCGTCTCGGCTCCGCCCGACCGGGGGGACCCCCGTGCCGTGCCCCGTGCAGTCCCGGGTGCCGCTGCTGATCGGTGCCAACGGCGACCGGATGCTGCGGCTGGCCGCCGAGCACGCGGACATCGCGGCCTTCACCGGAGCCCGGCCGGGGTCGACGCCGGGTGTGCTGGAGCCGCTCTCCGCCGGGGAGCTGGACGAGCGGGTGGCGCGGTACCGGGATCTGGCGGCGGGCCGGGCGGAGCCGGCGGAGCTGAATCTGCTCCTCCAGCTCGTGGCCGTCACGGACGACCCGGAGCCCGTGCTGAAGCCGCTGCTGGAGCGGCAGCCGCAGCTGACCATGGACGACGTTCTGGCCCTGCCCATCGTGCTGGCCGGCCCGCTGGAGGACGTCGTCGCGCGGGTGCGGGCGCAGCGCGAGCGGTACGGGTTCTCGTATCTGACCGTGCTGGAGCCGCACATGGAGGCGTTCGCGCCGGTGATGGAGAGGCTGCGCGAGGAGTCCGCTTGACGGAAATCCGTGCGCGCGGCACGTATCGCATGGTCCGATGATCAGATGACCGATGTACGCATACGCCCCGCGACCCACTCCGACCTCGACGCCGTGCTCGCCTTCTGGAAGACGGCCGCCGAGGGCACCAGCATCAGCGACGACCGGGACGGGGTGGAGCGCCTCGTCGCCCGCGACCCCGAGGCGCTGATCCTCGCCGAGCGGGAGGGTGAGCTGGTCGGCACGGTGATCGCGGGGTTCGACGGCTGGCGCTGCCATCTGTACCGGCTCGCGGTGCATCCGGGGCGGCGCCGGCAGGGCATCGGCTCGGCGCTGCTGGCCACCGCCGAGGAGCGCTTCGTGCGGCTCGGCGGGCGGCGCGCGGACGCGATGGTGCTGGTCCGCAACGAGACCGCGCACCACGCCTGGAGTGCGGCCGGGTACGGCCCGGAGGAGCACTGGCGGCGCTGGGTGAAGCCGCTCACGGACTGACCCCGCAGAGAGGCTTTGCTCGTCCTTTACCATTGAGGGAGTACTCGGCCCGCTATGAAAGGTTGTGAGCGTCCGCCCATGGGCGAGCCTCCCAGTCCGCGCCACCGCGCGTCCCGTCCCGCCCTCTCCGATCATGGGACGGGGGTGACCCGATGACCGAAGTGCTCCTCCTCCTGGTGGCGATCCTGCTGTCACTGGCCTGCGGCGCCTTCGTGGCGGCGGAGTTCTCGCTGACCACGGTCGAGCGCGGCGAGCTGGAGCGAGCAGTCGAGCGCGGTGAACGCGGCGCCGCGGGCGCCCTGAAGGCCGTACGGAACCTGACCTTCCAGCTCTCCGGCGCCCAGCTCGGCATCACGGTCACCAATCTGGTGGTCGGCATGCTCGCCGAGCCGTCGATCGCCAAGCTGCTCGCGGGCCCGTTCCGGGCGACGGGCCTGTCGGGCGGCACAGCGAGTTCGGTCGCCCTGGTGGTCGGTACGGCCCTGTCGACGGTGTTCCTGATGGTCGTCGGCGAGCTGGTCCCGAAGAACTGGGCGATCTCCACGCCGCTGACCATGGCCAAGCGGGTGGGCAACGCGCAACGCTGGTTCAGCGCGGCCTTCCGGCCCTTCATCACGCACCTGAACAACACGGCCAACCATGTCGTACGCCGGTTCGGCATCGAGCCCGCCGAGGAGCTGGCCTCCGCGCGCGGCCCGCAGGAGCTGGCCGCGCTCGCCCGGCACTCCGCCAAGGAGGGCGCGCTGGAGGCGGACACCGCCGAGCTGTTCGTACGGACTCTGAACCTGGCCGACCTGACGGCGGAGAACGTGATGACCCCGCGCGTCCAGGTGATCGCCCTCGACACCCAGGCGACCTGCGAGGACGTGGCGAACGCGACCCGGGCCACCGGTCTGTCCCGGTTCCCGGTCTACCAGGGCAGCCTGGACTCGGTCGTCGGCGTCGCCCACGTCAAGGACATCCTGGCGGTACCCGCCGAACAGCGCCGCCACCGCCGCGTCTCCCAGGAGATGCGCGAGCCGCTGCTCGTCCCCGAGTCCCTGACCGTCGACCGGCTGCTGGACCGGCTCGGCGGCAGGCGCACCATGGCCGTCGTCATCGACGAGTACGGCGGCACGGCGGGCGTCGCGACCCTGGAGGACATCGTCGAGGAGGTCGTCGGCGAGGTGCGGGACGAGCACGACCCGCACGAGACGCCCGACCTCGCCCCCGCCGGGGCGGACGAGGACGGCCGGGCCCTGTACTCGGCCGACGGCGCCGCCCGCACCGACCAGCTCGCGCGCGTGGGCCTGCGGGTGCCCGAGGGGCCGTACGAGACGCTGGCCGGACTGGTCGCGACCCTGCTGGGCCGGATACCGCGGACCGGTGACACGGTCGAGGTCGCCGGCTGGCGGCTGGACGTGGTGGACGCCACGGGCCGCCGGGCGGCCCGGGTGCTGCTGCACGCGCCGCTGGACGACGAGCAGGCCCATGAGACCGCAAAGGGGGCGCGATGACCGCCGTACAGCTGCTGATCGGCCTGACGACCCTGGTCGTCAACGCCTTCTTCGTCGGCGCCGAGTTCGCGCTGATCTCCGTGCGCCGCTCGCAGATCGAGCCGCTGGCCCAGGACGGCGACCGGCGCGCGAAGGCCGTGCTCTGGGGCCTGCAGCACGTCTCCGCGCTGCTGGCCGCCGCACAGCTCGGCATCACGCTGTGCACGCTGGTCCTGGGCGTGGTCGCCGAGCCCGCGATCGCGCATCTGCTGGAGCCGGTGTTCCACGCGCTCGGCGTGCCGCAGAGCGCGGGCCACGCGGTGTCCTTCGTGATCGCGCTGACCCTCGCGACCTATCTGCACATGCTGCTGGGCGAGATGGTCCCGAAGAACATCGCGCTCGCGGAACCGGTGCGCAGCGCGCTGCTGCTCGGCCCGCCGCTGGTCGCGCTCTCCCGGGCACTGCGCCCGGTGATCTTCACGATCAACGCCTTCGCGAACGGGCTGCTGAAGCTGCTCAGAGTGGAGGCGAAGGGCGAGGTCGCGGCGACCTTCACGGACGCCGAGCTGGCCGAGATCGTCAAGGACGCCGGCGAGGCGGGTCTGATCGACGACCGGGCACGGGAGCGGCTGCACGACGCCCTGGAGCTGGGCAGCCGGCCGGTGCGGGACGTCGTGGTGCCGCTGGAGCGCGTGGTGTACGCGCACGTGGGCGTCACTCCGGAGCAGCTGGAGCGGCTGTCGGCCGAGTCGGGCTTCTCCCGGTTCCCGGTGGTCGACGTGGGCCGACGGATCGTGGGCTATCTGCACGTCAAGGACGCACTGGACGCCTCGCCGCGGGACGTGCCGTTCCGGCTGCGCGACATGCGGCCCATCGCCCGGGTACGGGAGCGGACCCCGCTGGACGACGTGCTCACCGCGATGCGGGGCAGCCGTACGCATCTCGCGGCGGTGCTCGGCGACGACGGCCGGCTGGCCGGACTGGTGACCATGGAGGACGTGCTGCGGGAGCTGTTCGGACAGCCTGCACCGGGGTGACGCCGAGCGTTCACGGGGCGACCGACCGGCGGGTATGGAGCCGGGATACCATCGCTCACGCCATGCAGATGAATCCCACACCTCCCCCGTACGGCAGCCTGGTCGCGGTCGGCGACTCCTTCACCGAGGGCATGTCGGACCTGCTGCCCGACGGCTCCTACCGAGGCTGGGCCGACCTGCTCGCCACGCGGATGGCCGCCCGCACACCGGGCTTTCGGTACGCCAACCTTGCCGTGCGCGGGAAGCTCATCGGGCAGATCGTCGACGAGCAGGTGGACGTGGCTGCCGCCATGAACCCCGACGTGATCACGCTGGTCGGCGGGCTCAACGACACCCTGCGGCCCAAGTGCGACATGGGCCGGGTCAAGGGCCTGCTGACCGAGGCCGTGGAGCGGCTGGCCCCGTCCTGCCGGCAGCTGGTGCTGATGCGCAGCCCCGGCCGCCAGGGACCGGTGCTGGAGCGGTTCCGGCCGCGTATGGAGGAGCTGTTCGCCTGCGTCGAAGAACTGGCCGGCAAGCACGGCGCGGTCGTCGCCGACCTGTACGGGGCGCCCTCGCTCGGCGACCCCCGGCTGTGGGACGTGGACCGGCTGCATCTGACGGCGGAGGGGCACCGCCGGGTCGCCGAGGCGGTGTGGCAGACGCTCGGGTACGAGCCGGAGGACACCGAGTGGCGGGTCCCGATGCCGGCCACGCTCCCGCCGGGCTGGGTGACGCGCCGGGCGGCGGACGTCCGGTTCGCCCGGCAGCATCTGCTGCCCTGGATCGGCCGCCGCCTGACCGGCCGCTCCTCGGGTGACGGCCGCCCACCGAAGCGTCCGGAGCTGCTGCCGTACGAGGGCCAGGCGTGACAGGCCTCTCGTAGCCCCGCCGAAGCTTGCCCACGCCGAGCACGAACACCTGCTTCACTCCGAGCGGGCCTTCGCACATCTCGTGACCGCTGCCGGGGCCTCTCACAGGCGCCGGCAGCGGTCGCGCCCCGAGGTCAGCGGATTGCGCGGATCCTCGCAGGCGGCAGGCTACAAGGCGTAGCAATCCGCGTAATTGGGCGTGCCACCAGGCACGACACGGCACGTGGCGTACGACTCGACGGTGCGGCCGTTGTGCCGGCCGATCCCGTGCACGGTGACTGTTCCTCGCCACCAGTAGTCGGGGACACGGGTCCAGGCGTTGGGCGTCGGGATCCAGCCCGTTTCCGCCTCATTCCCGTACTGGTTCGTGCCATACACCTGGATGCTGTCCGCGTAGTTCGTGTGAACGGTGACCTGAAGCTCCCCCGCCGCGGACGCGGTGTTCGGCACGGCCAGGGCAGCCACGCCGAATCCGATGAGGGAGGCGCCAACCACGAGCCCCCGCTTGAAACCGCCCCGTTTCATCCGGAATCTCCTTCTCGTCGGTGATTCTGATCGCTGTTGTGGCCGCTCGTGCTGCCTGTCTCACCTCGCGGCAGCGGAAGCGGATCGCGCCGTACCGAGATCCCGCGGTCAAAGGGACCCCGAACGCGCGACCAGGTGAGCCTGCCTGTGGAAGGTGCGGGGCGTCTTGGAAAAAACCGCACGGCGTCCGATGTCTGCGGAACGGCGGCTGGGGACCGTGCGCGGCGCCCTCTCACACACGTCCCGCGAACGGGCGCGGCAGACCCGCGCGACAGCCTGCTGACCTGTGGATTCGTACAGCGCATGGACGGTACGGACCCTGTATGGACGGACGGTAAACTCTGGACACGTGACTCCTGCGCCCGCCAAGCCCCGCATCCCGAACGTCCTCGCCGGACGCTACGCCTCCGCCGAGCTCGCCACGCTCTGGTCCCCCGAGCAGAAGGTGAAGCTGGAGCGGCAGCTCTGGCTCGCCGTGCTGCGCGCCCAGAAGGACCTCGGCATCGAGGTGCCGGACGAGGCGATCGCCGACTACGAGCGTGTCCTCGACACCGTCGACCTGGCCTCGATCGCCGAGCGCGAGAAGGTCACCCGGCACGATGTGAAGGCCCGGATCGAGGAGTTCAACGACCTCGCCGGGCACGAGCACGTGCACAAGGGCATGACCTCCCGCGACCTCACGGAGAACGTCGAACAGCTGCAGATCCGGCTCTCGCTGGAGCTGGTGCGCAACCGTACGGTCGCCGTGCTGGCGCGCCTCGGCAAGCTGGCGGGCGAGTACGCCGAGCTGGTCATGGCCGGCCGCTCGCACAATGTGGCCGCACAGGCCACCACGCTCGGCAAGCGGTTCGCGACCGCCGCCGACGAGCTGCTCGTCGCCCATGGCCGCGTCGAGGAGCTGCTGGGCCGCTACCCGCTGCGCGGCATCAAGGGCCCGGTCGGCACCGCGCAGGACATGCTGGACCTGCTCGGCGGTGACGCGGCCAAGCTCGCCGAGCTGGAGAACCGGATCGCCGGGCACCTGGGCTTCTCGCAGGCGTTCACCTCGGTCGGCCAGGTCTACCCGCGCTCGCTGGACTACGAGGTCGTCACCGCGCTGGTGCAGCTCGCCGCCGCCCCCTCCTCACTGGCCAGGACGATCCGGCTGATGGCCGGGCACGAGCTGGTCACCGAGGGCTTCAAGCCGGGCCAGGTCGGCTCCTCGGCGATGCCGCACAAGATGAACACCCGCTCCTGCGAGCGCGTCAACGGCCTGATGGTGATCCTGCGTGGCTACGCCTCGATGACCGGCGAGCTGGCCGGCGACCAGTGGAACGAGGGCGACGTGTCCTGCTCGGTGGTACGCCGGGTCGCGCTGCCGGACGCGTTCTTCGCGCTCGACGGTCTGCTGGAGACCTTCCTCACGGTTCTCGACGAGTTCGGCGCCTTCCCGGCGGTGATCGCCCGCGAACTGGACCGCTACCTTCCCTTCCTCGCCACCACCAAGGTGCTGATGGGCGCCGTGCGGGCCGGGGTGGGCCGTGAGGTCGCGCACGAGGCGATCAAGGAGAACGCCGTCTCCACCGCGCTCGCGATGCGCGAGCAGGGCGCCGAACGCAACGACCTGCTCGACAAGCTCGCCGCCGACGAGCGGCTGCCGCTCGACCGCGAGCAGCTCGCCGCGCTGATGGCCGACAAGCTGTCCTTCACGGGCGCCGCCGCCGACCAGGTGGGTCTCGTCGTCGGCCGGATCGAGGAGATCGCCAAGCAGCACCCGGAGGCCGCCGGTTACACCCCCGGGGCGATCCTCTGACCCGCACGCCCGGCTCTCCCCGCTCTCCCCGCCTCACCAAGGCGGACCTTGAGGCCGCCCGCGACCGTCTCGTGGCGGACGTCGTCGCGGACGGCCTCCAGGTGCTGTTCTGCGGCATCAATCCGGGGCTGATGACGGCCGCGACCGGCCATCACTTCGCCCGCCCCGGCAACCGGTTCTGGCCGGTGCTGCATCTGTCCGGCTTCACCCCGAGGCTGCTGAAGCCGACCGAGCAGCGGGAGCTGCTGTCGTACGGACTGGGCATCACGAACGTCGTGGCGCGGGCGACCGCGCGGGCCGACGAACTGACCGCCGAGGAGTACGTCGAGGGCGGCCGGCTGCTCACCGAGAAGGTGACCCGGCTGCGGCCGGGATGGCTGGCCGTGGTCGGGGTGACCGCGTACCGGGCGGCCTTCGGCGAGCGGCACGCGCGAGTGGGGCCGCAGGAGCGGACCATCGGGGACACCCGGGTGTGGGTGCTGCCCAATCCCAGCGGGCTGAACGCGCACTGGACGGCGGCGACCATGGCGGAGGAGTTCGCCCGGCTGCGGGTCGCCGCGCCGGCCTAGGTCGGCCGGATACGGGCCGCCGCGCCGGTCCGGACGGGTCACGGCGGGTCCACGGTGGTGACCACCGCCAGCAGCTGGAACGGCGCGTGACCGGTCCACTGGGACACCCCGAGCGCTAGCCAGCGGCCGGTCCCGGGCGGCTGCCAGAGCATGACGTCCGGGACGTGCCCGCCGAGGCCTGCCCACGGCTGCGGTATGTCCTCGCCGAGCGTCGTCCGCTCCAGAACGCTGTACAGGCTGATGTACTGCGCGGGACCCCACCGTTGCGCCATCCGCTCGGCCAGGGCGTCCCGGTCGGCCTCGTACTGCGCCGCCGTCTCCTCCCGCCCGGGCCCGTCGTCCTCCGAGAAGTCGCCGCTCGTCTCTAAGGCGGCCATGTGGAACGCGGGCCCGCTCTCGCCGTGTTCCGTTCTGCCGTGCGCGGCGGGGAACTCCCCTGCGCACAGCGAATCGATGACGGTCAGGCACGTCGCGATGTCCATGTGATCCAGTAAAGCGGGCGGCACTGACAATTGGCGGGCCGTCAGGCGTCCCCGCGGTCGATGCGCCAGACGCCCACGAGCAGGGCGGCCGCCGCCCACAGCGCGGTCACCGCGAGCCCGCTCCACGGGCCGAGGGCGCCGTCCCAGGTGCTGTGCAGGGCCACCTGGCCGGCCCGGTCGGGGAGGAAGTCGGCGACGCTGCCGGACAGGTCGCCGACGACGAAGGACACGATCAGCACGAACGGGATCAGTACGGACAGGGTCGCGACGCCACTGCGCAGCACGGCGGCGAGTCCGGCCGCGAACAGTGCCATCAGGGTCAGCTGGAGGCCGCAGCCGACGGCGCCGCGCAGGCCCTCGGTCCACGTCGGCCCGGACGCGCCGAGAACCGCCTTGCCGACCAGTAGGGTCACCAGCCCGGTGAGGAGGCCGACGGCCAGCACGGGCAGGGCGATCGCGGTGGCCTTGGCGGCGAACCACCGCCGTCGGTCCGGCACCGCCGACAGCGTCAGCCGCAGCGCGCCGCCCCGGAACTCCGCCGCCACGGCCGTCGTACCGAACGCGATCGCGGCGATCTGGCCGAGGCCGACGCCGAAGAACACCGAGTACAGCGGGTCCGAGTGGTCGCCTGCGCCGGCCTCGGCGGCCGAGAAGGCGGTGGTGGCGAGGAGGATCCCGGCCAGGCCGCAGAGGAGCGAGCGCAGAGTGCGGATCTTGATCCACTCGGCGTGCAGTACGGGTACGAAGGGCATGGTCAGGCCTCCTGGGGCAGTGTGGTGAACTCGGCCTCGGCCGCGGTCAGATCGAGATACGCCTCTTCCAAGGTGGCGTCCTGTGCGGTGAGTTCCAGGACGGGGACGCCCGCCTCAGCCATGAGCCGGCCGAGGTCGTCCACGCGCGCGTGCCGCACGGTCCGAGCCCCGTCGGGGTCCGCGGTGGCGTCGAGGCCGTGCCGGGCGAGCAGGTCGTCCAGCGCGCCGGGCTCGGTGGTGCGGATCCTGACGTGCGGCCGTACGCGCGCGTGGATGAACTCCCGGACCGGTGTGTCGGCCAGCAGGCGCCCCCGGCCCAGGATCACGAGGTGGTCGGCGAAGGCGGCGGTCTCGCCCATCAGGTGGCTGGAGACCAGGACCGTACGGCCTTCGGCGGCGAGCCGCCGCAGCAGGGTCCGGATCCACACGATGCCTTCGGGGTCGAGGCCGTTGGCGGGTTCGTCGAGCAGGATCACCTCGGGGTCCCCGAGCAGGGCGGCGGCGATGCCGAGCCGCTGGCGCATGCCGAGGGAGTACGTCCGCACCCGGCGCCGTGCCACCGCGGCCAGTCCGGTCTCCTCCAGGACTGCGTCGACCCGGCGGTCCGGGATCCGGTTGCTCGCGGCGAGGGCGCGCAGATGGTCGCGGGCGGTACGGGAGCCGTGCGCGGCCCGCGCGTCGAGCAACGCGCCCACCCGGCGCAGGGGCTCGCTGAGGGTGGCGTAGGCCTGGCCGCCGATCGTGGCGGTGCCGGAGGTGGGCCGGTCGAGGCCGAGGACGAGGCGCATGGTGGTGGACTTTCCGGCGCCGTTGGGGCCGAGGAAGCCGGTGACGCGGCCGGGGCGCACGCTGAAGGTGAGCTGGTCCACGGCCCGCCGTCCGCCGAACTCCTTGCTGAGGTCGCGTACGTCGATGCTGGTCATGGCACCAGCCTTGCTGTTCAGGGGAGTTCGGGGCCTCCCCCGTCCGTGGAGAGCGTCTCCCCCGTGCGGGGGAGGACCGTTGTCGGTGCAGCCTGCGACGATGTCCCCATGGTCCGCTTCCTGCGCCCGCTGCTGCGCGGGACGACGTACACGCGCCTGCTGCACCAGTGGGTGCCCATGCTGATCCAGAGCATGTGGATGTTCATCGACATGTCGAAGCCCTGGGTCCCGGCCGTGGTGCTCGTCCCGCTGGGCCTCGTGCCCGCCGTGCGCAGGGGCGAGGGGGTGCAGGCGCGGCTGTTGCTGACGCCCGGTGAGCAGGAGCCGGGCATCTCCGAGGCGCCGTCGGCGACATGGCGGGACCGGACGCGCACGGTGGTGTGGCTGGAGCTGCGCTGGGTCTTGGGCTGGATCAGCATGTTCGTCACGGTGTGGCTGCTCGTCGTCGCGTTCGAGCTGGCGCGGGCCGCCTGGGGGCGGGCGCCGTCCGGGCTTCCCGTGCTGGGCCAACTGCCGGCGCACCGAGCCTGGGCACTGCTGACGCCGCTCCCGCTGCTCGTCCTGTACGGCGTGGTCGTGGGCCTCGGCATGCTGATCACGGTCTGCGCGCGCCGCCTGCTGGGCCCCTCCGCGGCCGAGCGGCTGGCCGCGCTGGAGGAGCGCACCGAGCAGTTGCTGGAACGCACCCGTATCGCAAGGGAGTTGCACGACTCGATCGGACACGCCCTGACGGTGGCGGTGGTGCAGGCCGGTGCGGCGCGGGCGGCGGGCGACCCGGAGTTCACCGACCGTGCGCTGGACGCCATCGAGGAGACCGGCCGGGCTGCCCTGGAGGACCTGGAGCGCGTGCTGGGCGTGCTGCGCGAGGCCGGTCGGCCGGTGAGCGCCCGGCCCACGCTGGCCGAGGCCGGCCGGCTCCTGGAGTCGGCGCGGGCCTCCGGGGCGAAGGTCGACGCCGAGGTGACGGGTCCGGTCGCGGCCGTGCCCGGGCCAGTGTCCCGCGAGGGGTACCGGATCCTGCAGGAGGCGCTCACCAATGTGCTGCGGCACGCCGGTGCCGTGCCCGTGCTGGTCCGGGTCGCCGTCGAGGACGGCGCGCTCGCCCTGGAAGTGCGCAATCCCCTGCCGGGCGCGATACCCGGCCCCGGGCGGGGCAGCGGCCTGCGCGGGATACGCGAGCGCGCCGCCCTGCTCGGGGGCAAGGCCCGCACCGGCCCGGACGGGGGTGACTGGCAGGTGCACGCGGAGCTGCCGCTGCGTTGATCTAGGCTGGCCGGATGCCGGTCACCGTACTCCTCGTCGACGACGAACCCTTGGTCCGCGCGGGTCTGCGGGCCGTGCTGGAGGCGCAGCCCGACATCGAGGTGGTGGGCGAGGCTGCCGACGGGGCCGCGGTCGTCCCCCTTGTGCGGCAACTGCGGCCGGACGTGATCGCCATGGACGTGCGCATGCCGTTGCTGGACGGCATCGAGGCCACGCGCGTGGTGCTGCGCACCGTGCCCGAGCCGCCGAAGATCCTCGTGGTGACGACCTTCGAGGACGACGAGTTCGTGTACGAGTCGCTGCGTGCGGGTGCCGACGGGTTTCTGCTGAAGCGGGCCCGCCCGGCCGAGATCGTGCATGCGGTGCGGCTGGTCGCGGAGGGCGAGTCGCTGCTGTTCCCGGCTTCCGTACGGCGCCTGGCCGCCCGGTACGGCGACGGCGACCGGCCGGCGCGCGCCGTTCTGGAGCGGGCCCGGCTGACGGAGCGGGAGGCGGAGGTGCTGCGGCTCATGGCACGGGGGCTGTCGAACGCGGAGATCGCCGCCCGGTTGATCGTGGGCACGGAGACGGTCAAGTCGCATGTGAGCGCCGTACTGGCCAAGCTCGGCGCGCGCGACCGCACCCAGGCGGTGATCACCGCGTACGAGTCGGGGTTCGTCGAGCCGCGCTGAGCCGGCTGCTGTCGCGCCCTGCCGGTCGGGCATCCGTGCACAGCCCGGCACTCGCCGGGGTGCGCCGGGCCGAGTACGATCCGGCCAACACGCCCGCGAGCTGGAAGGACGGACGGTGGCGCAGCTGACCGGCGGCGATCCCTCGCTGCTGCGAAGGATCAATTCCGCGGTGGTGCTGCACGCGCTGCGTGCCACGGAGTGCGCGACGCTCACCGAGATCACCCGGGTCACCGGGCTGTCCCGGCCGACCGTCGAGGGTGTCGTCGAGGGGCTCATCGAGGGCGGGCTCGTCGTGGAGACGGCGGCCGACGAGGGCAGTGCACGCCGTCAGGGGCGGCCCGCGCGCCGGTTCCGGTTCCGGGCCGAGGCGGGGCATCTGCTGGGCCTGGAGATCGGTCCGCACCGGGTCGCCGCGCTGCTGTCCGATCTGGACGGGCGGGTACTGGGCAGCCAGGCCAAGGAGGTCGCCGAGACGGCGGCGGCGGACGAGCGGCTGGAGCGGCTGCGCGGCGTGGTCGCCGAGCTGCTGCGGCGCGCCGGGGTCGCGCGTGGCTCGCTGCGGGCCGTGGGCGTGGGCACGCCCGGGATCGTGGAGACCGACGGCACGGTGCGGCTGAGCACGGCGCTGCCGCAGTGGACGGGCCTGAAGCTGGGCGAGCGGCTCAGCCGTTCCTTCAAGTGCCCGGTGCTGGTGGAGAACGACGCCAACGCGGCGGCCGTCGCCGAACACTGGAAGGGCGCCGCGGCCGGCACGGACGACGTGGTGTTCGTGCTGGCCGGGCTGAGCCCGGGGGCGGGTTCGCTGATCGGCGGGCGGCTGCACCGCGGTTACGGCGGCGCCGCCGGGGAGATCGGCGCGCTGCATCTGCTGGGCCGGGAAGCCACTCCGGAGACACTGCTGTCCACGACGGACGAGCCGCTGCACCCGCTGGACGAGCAGGCGGTGGCCGAGGTGTTCGCGCTGGCCCGGGAGGGCGACGAGCGGGCGCGGGCGGCCGTCGAGCGGTTCAACCAGCGGCTGGTGCACGATGTGGCCGCGCTGGTGCTGGCGCTCGATCCGGAGCTGGTGGTGATCGGCGGCTGGGCGGCCGGTCTCGACGGCGTCCTGGAACCGCTGCGCCGCGAACTGGCCCGCTACTGCCTGCGGCCGCCCCGGGTGACGCTGTCCGTGCTGGGTGAGGCGGCCGTCTCCACGGGGGCGCTGCGCTTGGCCTTGGACCATGTGGAGGAGCAGTTGTTCGCCCTGGATGGTGCGGTGACGCGGCGCTGAGCCGGCGCCGGGCAGGGCATGGGGTGCGGGGTGATCGTGCGACCGCGGCAGCGTCGTGGCTGGTCGCGCCCGCGCGGCGGAGCCGCGTATCTGATGCAGCCCCGCGCCCCTTGGGGGGATCAGGAAGCCCGGCGCTCCGGGTCGTGGTGTATCTCCACGTCGGGTGAGTCGCCGAAGGTCAGTCGGCAGGTGTCGGCGCGGTAGGTCGCGACCGACAGGGCGGCGGTGCGGCCCTCGGCGAAGAAGCGGGTGGTGACGACCAGGACGGGCGAGCCGGGCAGCCGGTCGAGTTCCCTGGCGTCGTCGGCGCGGGCGGAGCCCAGCTCGACGGCGCGGTCCTGGCCCTCGAGCGTCAGGTGCTGGAGTTCGCGCAGCACCGCACGCGCGCGTGCCGGGCCGGACGGGGCGTCGATCGCGGTGAGGTCGGGCACGGCGGCGGCCGGGATGTAGAGCAGTTCGGTGGCGACCTGCTGGCCGTGGGACATGCGGGAGCGGCGCACGGTGTGGACGGGCTCGTCCGCGCCGGTCTCCAGGGCCGTGGCGACGGCCGCGGGCGGCGCGGCCTGGTCGCAGTCGACGGGCTGCCAGTCGTCGGAGGCGGCGCCCGGCCAGGTGTGCTGTTCGGTGCCGACGGCCACGCCCACGCGCGGGGGCGCGACGGTCGTACCGACGCCGCGGCGGCGCTGCAGCCGGCCCTCCAGCTCCAGCTGTTCGAGGGCCTGGCGGAGCGTGGCGCGGGCCACGCCGAAGCGGGCGGCGAGATCGCGCTCGTTGGGCAGGATCTCGCCGACCGAGAACTCCGAGTCCAGTGCCTCGGTGAGCACGGTCTTGAGATGCCAGTACTTCGGTTCTGGTACCGATTCCAGCTGCGTGGTCCCCACCCTGTCCTCCGCAAGAGCCGTGATCCGGCGGTTTTTAGCGCCCTTGTTTATTAAAGGTTGTTGCACTTCTCTGCGACCATAGGGCGGCCTTCACCCTTGGTCAAGACCAATCCTCGATCCCTTGCGCAACCCGGACGTGACCTGCCGCGGAGCGTTCACGAGGCGTTCGTGTGCGGCGGTGTGTGTGACATCGCGGCAAAGCCCCCGTCGCAGGACAGGGGCTCGCGGGGCGCGGGTGACTCAGGAGTCGGCGAGGTGCCGCATCTTGTCCGGGTTGCGGACGACGTACACGGTCGTGACGCGGCCGTCGGCGATGTCCAGCTGGAACAGGCTGTCGGGTTTGCCGTCGGAAAGGATCAGCACGGCCGGGCCCCCGTTGGCCTCCAGCAGGCGGAGGGACGGGGCCGGCGGGAGCTTCCCTGCGACGCCGACCAGGAAGCGGGCGACCTTGTCGGCGGTGTGCACGATCCGCAGCGCCGCCCGGGCCTTGCCGTCACTGTCGCTGACCAGGCGGACGTCGGGAGCGAGCAGGGACATGAGGCCGTCCAGGTCGCCTTCTGCCGCGGCGGCGAGGAAGCGGTCGGTCAGCTCGCGTCGCCGGGCCGGGTCGACCTCGTAGCGCGGCCGGCGTTCGTCGACGTGCCGCCGCGCCCGCCCGGCCAGTTGCCGTACGGCCGCCTCGCCGCGGTCGAGCAGGGCGGCGATCTCGGCGTACGGGTAGCCGAACGCCTCCCTGAGCACGAAGACGGCCCGCTCCAGCGGCGACAGCGACTCCAGGACGACCAGGACGGCGAGGGAGACGCTGTCGGCGAGCAGGACGCGGTCCGCCGTGTCCGGGGCGGTGTCGCCGAACTCGGTGAGGTAGGGCTCCGGCAGCCACGGACCGACGTACGCCTCGCCGCGTGCCTGCACCTGGCGCAGCCGGTCGATGGCCAGGCGGGTGGTGATGCGCACCAGGTAGGCGCGGGGTTCGCGGACCTTCGCGCGGTCGGCGCCGGACCAGCGCAGCCAGGCGTCCTGGACCACGTCCTCGGCGTCGGCCACCCGGCCGAGCATGCGGTAGGCGACGCCCATGAGCAGCGGACGGTGGTCTTCGAAGACGTCGGTCGCGGTGTCGGCGGTCACCGGCCCATCCCATCCGACACGCACCGGGTGTGTCCAGCCGGAATCGGCCCGTCCGGCGCCGGTGCGGATCACAATGACCGCGGGCCGCCGGGGGTCGGCGGCCGGTGACCTGGAGGTGGCCGATGCGGTATGCGGTGCTGGGCACGGGCGAGGTGGGCCGCACGCTGGGCGGCAGGCTGGTGGAGCTGGGGCACGAGGTGACCCTCGGGTCTCGTACCAGGGACAACCCGGTGGCGGTGGAGTGGGCCACGGCCGCGGCGGAGCGGGCCCGCGCGGGCACGTTCGCGGAGGCGGCAGCCGCGGCCGAGGTGGTCATCAACGCGGTGAGCGGCCGGGTGGCTCTCGACGCGCTGCGGGCGGCCGGCGCGGAGCACCTCGACGGCAAGGTCCTGGTGGACGTGTGCAATCCGCTGGCCTTCGAGGACGGGGAGGCGCGGCTGGATCCGCTTGAGTCGGACAGCGTGGGCGAGCAGATCCAGCGGGCCTTCCCGCACGCGCGCGTGGTGAAGACGCTGAACACGGTCAACTGTCAGGTGATGGTCGATCCGGGGCGGGTGCCGGGCGCGCACCATCTGTTCGTGTGCGGGGAGGACGCGGGGGCCAAGAAGCAGGTGACGGCCATGCTCGGGGAGTTCGGGTGGCCGGCGGAGCGGGTGCTGGACCTGGGCGGCATCCTCGCGGCGCGGACGGTGGAGATGTATCTGCCGCTGTGGCTCACCATGATGCGGCAGTTCGGGACCGCGGACTTCAACATCGAGGTGCGCCGGGCGGGTTGACCGTCGTCACAGAGCGGCGTACGCCCATCGGGGGCTACCCGCAGGTAGCAATTGCTGACAAGCTGTCTACAGCGTCGGTCAGCACCCAGACGAGGAGCACCCCATGTCCGCCACCGTCTCCTTCAAGGTCCCCACTCCACACGGCCCGAAGGACGTGACCGTGTCCTACGCGCGCGTGGGTCGCGGGGAACCGCTGGTCCTGCTGCACGGCATCGGCCATCACCGGCAGGCCTGGGACCCGGTCGTGGACATCCTCGCCACCGAGCGCGACGTCATCGCCGTGGATCTGCCGGGGTTCGGCGCGTCCCCGGGCCTGCCGGACGGCCTCTCCTACGACCTGCCCACCACCGACTCCGTGCTCGGCGCCCTGTTCGAGGCGCTGGAGCTGGACCGCCCGCATGTCGCGGGCAACTCGCTGGGCGGCCTGCTCGCCCTGGAGCTGGGCCGGGAGAAGCTCGTGCGGTCCGTCACGGCCCTCTCCCCGGCCGGGTTCTGGACGGACGCCGAACGCCGGTACGCCTTCGCGGTGCTGCTCGCGATGCGGGGCATCGCCCAGCGGCTCCCGCTGCCGCTGGTGGAGCGCCTGTCGCGCACCGCGGCCGGCCGTACGGCGCTGACGAGCACCATCTACGCACGCCCCGCGCGCCGCGCCCCACAGGCCGTGGTCGCCGAGACGCTCGCGCTGGTGGGCGCCACCGGGTTCGACGCGACGCTGCGGGCGGGCGCCACCGTCCGGTTCACCGACCATCTGCCGGGCCTGCCGGTCACGGTGGCCTGGGGCACCCAGGACCGGCTCCTCGTACGCCGGCAGGGCGTGCGCGCCAAGCAGCTCATCCCGCACGCCCGGCTGGTGAGGCTGCCCGGCTGCGGCCACTGCCCGATGAACGACGACCCGGCCCTGGTCGCACGGGTCATCCTGGACGGCAGCCGCTGAACCGGCCGACGGACGCGGCACCACCCACGGACCGGCCGAACCCGGCTCGCCGGCGGCCGGTCCCGGTCGCCTGAGGCGCCGTACGCGCGCGTGCGTGCAAGTTGCGGGTGGCGGCGGCCCTCCGTCTTCCCAAGGTCCGTTGTTCACTTCGGGTTTCCGCGCGCGCCGCAGCGTCCCCGTAGGTGTTGGCTCGGCACACCGGCCGGATCCTTTCCCTGGAGGCGCAGCCATGTCAGACCGTTCGTTCCCCGCCCGCCGCAGTGTTCTGCGCGGCTCGCTCGCCGCGTCGGCGGCCCTCACCCTGCCCGTCGGCCTCGGCGCGGCCCCGGCGTTCGCCCGCTCCGGGCGTCCCGAGGCCGGCTGGGGCGTGCAGGCGGGCGACGTGACCACCGGCTCCGGCCTGGTGTGGGTGCGTTCGGACCGGCCGGCCCGGATGATCGTGGAGACCTCGGCCACCGAGTCGTTCCGCGACCCGCGCAGATGGCACGGGCCGCTGCTGGGCGCCGGCACGGACTTCACCGGCACCACCAGGCTGCGCGGCCTGCCCTGCGGCGAGCAGATCCACTACCGGGTACTGCTCGCCGACCCGGACGACCCGCGCCGCACCGGCGAGCCGGTGACCGGCACCTTCCGGACCGCGCCGGCCGGGCGGCGCCGGGGTGTGCGGTTCGTGTGGTCGGGCGACCTGGCCGGGCAGGGCTGGGGCATCAACGAGTCCATCGGCGGCTACCGCATCTTCGACGCCATGGCGAAGGTCGACCCGGACTTCTTCCTGTGCAGCGGCGACAACATCTACGCCGACGGCCCGATCGCCGCGACCGCGCCCCTGCCCGACGGCAGCGTCTACCGGAGCCTCACCACCGAGGAGAAGTCGCACGTCGCGGTCACCCTGGACGACTACCGGGGCAACTTCCGCTACAACCTGCTGGACTCGGCGCTGCGCCGGTTCAACGCCCAGGTGCCGAACATCATCCAGTGGGACGACCACGAGGTCCGCAACAACTGGTATCCGGGCGAGGTCATCGGCACCGGCACCCCCTACCCGGCCGGCACCAGGCTCGACGACCTGGCGCTGCGCTCGCGGCAGGCGTTCTCGGAGTACTTCCCGATCTCCACGATCAGCGGGCGCCCGGACGGCCGGATCTACCGGGTCGTGCACCACGGTCCGCTGCTGGACGTGTTCGTGCTCGACATGCGCACCTACCGCAACGCCAACTCGCCCGACAACCAGACCACCGACCCGGTGGGCATCCTCGGCCGCGAGCAGCTGGAGTGGCTCAAGCGGGAGCTGGCGAAGTCCCGCGCGGTGTGGAAGGTGATCGCCAACGACATGCCGCTCGGACTGGTCGTGCCCGACCCGGTGGAGGGCAAGCCGGACTTCGAGGCGGTGGCGCAGGGCGACCCGGGTGCTCCGCTCGGCCGCGAGCTGCAGATCGCCGAGCTGCTGCGCTTCGTCAAGCACCGGCGGATCACCGGCACGGTGTGGCTGACGGCCGATGTGCACCACACCTCCGCCCAGCACTACGACCCCTCGCGTGCCGCGTTCAAGGACTTCGAGCCGTTCTGGGAGTTCGTCTCCGGCCCGCTCAACGCCGGCGCCTTCCCGGCCAACGCGCTGGACGGCACGTTCGGCCCGGACCGGGTGTTCGTCAAGGCGCCGACGGCTTCCAATGTGTCGCCGGCCGTGGGCTACCAGTTCTTCGGCGAGGTGGACATCGACGGCGACAGCGGCGAACTGACGGTCCGGCTGCGCGAGTACGACGGCACGGTGCTGTTCACACAGACCCTCCAGCCCGGCCGGGTCGGCCAGTAGGCCCGCACCCTCCACCGACCGTCAAATATGGAACAAAAAGGACGGAGCATGCTTTACCCATCGGTCACAATCAGTTCGTGATCACGCAACACCGTTCCTTCACAGTGGTTGCATGAGTGCAGACATCTCTGATGTGACCCGAGCGAAGCACGGCCGGCCCGTGCACCATTGGCGGCGCGACCTCGTGGAGCTGGCCGCCCTGTTCACCGCCGTCGCGGTGGCCGACGGAGTGGCGAACCTGATCGGGCACGGTCCCGACGGCCCCGCTCTGCTGGTGATCTCGGCGCTGGTGCTGGCCGCGACGGCAGGCTTCCACACCTGGTGGGCACGGCACCACGGACACGCACCGCCGGCCGACGATACCGGCGCCCGGCCGGCCGCCGAGACGCGGACGGCCGGGCCCCGCGAGCGGCCGGACGGGCCGGCGGGCGACGTGACCGGCGCCGGCGCCCTGTGGCGGATGCGGACCACGGTCAAGGACGAGCCGGGTTCGCTGGCGGCCCTGTGCGCGGCGCTGGCCGAGCGGCGCGTCGACATCCTGAGCCTCCAGACGCACCCGCTGGCCGACGGCACGGTGGACGAGTTCCTGCTGCGGGCGCCGGGCGCGCTGGTCTCGGCCGAGATCACCCGGGCGGTCGCGCGGGCCGGCGGCGAGTCCACCTGGATCGAGCGCGCCGACGCCCACGACCTGGTCGACGCCCCCACCCGGGTGCTCGGGCTGGCCGCGCGCACCGCGCTCGATGCCGCCGAACTGCCGCTGGCCCTACGCCAGTTGCTGGGCCGGTGCACGATCCGCTCGCTGCCCGGGACACCGGTCGGCGGGGACCGCGGGCCCGAGCCGGTGCCGGTCGAGGGCGTGCTGGAGGACACCGTGATGCGGCTGCGGGCGCCGGAGGGCGGAGTGCTCACCCTGGAGCGGCCGTATCTGCCGTTCACGCCGACCGAGTTCGCGCGGGCCCGGGCCCTGGTGGAGCTGGACAACCGGCTCGGTCCGCGCATCCCGCGCGGCAAGGACGTGCTGACGCTGCCCGAGGGCAACGACATCACGGTGCGCCGGGTCGACATCAAAGACCTGCCCGCCGCGAAGGCGATGCACGAGCGGTGCTCGCCGCGCACCCTGGGCATGCGTTACCACGGCCCGGTCGGCGACGCGGACCGCTATCTGCTCCATCTGCTCAGCCCCCGTTTCGGCCGGACGCTGGCCGCGCAGACGGCCTCCGGCCGCATCGTCGGCCTCGGGCATCTGCTGTGGGACGGCGACGAGACCGAGGTCGCGCTGCTGATCGAGGACGACTGGCAGCAGCGCGGCATCGGCGGCGAGCTGCTCGGCCGTCTGGTGGCGATGGCCGTGGAGGCCCGCTGCGAGAGCGTGTACGCCGTGACGCAGGCGTCCAACACCGGCATGGTCGCGGCGATGCGCGGCCTCGGGCTGCCGCTGGACTACCAGATCGAGGAGGGCACCCTGGTCATCACTGCCCGCCTGGACGCCGCGCCGGTCGCCGCCCGGCCGTCGCACGACACCGCCCAGCGGCACCTCGGCGGCCCGGCCCGCCGGGACTGATCCGCGGCCCGGGCCGGGGCGGGAGCCGGGCCCGGGCGCTCTTTCGAGACAGCCGTACCGAAACTGGCGCGACCAGGGGCGGCGTACCGCTCAGCGCACCGCTTCCCGCAGCGGCACCGGCGTCAGGGCGGGCTCCCCCAGCGCCTGGTCCAGATCGGCCCAGAGGTCGTCCACGTCCTCCAGCCCCACCGACAACCGCAGCAGCCGATCGCTCACCCCCGCGCCGCGCCGGTCGTCGGCGTCGACGATGCGGTGGCTGATGGAGGCGGGGTGCTGGATGAGCGTGTCGACGCTGCCGAGGCTCACCGCCGGAGTGACGAGCCGGACCCGGGAGATGACCTCGTGCGGGTCGCCGTGCACCTCGAAGGCGATCATCGCGCCGCCGATCCGCGGGTAGTGGACCCGGGCCACGCGCGGGTCGGCGGCGAGCCGGCGGGCCAGTTCGGCGGCGTTCGCGGAGGCCGCCCGCACCCGCACCGGCAGGGTGGACAGCCCGCGCAGCAGCAGATAGCCCGCCAGCGGATGCAGCACACCACCGGTGGCGAACCGTATCTGCCGCAGCCGGCCCGCGAACTCCTCGTCACAGGCGACCACTCCGGCGAGCACATCGCCGTGGCCGCCGAGGTACTTGGTGGCGCTGTGCAGCACCATGCGGGCGCCGTGCTCGGCCGGGCGTTGCAGCACGGGCGTGGCGAAGGTGTTGTCGGCGAGCAGCGGTACCGAGCCGCAGGCGTACGCGACGGCCCGCAGGTCCAGCTCGGCCAGGGTCGGGTTGGCCGGGGACTCGACCATCACCAGACCGGTGTCCGGGCGCAGCGCGTCGGCGATGCCGGCCGGGTCGGTCCAGGTGACCTCGGTGCCGAGCAGCCCGGCGGTGAGCAGATGGTCACTGCAGCCGTACAGGGGGCGCACCGCGACCACATGGCGCAGGCCCATGGCAGAGCGAGCCAGCAGGACCGCGCTGAGCGCCGCCATGCCGCTGGCGAAGGCGACCGCGGACTCGGTGCCCTCCAGGCGGGCGAGGGCGGTCTCGAAGCGGGCGACGGTCGGGTTGCCGAGGCGGCCGTAGACGGGCGGTCCGACCGGGTCGGCGCCGTCGGTGGCGAAGGCGTCGATGCGGGCGGCCTCGGCGCGGCTGTCGTAGGAGGGGTAGGTGGTGGACAGGTCGATCGGCGGGGCGTGCAGGCCCTGGCGGGCGAGATCGTCACGGCCGGCGTGCACGGCCTCGGTGGCCAGGGCTCTCGATGCGGTGCGTACGCCGTCGTAGGCACCGGTGGTCGCTGTGTCCATGGGCGGAAGGGTGAACAGTGAACGATTCACTGAATTCGAACACCGTGTTACGTTCGAGCCATGGCCGAATCTGTCGCACTGGATCCGGTGGATCTTCATCTGCTGCGGCTGCTGCAGAACGACGCCCGGACCACGTACCGCGACCTCGCCGAGCAGGTGGGCGTGGCGCCGTCGACGTGTCTGGACCGGGTCACCCGGCTGCGCCGCTCCGGCGTGATCCTCGGCCATCAGCTGCGGCTCGATCCGGCCAAGCTGGGCCGTGGGCTTCAGGCGCTGCTGCTGGTGCAGGTCAGGCCGCACCGGCGGGAGCTGGTCGGCCCGTTCGTCGAGCGGATCAGAGCACTGCCGGAGGCGCGGACGGTGTTCCATCTGACCGGGCCGGACGACTATCTGGTGCATGTGGCCGTCGCGGACATGGCCGATCTGCAGCGGCTGGTGCTCGACGAGTTCACCGCGCAGCGCGAGGTGGCGCGGGTCGAGACCCGGTTGATCTTCCAGCAGTGGGAGTGCGGCCCGCTGCTGCCGCCCGGCCACGCCCAGAGCTGAATCCCCCCATACGTGGGTGACGCGGAGATCCTCGTCGTACAAGGATGGGCGTCATGTCTGAGACCAAGACCCCGCTGCCCCGTCAGGTGGCCGACGCGTATGTGGACGACCTCATCGCCCTCGACCCGGTCACCGGTACCTACCTCGGCGTGAAGGAGAGTTCGAGCCGGCTGCCCGACTACTCGCCCGCGGGCCAGGAGGCCCTCGCGGAGCTGGCCCGGGCCACCCTCGCGAAGCTGGACGAGGCGGAGCGGCAGCCCGGAGCGGACAGTGACGTGGAGCGGCGCTGCGGGCGGCTGCTGCGGGAGCGGCTGACCGCCGAACTCGCCGTGTCCGAGGCGGACGAGCACCTGCGCGCGGTCGGCAACATGAGCACGCCGGGCCACTCGGTGCGGGACATCTTCACGGTCACCCCGGCGCAGACGGACGAGGACTGGGCGGCGATCGCCGAGCGGCTGCGCGCGGTGCCGGGAGCGCTCGCGGGTTATCGCGAGTCGCTCCAACTGGGCCTGGACCGCAAGCTGTTCGCGGCGCCGCGGCCGACGGCGACGTACATCCAGCAGCTCACCGAGTGGACGGACACGGACGGCCAGGGCCGCGGCTGGTACGAGGACTTCGCCGCCGCCGGGCCCGAGGCGCTGCGCGCGGAGCTGGACGAGGCGGCCCGCGCGGCGACCGGCGCCCTGGTGGAGCTGCGCGACTGGCTGCGGGACGTGTACGCGCCGTCGATCGAGGGCGCCCCGAACACGGTCGGCCGCGAGCGCTACGCGCGCTGGGCCCGCTACTTCAACGGCACCGACCTGGACCTGGACGAGGCGTACGGGTACGGCTGGGCGGAGTTCCACCGGATCCTCGGCGAGATGAAGCAGGAGGCGGAGAAGATCCTGCCCGGCGCCGAGACCCCGTGGGTGGCGCTCGCGCACCTCGACGAGCACGGCCGGCACATCGAGGGCGTGGAAGAGGTCCGGGAGTGGCTGCAGGGCCTGATGGACAAGGCCATCGACGACCTGGACGGCACGCACTTCGAACTCGCCGAGCGGGTACGCAAGGTGGAGTCGCGCATCGCGCCGCCCGGCGGCGCCGCGGCCCCCTACTACACGGCACCGTCGGAGGACTTCTCCCGCCCGGGCACCACCTGGCTGCCCACGATGGGCCAGACCCGCTTCCCGGTCTACGACCTCGTCTCGACCTGGTACCACGAGGGCGTGCCCGGGCATCACCTCCAGCTCGCGCAGTGGGCGCACGTGGCCGAGAACCTCTCCCGCTACCAGGCGACGATCGGCGGCGTCAGTGCCAACGCCGAGGGCTGGGCGCTGTACGCGGAACGGCTGATGGACGAGCTGGGCTACCTCACGAACCCCGAGGAGCGGCTCGGCTACCTGGACGCGCAGATGATGCGGGCGGCCCGGGTGATCGTGGACATCGGCATGCACCTGGAGCTGGAGATCCCGGCGGACTCGCCCTTCCACCCGGGTGAGCGGTGGACGCCGGAGCTGGCGCAGGAGTTCTTCGGCGCGCACAGCAGCCGTCCGGCGGACTTCGTGGAGAGCGAGCTGACCCGGTATCTGACGATTCCGGGCCAGGCGATCGGCTACAAGCTCGGTGAGCGGGCCTGGCTGCTGGGCCGCGAGAACGCCCGCGCCCGGCACGGCGACGCCTTCGATCTCAAGGCCTGGCACATGGC
This sequence comes from Streptomyces sp. NPDC052101, assembly GCF_040680235.1. NCBI lineage: Bacteria > Bacillati > Actinomycetota > Actinomycetes > Kitasatosporales > Streptomycetaceae > Streptomyces > Streptomyces sp. NPDC052101. The sequence continues at coordinate 281,753 of NZ_JBFAWH010000004.1, forward strand.
GGCCCTGTCCCAGGGCTCGCTGGGCCTGGACGACCTGGTGGACGAGCTGTCCCGGCTCTGACCGCCCGACGTCAACGCCGGGAGCCGCCTTCCGAGTTGACGACCTCCGGATCAGGCCGGCTCCCCGCGCGCGCCTCACGCACGTACACCGCCGGCCGCCCGGCCAGCCACGGCACAACCGATCCCGGCCCGCCGGCTCGCCCCGGTCACGAGGGCGGCACGCCCATGCAGCGGCAGCGCCGGGTCGGTCGGCCGTACGGCCCCGCCCCGGTGGCGTGAGACCGCGGGCGGCGGCTAGCTGGTGCCGGAGGCGATGTGGAGGAGGCCGGGCGGCATGCAACAGCAGGGGCAGCGGGCGCTGGAGACACCGCGGGCCGCCGGGCTGGCGGGAGTCGTGTTCGCGCTGCTGCTGGCGGCGGCGATCGTCCTGGTGCGGCTGGGCCTTCCCGAAGGGGCCGACGCGGTCACCGCCCAGGGATTCACGGATTCCGGGCGCCGTACCGCGCTGCGCACCGCTCTCTCGCTGGTGCCGTTCGCCGGCATCTTCTTCCTGTGGTTCGTCGGCGTGGTGCGGGCACACATCGGTACCGGCGAGGACAAGTTCCTCGCCACCGTCTTCCTCGGCAGCGGACTCGTCTTCACCGCCACGATGTTCGGCGCCGCCGCGGCGGCCGGTGCCGTGCTCTCCGTCGCCCACCCCGCCGGTACGGCGCCCGGGCCGGCCTCCTGGGACTTCGGCCGGCATCTCGCGTACACGCTGATGACGACGTACGCCATGCGCATGGCGGCCGTCTTCGCCTGCTCCCTGTCCATGATCGGCCACCGTCTGGACGTCCTGCCCCGCTGGCTGTCGGCCCTGGGCCTGCTGACCGCCCTCACCCTGCTGTTCGTGGCGTCCGCGGTGCCCTGGGCGGAGCTGGTCTTCCCCGGCTGGTCGCTGGTGCTCAGCGTCCACATCGTCCTGGCGGGCGGTCGCGCCCGGCCGGGCGCCGCGGACGCGTGACGGGCGGATGAGGGTGGCACCGTGCACCCGAACGGCTGACAGCCCGAATGGGGGTTTCCCGACGGGCGATGTTGTTCCACCGCGCTCATGCTGGCAAACGGGACATGACCGCCGTCCGGGAATGCCGCGCGAAACGACCGGCGCGCACCGGACCTGGCCACCGGAAGGGCGGAGCGTCGATGCGGCTCGTCGTCGATCTCAACAAATGTCAGGGGTACGCCCAGTGTGCGTTCCTCGCTCCCGATGTCTTCGCGATGCACGGCGAGGAGTCACTGGTCTACAACCCGCAGGCACCGGAGGAGCAACGGGAGCGGCTCGCCCGCGCGGTCGCGGCCTGTCCGGTACAGGCGATCACGGCCGACGGCCTGGACGGCAGCGGAGGCGTCCAGGGGGCGGCGTCCGATGCCCGCTGACTACGTCGACTGGCTCAGGCGCGAAGGCCGGATCGTGATCGTGGGTGCCTCGCTGGCGGGCCTGCGGGCCGCCGAGACCCTGCGTGCCGAGGGCTTCGCCGGTGAGCTGACCCTGATCGGCGACGAACCGCACGAACCCTACGACCGGCCGCCGCTGTCCAAGTCCGTCCTGCTGGGGATGGCGTCCCCGCACCGCACCGAACTGCCGCACCGCCGGGAGATCGACGCCAAGTGGCGGCTCGGCGTCCCGGCGACCGGCCTGGATCTGACGGCCAAGCGGGTCAGGCTGGCCGACGGGGACGAGGTGGAGTACGACCGGCTGCTCATCGCGACCGGCGTGCGCGCCCGGCCCTGGCCCAAGGCGGAGGAGGCCCGGCTGGACGGCGTCTGCGTGCTGCGGACGCGGGACGACGCGGCCGATCTGTACCAGCGGCTGAAGGCCGGGCCGCGCCGGGTGTTCGTGATCGGCGCCGGGTTCGCCGGTTCCGAGGTGGCCTCGGCCTGCCGGGAGATGGGCATCGCCGTGACCGTGGCGGAGCGCGCGGGGGCACCGCTGGTGGGCGCGCTCGGCGGAGTGATCGGCGCGGTCGCCGCCGATCTGCAGACCGAGAACGGCGTCGATCTGCGCACCCATGTCACGGTGACCTCGCTGGAGGGCGACCCGGTCGGCAGGGTGCGTGCCGTCCATCTGTCCGACGAGAGCGTCGTCGAGGCGGACGTGGTCGTGGTCTCACTGGGCTCGGTGCGCAACACCGACTGGCTGGCCGGGTCGGGACTGGGCGCGGGGCCCCGGGGCATCGCCTGTGACGCGGGCTGCCGTGCCTTCGACTTCCGGGGCATCGTCACCGACGACGTGTTCGTGGCGGGTGATGTCGCGCGTTCGCCGCACGCGCTGTTCGGCTACCAGTTCCTCTCGCTGGAGCACTGGGGCAACGCCGTCGCCCAGGCGGAGACGGCCGCGCACAACATGATCTGCCACGGCGCCGGCCGGCGGCCGCACCTGTGGATGCCCGCCTTCTGGTCGTCGATGTTCGGGGTGAACATCAAGTCGGTCGGCGTGCCGCCCATGGGTGACCAACTCATGATCACCCAGGGTTCGCTGGCCGAACGCCGGTTCGCCGGCGTCTACGGCTACCAGGGCCGGATCGTGGCCGCCGTGACCTTCGACAACACCCGCTGGCTGGAGTTCTACCAGCGGCAGATCGAGCAGGGTGCCCCGTTCCCGGTGGAGTTCCCGACGGTGGACCGGCGTCCCGAGGGCCGGCAGCCGATGGCGGCCGACTTCCCCGACCCGTCGCTGCCGACGCACGGCCCCATGGTGACCCTCAGCGGCTACTCACCGGCCGACCAGCAGCTGGTCTTCCACCCCGCCCGGCACTGACCGCCGCCCCGGCTCGACGCTCACCCGACGCTCCAAGGACTTGTCATGACGCAGGCCTCGCTGTTCAGCCAGATCACCGACTTCGCCAACCGCGCGAACCCGTATCCGCTGTACGAGGAGCTACGCAAGACGCCGGTGCTGCACGAAGAGCACGGCGGCCCCTACGTCGTCAGCTCGTACTGGGACATCGAGGCACTGCTGCACGATCCGCGGATCAGCTCCGACGCCGCCAACCTGGCGGTCGCCGGGGACGACCCGCTGGCCCAGGCGGAGGAGACGGGAGGGCTGCCGCCGTCCTTCATCCGGCTCGACCCGCCGGAGCACGACCGGCTCCGCCGCATCGCCAACCGGGGCTTCGGCCCGCCGCACCGGCCGCGCCGGATCGAGAACATGCGCGGTGAGCTGGGCGAGATCGTCACCGGTCTGATCGACGACCTGGGGGACTCCCGGCAGATCGACCTGGTGGACCAGTTCGCCTACCCGTTCCCGGTGACGGTCATCTGCCGGCTCCTCGGTGTGCCCCGCGAGGACGAGCCGAAGTTCCGCGCCTGGGTCGATCCCCTGGTCGCCACGCTCGACCCCGAGACGCGCGAGCAGGCGGACGAGGCCTTCCGGAAGAACGCGCAGGAGGCACGGATGCAGCTCGGCATGTATCTGGCCGGGCTGGTCGACCAGCGCACCAAGGAGCCACGCGACGATCTGCTGTCCGACCTGGTCAACAGCCAGGGTCCGGACGGCGCCATGACGATGATGGAGGTGCTCAGCACCGCGGTGCTGCTGCTGATCGCCGGTCACGAGACGACGGTCAACCTCATCACCAACGGCATGCTCACCCTGCTGCGGCACCCGGACGTCCTGCGGCGGCTGCGCGAGGATCCGGGGCTGTCGGTGAGGATCGTGGAGGAGCTGCTGCGCTTCGAGCCGCCGGTGCAGATCGTGCCGCAGCGCACCTGTATCGCCGACATCGAGGTGCGCGGGGTGACCATCCCCAAGGGCTCGCGCATCTGGCTGATGCTGGCCGCGGGCAACCGCGACCCCGAGCGGTTCAAGGATCCCGAGCGCTTCGACCCGGACCGCGAGGACATCCAGCATCTCGGTTTCGGCAGCGGCATCCACAGCTGCTTCGGCGCTCCGCTGGCCCGGCTGGAGACCCAGATCGCGCTGTCCGAACTGGCCCGGCGGCTGGAGAACCCCCGCCTGGTCGAGGACCCGCCGCCGTACCGGCAGAACGCGGTGCTGCGCGGACCCCGGCATCTGGAGATCGCCTTCGACGGGCTGCGCCGCTCCGGGTGACGGCCACCGCCGGCCGTCTCCCGGGCCCCCTGCCGAGGTGCGTGCGCCGCGTCAGTGCGCGAGCCGGGTGAGCCGCACCAGCCCGACCCAGGTCTCCGGTCCCGCCTGCACATACGCGGCCCGCACCGCGTACGTTCCCGCCTCCAGCGGCACCCGGAGGTGTTCGGTACGGCCGGCCGCCTGGCCCGGCCAGGCCGAGTCGAACAGCAGCACCGGGCCGGGCACCCGCCAGTGCACCTCGCTCCCCCAGACGGCCGCGTCGAGGGCGGCGGGCACGGTGGCGAGCAGTTCCGCCTCGGAGTTGGCGGCGGACCACCGCACGAAGGTGGCGTGGTCCGGCAGGAACGAGGTGGAGGCAGGTTCGTCGCCGAACACCAGGGCCGCGCTGTCGCCGACCGGCAGCAGGGCGACGTACCCGTCGACCTCGCACGCCCGGTCGTAGTCGGTGTCGAGGTCCTCGCTGTCGGCGCCCGCCCAGAACGGCAGCACCGTCTCCGGGACGGCTATGAGCGGGCCGCCGCCCGATTCCACCCACTCCAGCGCGCCTGGATCCGCGTATCGAGCCATGGGCAGAGAACCTACACGGCGTCCGTCAGCAGCCGCACTCGCCGTCGACGGGCGCGGTCAGGGGATCGGTGTCGCGGCGGGCGGGGCCCTGCCAGGTCTCGTAGGTGAAGCCCTCGCGGGCCCAGTACTCGAAGCCGCCGAGCATCTCCTTGACCTGGTAGCCGAGTTCGGCGAGGGCGAGGGCGGCGCGGGTGGCGCCGTTGCAGCCGGGGCCCCAGCAGTACGTCACCACCGGCACGGACCGGTCCAGGAGCCGCTCGGCCTGCTCGGGGATGAGCGCGGTGGGCAGATGGACGGCGCCGGGGACATGGCCCTGGTCCCAGGACTGGGTCGAGCGCGTGTCGACGACGACGAAGCCGGGGTCGCCGCCGGCCGCGAGCGCGGCGGCCACGTCGGAGACGTCGGCGTGGAAGGCCAGGCTCGCCCGGAAGTAGGCGGCGGCCTCGGCGGGAGCGGCGGGGGCGACCCGCAGGACGGGGTTCGCAGAGGTCTGGGTGGTCTCGGTGATCATGACTGGAAATCTACGGCCCGGGGCCGGTTCCCTGAAGGGGGAATCCACGGCGCCATCCTTGCCCGAGCGGGGAATTCCCTGCTATCCATCCGGGATGACCGTGTATTCCCCGGACGCCACCGACTGGCGCATTCTCGAGGTCCTCCAGCGGGAGGGACGGGCCAGCTACGCCGAGCTGGCCCGAGCCGTCTCCATGTCGCCCAGCGCCGTCACCGAGCGGGTCCGGCGGCTGGAGGAGGCGGGTGTGATCCAGGGGTACGCGGCGGTCGTCGACCCCGAGCGGCTCGGGCTGCCGATCCTGGCGTTCGTACGACTGCGGTACCCGAACGGCAACTACAAGCCGTTCCACGACCTGGTGGCCGCGACGCCCCAGATCCTGGAGGCCCACCATGTGACGGGCGACGACTGCTTCGTCATCAAGGTCGCCGCCCGGTCCATGGCACACCTGGAGGAGATCTCCGGCCGGATCGGTGCGCTGGGCTCCGTGACCACCAGCGTCGTGTACTCCTCTCCCCTGCCCCGACGCGCCCTGGGCCACTGACCGGGTCAGACCTCCCGCTGCCGCAGCCTCGACCCCGTTCTGCGTCGAGGACCTCGTCGAGGGTCTGGTCGTCGAGGCTGCCACCGCTGCTGTGGCGGAGCGGGGCTTGGATCACCCTCATCGATAGGCCGGAGGCCAGGCTGAACGATGCGGCGCAGGTCGTACAGGCGGACCGGTGGAAGTCCGATGCGCTGGATGAATCTGCCGGAGCGTTCTGGCACATAGCCTGCGACGTCTTCGTGCGACGGCCACGTTCCAGCCTGCGAGGGGCCGCCGACCGGTATGGCGGTCGGCGGCCCCTCGTTTCCGCGAGGCAGGTCGGTCTACTGGAAGCCGCGGCCCGTGGCGGGCAGCGCGGACAGCGAATGGCTGCCCTCGGCCAGCTGGACCTGGGACTCGGCGGCCGCCGGGAGGACGGTGGCCGGCAGGGCCGAGGCCTGGAATGCGGGATCCCGGGCGAGGTCCGCCACGAGTTCCTCGATCTTCTGCCGGGTGGCCGAGCTCATGAGGAACACGTGCACATACCGGCGCAGGACGAAGCCTCCGTCCTCGTCAGGAACGGCGACGTCCTCCGAGGACAGCGACCACTTCGCCACCAGTTCCGGGCTGGGCTTGCGGAAACGGACCGTGATCGCGCCGTCGGTGCGGGCGGTCCACACCTCCAGCCCGTTGTTCAACTCCAGCTTCCGCAGCCGCTCCTCCAGCAGGGCGGCCAGTTCCTGTGCCTTCCGGATCTTGTTGACCTGGTCCTGGTACGAGTGCCGGGCCAGGTGATCCCACAGCACCAGCGGCGAGAAGCCGTTGCGCGACCCCGCGAAGGTGGTGTCGGGGGCGCCGATGTACTGGGGCTGGGCCGGCGGTTCGAGCTGGTACTTGACCTTCGTCATGTAGATGCCGCACGGCCAGGGTGCGCCCGGCCACTTGTGGCCACTCATCGCGATCGACGACACCATGTCGACCGCGCCATGCTTCTTGGCGCGGACCTTCAGGCCGAAGTCGAACTCGGGCAGGTTCACTTCGGGGTTCCAGCCGAATCGCGGGTCCTTGTAGGCCATCCGCATGAACGGCGCGTACCCGGCGCCGAGCGCCCCGTCGACATGGATCCAGAAGCCCCGCCGGTAGTCGACCTTCTTCTCGCCGGTCCTGCGGTCGACGACGTAGTGCACCGGGCGCCGGACCAGCTCGTTGGCCTCGAAGATCGGCAGCAGCCGCTCGCAGACCTTCCGTACGTTGTCGTGGGCGCCCTTGAAGGTGCTGCCGTAGTTGAGGCTGACGATGATCGGGTGGCCGTTCCCGGCGAAGAACTTGACCAGGGTGGCGAGCGCGTCGATGTCGATGTCGCCGGGGCCGTCGGCGGAGCTCCCCGAGGGACCGCTGCGGGAGGGCACCTCCGTCGGCCAGACCCGCAGCGGGCGGCCGTCCTTGTCCGTGAGCGGACACTGGCCGCCGTACAGCTGTTCACCGACGGCGTGGAACGTCTCGACGTTCAGGGCCCGTACCGCCTTGGCGAACGAGTAGTGGGTGTCCTCGGAGTAGAACACCACGGGGCGGAACTCGTTGGGCCGGTCCGGGTGCGGCTCGGCCTGGACCTGCATCAGCTCGCCGGGAAGGCGCGGCTCGCCGAACGGGCCGACCCCCTCGTCGGGCACGATCAGCGCCTTGCCGCTGAGGTAGTCGCGGGCGTTCCACAGCGCGTACATGCTGCCCTCTGTGGATCCCATGGAGAGCATGTAGCCCCAGTACGACTCGGGGTCGTTCCTGCTGTGCGGCCACTTCGCGTTCCACAGCGACGCGTAGTAGTCGAGCACCGCGCGTTCGGCGATCTTGGAGTTGGGCTTGTAACCGCCGCTCTGGAACGGGTCACCGAGGTTGTTGAGGTGGTTTTCCATGAAGCGGGCCAGGTCGAACGGGTAGCCGTTCATGTCCTGGGTGACCTGGTAGCCGAGCATGTTCCTGCGCTTCTCGGCCAGGTACAGCTCGATCGAGCTCAGGGCCTTGCGCCGCTTGGCGTCCGTCAACCCGCCGGCCGGGATCTCGAAGTCACTGGTGTTCAGGCCCGGTTCGCCAGGGTACATGGCACCGGGATCCCCAGACGGAGGGCTGACGAAGGGCTCGTGACCGTCGGGGGTCAGGCCCTGGCCCTCCAGGATCTGACCCCAGGTCTCGCCTTCCGGGCCGAACGGGAACTGTGGGACCGGGTGGGCACGGGGCGTGGTTTCGGTCATGGGTTGGGACTCTCCCTGCTGATGCGAGGCGACAGATGACTACAGAACGTAATTGCTCGCCACTTTGAGTATTAGCGAAGAGGGTGTCCCCGACGAGCCAGAGAGGCTCCTCGGGCTAACGGACGTGGCCATCGCCCCCCTCCTCGGCGTCCCTGCCCGCAGGGGTGGATCAGTTCTGACCAGGCAAAACAGGGTGTGAAAAGCCCCTCGGAGTGATCTCGGAGGGGCTCTCTTGGCGGCGCGGGGACAGCGAGATCGAGACGGTAGCCGCTTCCTGCTGTATCTCTTCTCCGTCGCGGACTGGGGCCGGGAGCTGCATGGAGTGCGCCTCGGCTGCATCGGCTTGCTGATCGATGGGTTTCTCGACGCCGTTGCGGCGGGGCACCAGGTCAACGGGTGCGTTGGCGGCGGCTTGTTCGAACTGTGGCAGCAGGCTGGTGTAGGCGTCGGCGGTGAGTTGGTAACTGCTGTGGCCGAGCAGGGCTTGGATGGCCTTCATAGACAGGCCGGCGGTCAGGCTGAGCGATGCGGCGCAGTGGCGCAGGTCGTGCAGGCGGAACGACGGAAGGCCGATGCGTTGGAGAATCCACCGAAGGCCTGGGAGACATTTTTGGGGTGGTGGGGGCGGCCGTCAGGCCGGGTGAAGACGTAGCCGGAGTCGACGAGGCGGCGCCGGTGTCCTGGCGGGGCTAGGCTTGGGCTTCCTTGAGGGTTGCGCGGACCTGGTTCCATGATCGTACGTCGTGCTGGCTGGAGGGCTGCCGGGGCAGAGGTGGTCGGCGAGCACACTGACTGATGTCGTTGGCGCGGCCCAGGGCGCCATCCGCGACTACGCGCGCGTTCAGCCGTACACCGGCGACCAAGCCGTCATCAGCCGCAGGGTCGGACCGGTCAGACTCATCCTGAGTCACCTGCTGGTCAACGCCGCACGCTATTCGCCGCCAAGGACATACGTCGAGGTGAGCACCCCTACCTGATCTGCCCTGCGCATGCCTCGGGTTGGTGGCACACGGCCAACAGGCACAGGAGACAACACACAACCCGGGTGATCCAGTCTGGGAGTCTGCGGTGTACCAGTGCCGCGGGGCAATTGGGACCTGAGCAGTGTCCGATAGGTCATGTGGCTGCGCTGCTTCCGGCGGAGCTTCCTGCTCGCCTCGAGCCAGTCTCTTCGGCTGGAACGTTCATTGCCGGGGTACGGCTTCGGTGGGCATGGTGCAGTTGTCCTTCCCGACAAGGCCTCGTTGCCATGGAGGTTTCATGACCACCGTGTCACATGCCGCCATCGACGTATCCTCCCGACAAGTCATGCCGCCCGGCAGCCGCCTCGTTCTTACGGCCCGGCTCCAGGTGACCACCGACCGCCCCGAAGGCACGGTGAACCTGACCGGGCAACTGCACCAGCTCGTAGCCGAGGCCCGTGTGATCGAGGGGACCGTGCACGTGTACTGCGGGCACACCACCTGCGGCCTGCTCGTCAATGAACTCGATACCGGCCTGGAGACCGATACCAGCAAGGCCCTCGAACGCCTCCTCCCGCACAGCAGCCGCCACCCCTATAGCCACGACAAGGACCGCACCGCCGAAGAACGAGCCCTGCACGGGCACGGCGAGCGGGACAACGGCCACGCCCACTTGCGCGCTGTGATGGCCACCCACCCGGAACTGCACGTCCCCGTCACCGACGGTGCGCTCTACCTCGGCCGGTGGCAGGCGGTCATGCTGGCCGAACACGACGGCCCCCGCACCCGCGAACTTCTCGTCCGCATCAACAACGACCTGACACACACCGCCTGACCCACCTCACCCACACCCGCCGCATCCCGGCACACAGCAGTCCAGGCCGACGACGCCTGCGGGGGCAGGGGGTCTACGGCTTGTCCGATGGGTTTGTTGCGGAGGCAGGCGAGGCAGGGCATGAGGGGTCCCGGCGCGCCATGCAAGGATTCCGAGCGCCCTCGCTGCGTGGGCGGTCCCCTTGCGCAGCAGCTGCGGGTTGGGATGTTCCTAGGTGATCAACCTCAATGGACTGGCGCCCGTAGGCGTTCAGTACCGCCATCAGTCGACAATCTGGGTACCCACCAGTTCCCGAGCTACCAGTTAGCTCATGCGCCGCTGGATTACGGCGTCGCCCAAACCACCCGCACGAGTGGGCTTTCCGGACACCCCCTGAGACCGAGGCTGACCACGCCCATCCGTGCACCCGGATCTTCTCGCCACTCAGCCCGCAGCCCGGCCTGGTCGGTTTGCTCGCCATGCAGAAGCGGCACCGCAAGCTCCGCGGCTCGGGCGCGACGGGAGCGATGTGCGTGATGCCGCGGGAATGTGTGCGGCGTGCCCGATCCGTCAGGACTGTCTCTCTGTTCCTGCGGCCGGGGCGCCCGCCAGGGTGCGTGCTTGGCGGGAGCGTCTCGCCACCAAGACCAAATGTGCTCTTCCCGGCCTACTTGGCCAGCACCTCATCGATGTACTCCTGAACCGGCTCGTAGAGGCCGCAGGGCACGTAATCGGGGATCTCCGCGTGGGCGCACCACGCGAGTTCGGCGAGTTCCTCGGTGTCCGTTACGTAGGCGGTCCCAGATAGGACATCGCACGCCGTGTACGACATGAGCGGTTGCGTCTTCAGGTGTACCCGCTCGCCAAGGAGCTTGACCGCAGACAGCGTCAGGCGGTCTCCTCACCCGTCTCCCGGACGGCCGCTTCCTCCGCCGACTCCCCGCCGCGCTCGATGACTCCGCGCAGGGCCTGCCACCAGCCATGCTCGACCGTCAGCCCTGCAATGGGTCATGTCTGTTGCCGTCTACATCCTTCCGGGTCACAGGCCCCCGGCCCTTCTTCTCCGCCGATTGGCCAGCAACTCTTCCACATCGTCTCCGAGTTCAAGTTGCGGAGCGATATCGAGCCAAGCTCTTACTTCACGCGCTAAATCTCCGGCGGTGACCTTCTCTTGAAACCAAGGCAACTCCGCCAGGAGGACAATTACAGCAAGGAGTTCGGCTCCACCTTCGAAGCTGACCGCACGATCAAATTCCTGCCCCTGCGACAGGCCCGCTTCCAGAGCCCTCCGATAGCGGCCCCGCCTGACGCCGGCTGCCCTCAATGCCTGCTCACGTGTGCAGGGAATGCCATCCAGTAGTCGTGCTGCCACGGCATCGACTTGAAAGGAAGCGGGAGCCTCCCGAGCCCCTTTCTGCACGACTAGCCGAGCGAACTTAATGTACTCCCGGGTGATGGTGACCGGGTCGTGCACGTCCAGTTCCTGCTCCACGAAGTCGAGCAGACTGGACGCAAACGCGAGACGCAATTCCAGGTCAATACCCTGCTCTTTATTGGCCGGATAGTAGTCGGTGAAGGCGATGTCGACCAGGGTAAGGACCCATCGGGCCCGTCGCCCCGGAGGCACCGGCGGGGCAAGCCGACGCAGGGCCTCAGGTAGCTGCTGGGGTTCGATCCTGATGAGCGACCTGTAGTCAGCGATCGGGTTGTACCGGTCACTCGGGCTGTTCAAATTCATCACCACTCGAACGGTTGGATCGCGTCTTCGGGGACGTCTATGCCCGCGTTCCGGAAAGCACTGACGCCCGATTGGAGGTATGAGTCAGGGGCGTCGAGTTCAGCCATCGGATAGTAGCGACCACTCTTGTCCGTGATACGACTGATCGCACCGAGTGCTTGACCTTGTCGGAAGCTTCGAAGAGGATGCGCAGCTTACCGTCCGGCCCGACGGCCCACAGATAGTTTCCTCCGTTGGACACTGCATCATCGAACGCCTGGGTGCCCACCTCGATGGGAGCGACCCCCGCCGCTTCCGCGTCGGCCAGCTCGCGCGCGAGCCATTCCGGGTCGTCGTAGAGATTCGGGAAAGTACGCGGCTCTTCGCCACCGTTCTCGACCATCGAGAGTGAGGTGGGTGATTCTCCCGCGCTGAGTCCCGAGAAAGCTCCGCCCAGGGCGCCGAGCAGCAAGTCTTCAGGGGTGGTCGGTTCGCAGAAGGCGGAGTTGAAGGCCCAGGTGTATCCGGCGCCCACTCCCGCATTGACGGCCGCGGAGGCCACCGTGGCCTCTGTGCTGCCCTCCTCCAGCCCCAGGAGGTCGACCCGCGCTGGCGCCGGCTGCGGGCATGAGCAACCCGGCGCCGAAGCCGTACAGCGCGCCCTTGCCGGTGGCTTTACCGAAGCCGCTCCAGCTGAAGTCATGTGGGTGGCTCAGGGAGTAGCTGATGCCGCCGAAGACGCCGCCGATGATTCCGCCGATCGCCGCGCTGACGCACTCGGGGCAGGCGCCGGAGGGGTCGGTGAGGGTGGTCGGGTCGTCGTCGGTGTAGGCGTAGGGCGACCCGTAGGGCTCTGTGAGCGGGCTACCTGCGGGATCCGTGCTGGTGAAACGGCCGGTGCTGGAGTCATAAGTGCGGGCGCGCAACTGATAGCCGAGGACGGTGCCGGCCGGGTCCTTGTACTGGCCGGTATAAGCGAACGGGTTGGCGGGTGCGCCCGTGACGAGGGAGGTCGCGGTGGTGGTGCCATAGGCGTCGTAGGTGTACTTGTACTGGTCGACGCCCGCTGAGCTCGTCAGGTCGGTGATGGAGCCGGACAGGTCGTGGTGGTCGTAGAAGGTGCCGGCGCTGGTGCGCAGGGTCTGGGGTTCGCCGAGCGGGTCGTAGCGGTAGTCGCCGATGCGAGACAGAGGATCCGGCGCCGACCGGTGGTGACAAGCTGGGCGGCGGTGGAAAACAGCCGCAGCCGCAGACGGCGTGGCTCCCGGAGCCGGGCGACGCCGGTGGCGAGCAGGGCCATCCAGGCCAGCAGGTCGAGGACGATCTGGATGATCTCCAGTCAGATGGGCGCGGGCCCCCGGGGGTGACGCAGCTCCAGCTCGGCGACCGGAGTGTGCTTGGTGTCGCTGGCGAAGCAGGTCAGCCGCATCCCGTCGGTCGGTGAAGCGCAGCTGAGCGCCTGGGTGCGAGCGTTCCTTGCGGACGATCAGTCGTACCCCCCTTGGGTCAGCCGGAGTCGCTGCCGGCGTCGATCTCGGCGGCCCAGGTGCCGTCGCGGATCTCGCCGTCCGGCTCGAGGGCCGTGTCCACGCCGCCGCGGGGATCTTCAAAACCGCCTGGTGGATGGCGTCGGTGATGGTCATGCCGACCGAGTGCGACAGCCACCGTCCGCGGGCTGCGAGCCAGGCGACGAGGTCGTGGGTGCCGCCGCCGGAGTCGCAGCGGATGAGCGCGTGCCGTCCGCGCCTGTACTTCTTCGGCAGCTGGGCCAAGGCCAGTTTCGCGGCCTCGATGTTGTCGGCGGCGGTGTTGGAGCCGGCGTTCCCGGGTCCCAGCAGGCCCGCCACTGGTTCCCCGGGTCCGCCCCGGCCGTGGTCGACGAAGCCCATCAGTGGGTGGTGGCCGTGGGTCTTCTTCCAGGTGGCGGCAGCGTCCTGCTTGTCGGAGTGTGCGACGACGAGCACCCCGTCCAGGTCCACTGTCACCTTGCCGTCGGCGTCCGGCGCTGTGTCACCGGCCAACTGCCAGACATGTTTGCGCACTTCGGCCCGGACGGTGCGGATCACTGCCAGGGCACGTTCGCCGATCGCGGCGAGTGCGTCGCTGAGCCGGAGACGGTCGGATCCGAGGCCACCGGCCCGAACAGAGCGGGCTCGGCCTCAGCAGGCCAATGTCGGCCAGGCAGTCCCCGCCCAAAGGTCATCGTCGAACCCGACTCTCTCGCCCAGCTCGACAGCCTGCCTACAGGCTCCGCCCGTTCCGAGCGAACCAGCCTCATCGCGTACGCCACCGAAGTCCTAGCCACCCGACGGCTCGTTCACAGCTACCTCGATGGTGGAAACGCCACCTGGATCAAGCCTGCCGTCATGGCTGACCGCCTCGCTGCCGCAGGTGTTGAAAAAATGCGTGGCTTCGCTGTCGGGGTTGCGAGTTTCGACGCCACCGACATCTCCAGCACCTACGGGCAGCAAGTCGCCACGGCCTTGTCCGGCCTCGGCGTGCGCGGCGCCCGGTTCGTGATCGACACATCCCGTAACGGCAACGGTGCCATGGACGAGAACGGACAGCACGTCGACTCCTGCAACCCCGCAGGCCGACGCCTCGGCGTGCCCTCATCCATCGGGGTCGGCGGTGCCGAGTACAGGTAGCCGCCAATCAGTGATCCGGTTGGAGCTGGATGAGCTATTCCTTCAACAGGTCCTCGTGCGAGCCCGCTGGAGGAGATTCCTCACGCCCTTCCAACCTCAGTCCATGAACACGCCCACGCACAGCAAGCGACTTCAGCATTGGCGTGGCACCCGATATGAGGCAACAGTGCCCCCCACCCGGCGGCGAGGGGCACTGACAGCCTGCTACTTGGCCTTCTCGTACGCCTCGCGAACGGAGGCCGGTACTCGGCCGCGGTCACTTACGTCGAAGCCGTTGTCCCGCGCCCAGGCCCGGATAGCCGACGAGTCGTCCTTGCCGCCTGAGGCGGCCTTCGGCTTCCCCTTGGCCCTTGCAGCTCCGCGGACCCTGCGGGCGCCCTCGGCATGAAGGTACGGGTTGAGGAGTTCGAGAAGCTTCTCGTAGTTGTCGTCCGTGAGGTCGATCTCGACCCCAGCTCCGTCGACGAGAATGCTGTGCGTGGAGATATGCGACGACGCTTCGCCGGTCAGATCATCCACATATGTCGTGATTACCTTCTGGGCCATAACGACGACTATAAGCCCATTCCGGCAACGCCCTTGCACGTTCGATTCCAGCAGGAACCTGGACGGGGTCAATCCCGCTTCCTCAGCTTATAAGGAGACTGTAGAAACCCCGGCCGAAGGTGGCCGCGATCAGGTGGTGATGGCCGGGGTCGTATGCGATGTCCGACACCGGCACCAAGGGAAGGCCGCTGCCGAGCCGGTGCCAGCCGCCCCGGCCGTTGACGAACACGCCCTGGTCGGTGGCCACACAGAGCGTGTTCCGGTCGAGCGGCACCACATCGTTCACCGGCGCCTGCGGAAGGTTTCCGGACAGATCGCTCCAGCTCGCGCCCGCGTCCCCGGTCCGCAGCAGATGCGGCTGCGGCGAGCCCGACCGGTACCCGGACAGCGATACGTACGCGGTCGCCGGATCGTCCGCGTCCACGGCGATACGGGTCACCCACGGCTGTCCGGACAGGACCTGGGTCCAGTGGGCGCCGAGGTCACGGGTCACCCACACCCGGCCGTCGTCGGTGCCCGCCCAGACGGTGTGCCCGTCCCGCGCGGCCGCGACCGTCGTGATGGTGCCGTAGGAGTAGGAGTCGTGGCCCGGACCGCCGGTGAGGTCGGGGCTGATCGGCTGCCAGGTGGCGCCGCCGTCGGTCGACCGGTTGAGCCGGTTGCCGCCGTAGTACAGGACGTTCGGGTTCACCGGGTCGAACTGCACGGGGGTGAGCCAGTTGCGGCGGTCGGCCGTGGTGGAGTCGGTGTACTCGGTGAGCGTGGCGCCGCCGTCGGTGGAGCGGGAGCAGTTGCCGTACTGGGAGCAGGCGTACACCCGGTTCTTGTCGGTGGGATCGATCAGGTTCTGCAGCCCGTCGCCGCCCAGGTACTCGTTGAACCGGTCGCCGCCCCAGGAGCGCAGCGAGCCGTTGTCCTGTGCGCCGCCGGAGATCCGGGTGGTGTCCTGCGGACTCGCCGCCACCGTGTAGAGCTGGGTCCACGGCTCGTACGTCGCCTTGGTCCAGCCTCCGTCGCCGCGTGCGTCGGAGCGGTAGACGCCGCCGTCGTTGCCGAGGTAGACGCGGCCGGGCGTGTGCGGGTCCCAGACCATGGCGTGCTGGTCGGAGTGGACGGCGTTCTCCTCGGCGGTCCAGGTCGCCCCGCCGTCCTTGGTGGTCATCAGGGCCACCCCGGCCGCGTGCACGTGCCGGGCGTCGGCCGGGTCGACCCACACCTTGCCGAACCACCAGGAGTAGCTGGACTGCGAGCCGGCGAGCGCCGCGTCGTCGGGCAGCCTCGACCAGCTGTCGCCGCCGTCGGCCGAGGTGAGGAAGCCGCCGAACGTTCCGCCGGTGGTACCGACCAGGGCGTACAGGCGGCCCGGTTCGGAGCGTGCGATGCCCAGTCCGATGCGGCCCGAGTCGGCGGTGGGAAGTCCGCCGCCGAGGCGGTGCCAGTGGGCGCCTGCGTCGTCGGAGCGGTAGACGCCGGAGCCCGTGCCGCCGTAGGTGCGTTTGTCCGGCTCGCGGCGGTGGTCCCAGAGCACGGCGTACACCCGGTCGGGGTTTGCCGGGTCGCGCTGGACGTCGACGGCTCCGGTGAAGCCGTTGGGCACGTCGAGCACCCGCCGCCAGGAACCCCCGGCGTTCTCGGAAAGATAGACGCCCCGGTCGCCGCCCGCGTTGTAGAGGGACCCGGTGGCCGCCGCGAGGACCCGGCTCGGCCTGCGGGGGTCCACGTCGAGTGCGCCGACCGCTCCCGAGTCCCGCAGCCCGACCGCCCGCCAGCTGCGGCCCTGGTCGGTGGAGCGGTAGATCCCGGTGCCCTCGTAGGTGATGCTGCCGCCGCCGGGGTTGGGCTCGCCGGTCCCGGCGTAGAGCGTGCCGTCCGCGGCGGTGGCGAGTGCACCCATCGCCTGGGTGCCGCGCTCCGGCCACGCCGAGGTGAACGTCCGCCCGGCGTCGGCCGAGCGCCACACCCCGCCGCTGGCGGCCGCCGCGTACACCGTGTCGGCGTGGCGGGGATCGAGGGCGAGCGAGACGACCCGGCCGCCGATGTTCGTGGGGCCGATCGGCTGCCAGGAGCCGGGGGCCTGGGGCAGTGCGGCGGCCTGTGCGGCCGCGGTGTCGTAGGCGTGCCGGGGCAGCGGCTGCCCGGGAACCGTCTTCTGCAGATAGCTGTACTCGGCGGGAGCGGCGGGGCCGCCCCCGTCGTCGTCCTCCAGGCCCCTGGCCGAGGCGGTATGACCTCCCGGCGCCAGCAGCCCGGCGACCGCGAGCACCGCGATCGCTGCCGTACGTAGCCCGCTGGATCTCCCTTTACGCATGGACGGCTCCTTACGCGGCCGGGATCGCCGGCCCGCGACGAGTGGAAGAGCGTTCCGATGGCGCGTATCGCACGTAACAGGGGGAGAGTGTTCATCAACTGCCGCATCTGCACCAGTAGTTGGTGACAGAACACGGTGTGAATGCGCCGGTGATCCGCGCGGCGGGCCGCTCGGGCAGGTGCCGCCCGTTCATCCGCCCCGCAGCATCGAATACCGCCTGCAGATCGCCCGCGACTACGCAGCCCGCCACGGACACCTCGTCCCCCGTGACGACGAGGCCCACGGCGGCATCCGCCTGGGCCGCCGGCCGGCCCAGCGCCGCAGCGAAGCACGCCGGCGCACCCTGCCCTTCCGCTACCAGCGCGCACTGAACGAGATCTACCCCTGGTGGACGGCATCAGAATGGGGCAGCACCCGACACAACACCTACGCCCAAGCCCGCCTCGCCGCCTGCCGCGGCGAACTGCCCTTCCCCGACCGGATGGTCTTCGGCCTCCGCTGCGGGGTGGCACATTCGCAATCCAGCAATCAATCCCGGCTCGGGGACATCGACCGTGAGCGCGTCCCCCTCTCACCCCCGTACGATCACGGCAGGGCACGGGGCCACCGGGAGTGTTCGCAGGTGTCCGTGCCGCCGAGTGCCGAGCCCACGCTGTGGGAGCTGCACCGCGCTGTGTCGCAGCTGCGCGGTGACCTCGCCCAGCTTGCCGCTCGCCTGGACCAGGTGGTCACCGAGGACGTGTACCGGGCTGATCAGCGTGCGGTCGATCAGCGGATCGGCCAGATCGAGGCCGGCTGGGCTGCGCGGCGAGCATGATCAGGCGACGGAGCGTGCCGAGCAGCAGCGTCGTGAGGACCAAGTGCAGGCCGCGGCGACGCGGCGGCTGGTGCTCAGTTCATTCGTGTCGCCGCTGCTGTTGATGGCGCTGCAGCTGTGGCTCGCGTCGCGAGGCGCGGCCCCATAGCGGGGTGTTGGGGGCAGTTGAGTTCCAGTTCGGGCGCGGGGAGAAGTGTGGGCGCCGAACGTGGCGACACCTATCAGTGCCGACCGTTTCGTGGCCGCGCTGCGCGCCGATGGCGTGCGTGTGGTGGATCGGCCGGGCTGGAGAACCCACAACAGGAATCACAAGGGGCCTTGGGGCCCGGTGAACGGGGTGATCACCCACCACACCGTAACCACTGGCACGGCCACCACGGTTGGCATCTGCGAGCGCGGCTACGAAGGTCTGCCGGGGCCACTGTGCCACGGTGTGATCGCCAAGGACGGCACGGTGCACTTGGTCGGGTACGGCCGCGCCAATCACGCCGGCCGTGGTGACGGAGACGTGCTGCGTGTCGTCGTCGCGGAGCGCGCGCTGCCGAAGGCGAACGAAGCCGATACGGATGGCAACACGCACTTCTACGGCTTCGAGTGCGCAAACCTCGGCGACGGCCGAGACCCGTGGCCCAAGGCGCAGCTCGACGCAATTGAGCGTACGGCGGCGGCGCTGTGCCGGGTGCACAGTTGACCAGGTCACCGCCCGGCTGAAGTCCAAGCCGTCCGCAGGTAGTTCGAGCGACGGATCAGCAGCCGACACCTCGACCTATGTCGTGGAGAGCGGCGACTCGCTGGCTGGCATCGGCACAAAGCCGGGCATCAGATGGGAGCTCATCGCCCAGGCCAACAAGATCACCGCTCCGCTCGTCATCAAGCCGGGACAGAAACTCACCATCCTGGCGAAGACGACCGGTGGAGCGTACACGCCGCCTCCCTTTCCGAACGGCCTTGCTCCGGGCCGATCGTCACCGTCTGCGAAGGGCCTTCAGCAGGTGCTGAAGGTTCGAACGGCAGCATGACCGCACGCACCGGGTGGACGTCACGTCGCCGAGGTGCCCGGCCGCGCGGCGAGGCCAGAGCACCCACAGGCACGACGCCGGGCGTACCGCGACCACCAGCATCCTCGCAGAAGTGCGCAGCTTGTCACCCGAGCGGTGGGAGGCGAGGACGACGTCCGCAATGGCCAACCGGCGGCGACTGTGAAAATCGCTGTCCGATCACCGGAGCACGGTGATAGACATCCGGCGTGGAAAAGAGTCTTGAGTTCCCTGACCTGCTGCGACTGATCGATGAACGGTCGACCGCCTTCCGCGCCGCGGTCGCCGCCGCGCCCAGTCTCGACGCACAGGTGCCGAGCTGCCCCGAGTGGACGCTGTTCGATCTGGTGAAGCACCTGGGTGGGGGAGACCGTTTCTGGGCCGCCATCGTCGGCGCGGGGCCTGCCGACGCTCCCCCGGCCGAGGCCACCGCTGCGCGCGCCGCTCTGGAAGTGCCGCGGGAGCGTGAGGCCCTGCTGGCCTGGCTGGCCGCGTCGACGCAGCTTCTGCTGAGCGCCCTGCGCGAGGCAGGACCGGACGCCGGCTGCTGGGCGTGGTGGAGTGCCCTGCAGACGCCGCGGACCTCCGGCGGAGTCGCCCGGCACCGGGCCCAGGAGACCGCGGTGCACACCTACGACGCCCAGCTCGCCGCGGGCGCCCCGCAGCCGCTGCCGGCCGAGGTCGCCCTCGACGGTGTCGAGGAGTTCCTGTTCACCTGCGTCGCGACGCCCAGCGCATGGCCGCACGAGCCCACGGCCTTCGACTTCCACGCCGCCGAGGGCCCCTCCTGGCGCCTCACGGTCGACGGCGAGGGCGCACGCTCCACCCGCATCCCCGCGCCCATGGCCGCGACCGGCGAGGACTCGGACGCAGCCGGCGCCTCCATCCATGGCACGGCCAGTGAGTTGGTCCTCTACTTGTACGACCGTATCCCGGCCGACTCCTTGCACGTTGACGGAGACGCAGGGCTGCTCGACCTGCTCCGCGCCTGGGAGCCGGAGGAGTAGGACGTAGCGGGGGCCGTTGGTCGCGCCTCGATCCGGTAGGACACGACTCTTCGCCAGGTTCGTCAGTCGCGGCACCGGGCTCAAACCCGCGAGGCGGCCTCGGGGCGTCAACCAAGCCGACCGTCTACCTGGTCAGAGCTCAAACTCACGACCTCCGCGCGATCAGAGACGAGCACGTCGATAGCCGGGCAACCGCCGACCGGCTCGCTCTCCGTATCCAGCGAGCCGGCGGTTCTGCGTCGAGGCCGACCCCTGGCCGCGCTCCTGGTCCCACGAACCCTCCAGATGATCATTTGTCAGGTAGGCCATAGGTAGCTGCTCTCTTCCCCAACCCGCTCAGCGGCGACCTCCGCTCTCGCCATCGGTGTACCCACCGCCTGTTCCAGCGTGGGGAATCCAAGTGAGCATGTCTGGCCAGCACCTGAGCGGCGGGTGGGGAAATTCGAGGTTCTGTCAGCGATCTCGTGAAGGCCGAGGTCAGGCGGCTGCGTAGGCGGGAATGCCCTGGTCATGGGGGATGTCTAGGTCCTTCGCCAGCTTCCTCCGTCAGGACCTCGACGCCGTCACCGCCGGACTGACCCTGGCCTACAGCTCGGGCGTGGTCGAAGGGCATGTCTGCAGAGTCAAGCTCCTCAAGAGAAGCATGTACGGTCGCGGGTCCTTCGCGCTCTTGCGAGCCCGCATCCTGGCACGACCCTGACCTCGGCATGCACGAGATCGCTGACAGAACGTTGAACTTCCCCACCCGGTGCTCGGGGTCTCCTCGGAGTTGCTCGGCTTGGTTCCCCAGGCTGACCCGCGCTGACCTGCGGACGGGCACCGCAAGGGGGGCCCGCCCGATAGGCAGCCAGCATCAGAGCCGTGGTGGCCAGTCCAGGGTGCGCGCAGCGCATCGCGTGAGTGACGCCGTAGGCGCCCTTGGCGGCTCCGGGGTCCTACCGCAGGCACCAGCCGCGAAGTAGCGGTCAGGACTTTGCGACCGCGGACGCCGGCCACCGCCAGGTCGCCGGAGCGGCGGGGAAAGCCTCTACGATCCGGTTGATCACCGAACCGGGGAGGGAACATGGCCGAGGGCCGGGAAACGGACGCGGTCGCCGAGAGACCGGTGGAGCTGACCTACCGGCCGACCGTCGGCGAATTGGCGTCCGCGCTGCGGGCACGCGCGAGGAGCACCGGCGCGGGACGCTTTCAGCGCGGGGCGCTTGTCTGGACGGTGGCGGTCACGACCGTCGGCGCCCTGCTGTCGTTGGCCGGCTCCGGCCACCGGGACACACCGTGGCCGCTGTATGCGGGGGTGGTGGTCTTCGGCGTCTTCATGACTGCGGTGCCGTGGTTGCAGGCGCGCCGCCTCCACCGGCTCGCCGAACGGCAGGGGGACATTTGCGGGACGGTCGACAACACCGGGGTCCGGCTCACCACCGCGCACAGCTCGGCCAGCCACGACTGGCACCTCTACTCGCGCTATGCCGAGACGCCGGAGCTGTTCGTGCTTCTCAGCGCCGACAAGTCCGCCGTCGGCTTCGCCGTCCTGCCCAAGCGGGCCGTGGCGGACCCGGAGGAGGTGGACCGGCTCCGGGCGGTCCTCGACCGGCGGCTCGTGCGCGCGGACGACGGCGAGGCGCCCGGAGTCCCACGGAACCGGGGCCGGGCCGTCGGCCGCGGGGTTGGCTCTGTAGGACTGTTGCTGCTGGGGCTGCTGCTGTTTCTCTTCGCCTTCGCCGCCGTCCAACACGTCGCGCACCCGGACCGCTTTTCCGGAATCGAGAACAACACCGCCCCGATATCGGCCGTCATGCTGGGGCTGGGGGCGCTTGCGGTCGCAGGGGCTTGGTGGCTCGTACGGCGGATGACGGCCATGCGGATCGTGACCGCCGTGCTCGCCGTCCTTGTCCTGCTGGCCGGTGGCGCCGCCCTGTACCGCGTTGGGCCGATGCTCCACTGCTGGGGCTCGGAGCGGATCGCCCGCGGGCCCGAGGGCTCCTACGTCTGCTACGACTTCTGAGCGGGGCCACGGTTTCCAAGCCGGCCCGGAGATCATCTCTCGGCGGCGGGCCGCAGAAGCCGCGCAGTCTGTTGCGCGCGCCGCTCACTGAACCTCCTCAGTCCGTTGAGAGCCGGACCGAGTGAGGCGAAGAGCACCCCTGGTCGTTTTCAGGGCTCTGTTCGCAGTTCCGTGAATCCCCAGGTCAGCGCAGGGAACGTGGGGTCGTTTCGGCACGGTGTCTTCTGCCGCCACGTACGGCAGGGCCACCTTCGCGCTCCTTCGGGCCGGAACCCTCACTCAATCATGACCTCACCAGACCGCGAACGAGCCGGCCGCAGGAAGCAGCATCAGCTACGAGAGGCCTGCGCCCCATGCCTTCTCGGCGGCGCATCCTGCATGTGAGTCGCCTGGTGGAACAAGCCGCGGACTCCGGCTGCCAATGCCCATACCAAGAGGGGAAATGCCGCGACCCGCTCCATGCCACCCATCCCGAGTCCGAGATAGCGGTGGGAGAGGAAGAGCCCGAAGGCCGCGATCGCTATTACTCCTAGCAGGCTGGTCGCCCAGCGCAGCGGACCCGGCACATCGTCTGCCAGGCCGACGCCCGCCAGCACCAGCCCGATGTTGCCCATGGCCATGATGAGCAGCGCACCCAGGACATGCAGGTTCTCGTGGACGTCCGCAGGCGCTAGCCCGGCCAACACGAATCCCATGCCGCCGCAGGCCAGCAGCCACCGGGCCACGAGCGCGGTCGCGCCTCCGCGCCACACAGCGCCGGTCAAGAAGACACCGACGACGAGGAGCGTTCCCAACGTGATGAACGAGGCGTTCATCAGGCCGTGTTCGGGCGAGCAGATATAGCGGAGTTCGGGTTCCGACTGCATGGCGCAGTGAGCGTTACCCAAGTCGCTGATGTTGTTCCCTGCCCAACTGTATGGGCTGGCCCAGGCCGACTCGACGATCACGTGGGCGACAAAGAACTGCGCCACACCTGCAACCCACGCGACGTATCCGATCTGAGTCTTCAACTATCCACCTTCTCCAGCACGGTTCACGTGCCAACAGAAGATCATGCACGGCCGACCTCAGGCACTCCGACAAACCCCCGGCGCGAGGTAGGGCAGACCCCACGTTCAGCCACGGCTCAGGGCTTCACGAAACTGCGGACAGAGCCAAATTCGAAGAGTCTCATCAAAACTGCCGCCTCCTTCATGAGGCCGACCAGCGCACAGCCCAGCACGCCCGCGAGACCCGCGCATGAGCAAGGCGAGGCCCCCAGCGGTGATGGCGCGGGCCAGGGTCTGGGCAAGGCAGTATCAGGCCGCTGGCAGTAGTGGAGTCGCCGCGCGGCTCAGGGCCTCTTCGGCAAGTTCAAGGTACCCGGCGGCTTCCTGGTAGCACGGATCGCAGTGGGCGAGATCATCTACTTCCAGGCGGGCGCGGTGAGTGAGTTCGGCCGGCCCGTCGAAGGGGTCGGGTCTTCCGTGCCGCTGCTGTAAGAGTGTTTTGATGGCGAAGTGTCCCGCCACCGCGGCGACGGCCGCGCAGGCGCCGACGGCGGGATGCATCAGCCACAGCCCGCCGATCGCAGCGCCAACGGCCGTGGAGACCGCTATGGCCTTCACCTTCGTCAGGTCCAACAGGTCTTCCAACGTCCGGTCCGCGAACCGTCAGACCCCCCGCTGCCGCAGCGTAGACCCCCCTCTACCCTTCACCACCTCCAGCTGGGCGTGGATGCGGCGGCGCAGGTCGGGGACGTGGCTGACGATGCCGACGGTGCGGTCGCGTTCGCGCAGGGAGTCGAGGACGTCGAGGACCTCGTCGAGGGTCTGGTCGTCGAGGCTGCCGAAGCCCTCGTCGATGAAGAGGGTGTCGAGGGCGACGCCGCCGGCTTCGTCGGTGACGACGTCCGCGAGGCCGAGGGCGAGGGCGAGCGAGGCGAAGAAGGTCTCGCCGCCGGAGAGGGTGGCGGTGTCGCGCTCGCGTCCGGTCCAGGCGTCGACCACGTGCAGCCCGAGGCCGCTGCGGCCGCGTCCGGTGCGGTCGTCGGAGTGGACGAGGGTGTAGCGGCCCGAGGACATGCGCTGCAGCCGGGCGGTCGCGGCGGCGGCGACCTGCTCCAGGCGGGCCGCGAGCACATACGACTCCAGGCGCATCTTGCGCTCGTTGTCGGCGGAGGTGCCCGCGGTGAGGGCGGCGAGGCGGGCGACCCGGTCGTACTCCTCGCGGAGCGGGGCGAGGCGTCGTACGGCCTCGGTGGCGCGCGCGGAGAGGCGGTCCAGCTCGGCGCAGCAGCGGGCGGCCGCGTCCCGGGCGGACGTGGCCTCGCGCAGCCGGTGTTCGGCCGCGGCCGCCGCGCGCTCAGCCGTGACCGGATCGGCGGCCGGCTGCTGGGCGGCGGCCGCGGTGTCGGCCTCGGCGAGCATCGCGCGGACGGCGGACTCCTCCGTCTGCCAGGCGTCCAGGCGGTGCTGCAGCTCGCGGTGGGCCGCGGCGTCCAGGAGGGCGGCGGTCGCGGCCTGCGGGGTGTCGAAGCCGGCGCGGTAGGCGGCGTCGGCGAGGCGGGCGTCGGCGTCCTTCAGCCGCTGGGCCGCGTCCTCGGCGGTGCGCGCGGCGTCGGCGGCGTCGGTGAGCAGCGCCACCTGCCGCTCCAGTTGCGCGGCGCGCGCGGCCACGCTGCCCGAGCCGCCGCGCGCCTTGGTCAACTCCGCGTCCAGCTGGGCCTGTTCATGCTCCAGGGTCTCGCGCCGGGTGAGCCGTGAGGCGGCCCGTACGGCGGCCTGCTGGCGGTCGGTGAGGCGCTGTTCGCGCTCGCGCTCGGCGCGCCGCAGCTCTTCGTGGACGGCGTGCAGGGCGGAGGCGGCACGGCGGGCGCGGGCGTACTCCTGCTCCAACTCGGCAGCAGCCTCTTCGAGTTGGGTGGTGGGCAGGTCGCCGGCCTCGGCGGTGGCGGCGGCCAGGGCCTCGCGGACGACGCCGAGCCGCCGCTCGGCCTCGGTGTGCCGCTCCTCGGCGTGCTGGTGGGCGGCGAGGGCGCGGTCCTCGGTCTCGCGGTCGACGTGTCCGGCGATCTTGCGGGCCGGTGCGGGGTGTGCGGTGGCTCCGCAGACGGCACACGGCTCGCCGTCGGTGAGGTGGGCGGCCAGTTCGGCGGCGATGCCGGTCAGGCGCTGTTCCTTGAGGTCGAGCCAGTGGGCGCGGGCGTCGAGGGCCTGCTGCCCGGCGGCGAGCGCTCGGCGCCGCGCGTCCTCGAGGTCCGCGGCCAGCGCGTCCCGGGTGCGGGCCGCGGTGAGCCGCCCGCGCATCGGGTCCCGCTGGACGGCGAGCTGTTCGGCGCGGGTGGCGGCCTCCTGGGCGGAGTCGACGCGGGACTGCAGCGCCGCGCGCGTGGCGTCCCATGCGGCGAGCCAGGTCTCGGCCTCGCGCAGCACGTCCTCGTCGGCGCGCTCCTGGCGGTCGAGTCCGGAGCGCTCCTCGGCCAGCTGGGCGAGCCGCTGCTCGGCGCGCCGGGCCGCGTCCAGGCCGCCCAGCTCCTCCGCGGCCCGGCGGGCGGCGGCGGCGAGTCCGCCCGCGCCCGCGTCGGCACAGGAGTCGGGGAGCATGCCACGCGCGTGTGCCTCGGCCCGGGCCGCCCTGTGGTGCTCCTCCTCGGCGGCCTGCCGTAGCTCCAGCGCGGGCGCGACGGTCTCCGCCTTGCGGGCCCGCTCCATGCGCTGCTGGGCCTCGCGGTGGGCGCCGGCCCGCTCCTGGAGCCGCTCGGCGCGCTGCCGGGCCTCGGTGAACCGGGTCTGCAGCCGGGCGAGTTCGCGTACGTCGTCCAGGGTGCGCCGGTTCGTGGCGTGGGCGGACTCGGCGGCGGCGAGGCGGCAGTGGGCGACGGTGAGGCGTTCGCGGGCGGTGGCGCGGGCGACGGCGGCGGCGCCGAGGACGGTGTCGGCGAGGCCGGGATCGCCGGGGGCCAGCTCGGGCAGCTCCATGGCGTCGCCGGCCTCCTGCTGCATGCGGTGAGCGTCGGCGAGCAGCGCCGCGTCGCCGTCACGCACCCGTGCCTCCGTGGCGCGGCGGCGTTCGGCCAGGCGCTTTTCGGCGTCGGCGAACCGCTGGGTGTCGAAGAGGCGGCCCAGCAGTCGGCCGCGGGCCTCGGCGTCGGCGCGCAGGAAGCGGGCGAAGTCGCCCTGGGGCAGCAGCACGACCTGGCAGAACTGCTCGCGGCTCATGCCGAGCAGCTGGGTGATCTCCTCGCCGATCTCCTGGTGGGAGCGGCTGCGGTCCTTCCAGACGCCGGCCGCGCTGTCGTACTCGCGCAGCCAGGTCTGGGCCTTGTCGACGGTCGTGCCCTTGCCGCGCAGTTTGCGCCGCTCCCAGGGCGGCTGCCGGGTGATCTCCAGCCGGCGTCCGGCGACGGTGAGGTCGAGGCGGACCTCGGTGCGGGTGCGCGGCTCGGCGTGGTCGCTGCGCAGGTGCATGCCCTGGCCGCTCTGCCGGGCGCCGGGGACGGCGCCGTACAGGGCGTAGCAGACGGCGTCCAGGACGGAGGTCTTGCCGGCGCCGGTGGGGCCGTGCAGCAGGAAGAGGCCGGCGGCGGCGAGGGCGTCGAAGTCGACGCTCCGGGAGCCGCCGAAGGGCCCGAAGGCGGTGATGTCGAGCCGGTGCAGCCTCATCGGGCCACCTCCCGTACGGCGTCGTCGGCGCGGACGGCGTCGAACGCCTCGCGCAGGACGGCCAGCTCGCGCTCGTCGGGCCCGGCTCCGCGTACGTGGGCGACGAAGTCCTGGGCGATCTGCTGGTCGCTGCGGCCCGCGAGGCGCCGGGCGTACGACACCGAGGGGTCGCCCGGGGCACGCTCGGGGGCGAAGGCGAGGCTGAGGGTGTGCGGGAAGCGCTCGGTGAGCCGGGCCATGGGGTCGGCGGGGCGGACCGGGTCGGTGAGCGTGGCCTCGACCCAGGCGTCCTCGTGCCGGGCGAGGTGCGGATCGGCGAGGAGGTCGTCCAGCGTGCCCTTGATACGGGCCAGCGGGCGGGGCACCGGGCAGTCGACGCGCTCGGCGACGACGGAGCCGTCGGCACCGAGGTCGATCAGCCACATGCTCTTGCGGTGGTCGGTCTCGGAGAATGAGTAGGCGAGCGGGGAGCCGGAGTAGCGGACGCGCTCGGTGATGGTCTGGCAGCCATGCAGATGGCCGAGGGCCACATAATCGACGCCGTCGAAGACTCCGGCGGGTACGGCGGCGACCCCGCCGACGGTGATGTCCCGCTCGCTGTCGCTGGCCTGGCCGCCGGTGACGAAGGCGTGGGCGAGGACGACCGAGCGGGTGCCGGGCGCACGGGAGGCGAGGTCGGCGCGGACGCGGTCCATGGCGGCGCCGAGCACGGCCTCGTGACCGGCCTTGTCGACCGCGAACTCGTCCTTCACCAGGGCCGGTTCGAGATACGGCAGGCCGTAGAAGGCGACGTCGCCGTGGGCGTCGGTCAGCAGGACCGGGGTGCCTGCGGCGGACGGCTCGGTGCGCAGGTGGATGCCGGAGCGGTCGATGAGGCCCGCGCCGACGCCGAGGCGGCGGGCCGAGTCGTGGTTGCCGGAGATCATCACCGTGGGCACGCCGAGGCCGGCGAGACGGTGCAGGGCCTCGTCGAACAGCTCGACCGCGGCGAGCGGAGGCACCGCGCGGTCGTACACATCGCCCGACACGACCACCGCGTCCACCTCGCGCTCGCGCGCGGTGGTGACGAGGTGACCGATGAACTCGGCCTGGGCCCCGAGCAGGTTCACCCGGTGGAAGGCCCGGCCGAGATGCCAGTCAGACGTGTGCAGGAGTCTCATGATCCCCGAGACTAACGGCCGGGTCTGACATCACGGGCGGTTACTCCCGTCTTCGCCGCTTCGCCCCTCTCCTCCCCCATCGGCCGCCCCAGCGGCCGCTCCGGCGGCCCCGCTCGCCGTTTGCGGGCATCCTCCGAGGGGGGCGGATAGCTCGGCGCCGGATCAGGTTCGGGCTATTTTCGGCCAATGTGAGAAAAAGCACTCCGTTGCCGGTCGACGTCCCCTAAATTGACTGCCCTGTTCGGGCGGGATTTCGGGGGAACGCGATGGATCCGGTGACAGCCGTGGCAGCGGCGGGTGTGGCGCTCGTGGTCAAGGGAGCGCTGGAGACGGCGGGGCAGGAGGCCGGCCGCTCGGGCTGGGCCGGCGGTGCCCGCCTGCTCGAACGGATCCGCGCGCGGTTCCGGGGCAACGCGGACGCGGAGAGCGCCCTGGACCGGCTCGCCGGCTCCCCCGACGACGAGAACGCCCAGCAGGCCCTTGAGCGGCAGCTCGCCGCGCACATGCTGCTCGACCCGGACTTCGAGGCGGAGATCCGCCGGTTCGTCGACGAGGCCGTCGCCGCGCAGGGCCGGTCCGGGGCCCAGATCAGCGCCGCGCTCATCAAGAACGCCCAGGTGTTCAACGGCAAGATCGACGTACAGGGGAACTGGACGACGTCGTAGCGCCGACGCTGGCGCCGGGCGGGCCGGACGCCCGGCGCATGGCAGGACGTCCGACTTCTCTCCCCCGTGGCCCACGGCACGCGCGCGTGCCGTGTCCGCCCTGTGCACGACGGCCACCGCACCGACCGCACCGCTGATTCGAAGGCCGAAGAAACCAGATCATGAGCGAGGACAGCGTTTCCGAGGGCCCCCGGTCCTTAGCCGACACCGCGGACCGCCCGGGGGATCCGCCCCGGCACAAGGACAGGGAACCCTCCAAGCGGGGCCCGGATGCAGAGGCAGGCGCGGCGGAGCCCGAAAAGAAGGACGCCGCGACGCGGGACACCGAGCCCCCGCGCGCGGATGCCGAGGAGCACGACGGCCCGGTCAGCGAGAAGGACGCCCTGCGCTCCCTGGTCGAAGGCAGCGGGCCGGACGACGCGGAGCGGTCCGAGGCGCTGCGCGCCGGGGCCATCGCCGACGAGATCGCCCGGCGGCTGAGCGCCGACGCCTCCGGGACCCGTATCGGCACGCTCGCCCTGTTCAACGCGGACGTGAGCTTCGGCGGCGGCTTCCACACCGACGGCAGCCGAACCGGCGCAGCCCGGTCGGCCGGTGTGTCCGTGCTCGCCATGGATGCCACCGACATCGCCGATCACACCGAGCTGTTCGTCGCGCCCGAGGGCTACGGCGAGGCGCTGGACGCCCTGCTCGAGATGCGGGTGCTGGTGCTCACCGCCGCGCCGGGCAGCGGCCGGGAGGCCGTCGCCGTGAACCTGCTGGGCGAGGCGCTGGCCATGGACGGCGGCGGCGGAGGCTGCCACCGGCTGCTGAGACCCGCGGCCGTACTGGAGGCGGGCTGGGAACCACCGGTGAAGAATTCCGGCTACCTGGCGGCACTCGACGACGGGCCGGGCATCGACGCCACGTTCACCTCCGCCTTCCTCGGCGGGCACACCCACGGCACCGCCCAGTGGGCCGCGATCGTCGCCGCGCTGCGCGCCTCCGGCTGCTTCCTGGCCCTGACCGGCGGCCACGACCTGAACGTCCTGGCGGCCGGACCGGGCCTCGACCAGGTGGCCCGGCACCCGCTCGTCCCGGTCGACCCCCTGGCCATCGTGGAACGGCGGGTGCTCGGCCACGGCGGCACCCCGGACGCGTACGCGGATCTGCACGGACTGCTGGAGCGCACCGGTGCCGCGGCGGCGCTCCGGGAGCAGCCCGCGGCCCGCAACGCCGCCCGGCTCGCCTCCGTGATCCTCGCGGACGGCGATGTGGCCGCCGAGGTGGCCCGGCTGCGCGACCCGAGCGAACAGGTGCGGTCCTGGTTCAACCGGTACCGCGCACCGGACGCGGTGGCCTTCGCGCTGGCGGCCGCCGTACTGGAGGAGTGCGGCTACCTCACCGTCGCGGACGCGGCGGTGAAGCTGCGGGCAGCCCTCGTCGAACCCGAAGTCGCCCCGCCCGACCTCCGGTTCGGGGACCGGCTCGGCCACGAGCAGCAGTGGATCCGGCTCGACGTGCCCGAAGCGGGCGGTTTCGCCGCCCCCCGCGTCCGGTTCCGCAGCGCGCTGCTGGGGCAGGCCATCCTGACCTACGCCTGGAACCTGCTGGACGGACGCCGCGAGGCCGTCCTCGGCTGGCTGCGCGGCCTGCTGAACCACCGTGACCTCGAGGTGCGGGCCCGGGCCGCGGTCGCGGCCGGCGTGCTGGCGCGCACCGATCCGCAGTACGCGGTGCACCGCTTCCTCACGATCTGGGCGGGCAGCACCTCCTGGCCGCTGCGCCAGGCCGCGGCCACCGCCCTCGGAGTGGCGGGCAGCCGAGCGGAGACGGCGGAGGCGGTGTGGGAGCTGCTGCACGAGTGGGCGGGCGGCGACGCCTCCGCGTACCGGCGCCGGCTGGCCGGTACGGCGGCGAACACGGTGGGAGGGCTACTCGGCCGTGCCGCCCCGGACCGGGCCGTGGCCGTCCTGCGCAGCGCGCTGGACCGGGAGGACGACTGGGGCACCCTGCCGTCGGTGGCCTGGGGCGGTGTCCACCTCATCCACCGGGGGCAGACCGCGGCGGTCCTGGAGGCCTACCTGGAATGGTCCGAACCCCAGGACCTGTCCCCCATGGTCGTCAAGTCGCTGTCGGCGTTCGTGTTCGCGGTGTCCCAGCCGTACGAGAAACCGGTCATCGACACCGCCGACGACCGCGGCCACGCACGCGTGCCCGGCGTGCCCGTCCTGCTCAGCGAACTGCCCTGGCACCACGACCGGCTCGTCGAGCTGTGGGCGCGTGCCCTGGCCCGCCGGCCGGTGCAGGACTCCGCACTGGAAGCCCTGCGCACATGGATCGACGACTACGCCGACAAGAGCCCGGACTCCCTCGACGCCATCGCCGCGCTGCTCAGATCCGTCGCCCGCCGGCCCGGACGGCACGGCGAGCGGCTCACCTGGTGGCTGGAGAAGTGGGCCCACCACCGCGACAAGCCATCGGCGGGCGCCGCCCGCCTGCTGCGCACACTCGACCGCGCCCGGTGACGGCCATCGCGCAGCCGCCGTCCGCGAGAGCACCCGAAGGAGAGGGGGAGACATGCAGGAAGAGACCTACGACCCGGTCCTGAGCAGCGACGACATACGCAAGTGGCGGTTGGTGAACCCGCTGCGGCCACCGGCTCCCGGCCGGGCCCTGGTCCTCGTCCCGAGCAGCGGCCCCTCGCTGACGATCCGCAGCGGCGAGGAGATCCCCTCGGCGCGCTTCGGGGCGTATCGCAGCGTGTTCACCGTCGACATGACCGAGCACCGGCTGATCCTGGACATCCCGCTGCTCAGCCGCGACCCCACGTTCTCGTTCCGCAGCCGCGTGGACCTCGTGTGCCGGGTCGCCGACCCCGCCCAGGTGGTCGCGCGCGGCATCCGCGACATGAGCGGCGCGCTCTACGGCTATCTGCGCAAGCAGCTGCAGGCGGTCGCCCGGAACCACGACATCGCCGAGTTCCACGAGACGGAGATGGCGCTCAACGCGGCCCTGGCCCCCTTCAGCGGCGATGACGCGATCCGGCTGCGCAACATCCAGATCGAACTCCTCGTCGACGAGGAGGAGATCGCCACCAGCGGGCGCGAGTACCGGGACGTCGTGCGCGAGACCCGGTTGGAGGGCATGCGCCGCAGACGCCACCTGGACATGATCCGCGAGGAGGGCGTCGACGGGCTGATCGCCGGGATCATGGAGAAGGAGGGCCCGCGCGCCGCCCTCGCCTGGATCGAGAAGGCCGAGGCGGAGAAGCGGGAGGTCCGGCGCGAGGTCATGCGCATGGTCCTGGAGCGCGGCGACGCGGACCGGGAACCCTTCGAACAGGCGGAACTGGAGCGCGCCGTACTGGAGGAGGTACTGCGGGACGGCGACGGCCTGTTCGACACGGCCGCCCGGCGCGGTCGGCTGCGCGGCAGCCTCGCCCGCGCCCTGGAGCCCGGTGCCGACGACCGCGACGAGGACCGTGGAGGGCGTGGCGGGGAGCGCGAGCCGCTCAAGGGGGAGGTGCTGCGGGACCGGTACGGCGACGACGGCGGCCGAGCCGCCGACGGTGCCCGGCCGCGCGAGGAGAGCACGTCCGGTTCGCGGCTTTCCGGCACCGGCGGCCGTCGCCCCCGCCCGGAGAGGCCCGCGGGCCCACCCGAGGACGAGCCGCTGCCCGGCGCCGGGGGAGGACGGGCGGACGACGGCCACGGCCCGGGAGCCGACCACCGCACCGACCGCGGTACAGCAGCCGATTCCCGCGCCGACCACTGCACCGACGGGGGTACCAGGGACCGCGCCGGTGAAGGCGGCACCGGAGGCCGGGTGGCGGGTGACCGGGACGGCACCCGCGCCGACCACGGCGCGGCCGAGCGCCGTACGGACGGCACGGCCCCCCGGGTGAGCCGCATACGCGGGACCGCCAAGAAGCACCGCCCGGACACGTCCGACAGCAGTGGGGAGCGCCGATGACCGGCCACCAGGAGCACACCGCGCAGCCCCCGGCCCCGCTCGGGGCACCGGCGGGGTATCCGGCCGTCCCGCCCGGGCAGGGGGCAGGGGCCGCCGCGCAGCCACCGCCCCCGTCCGCGCACGCGCTGTCCCCGTCCGTCGCCGCCCCGCCGGACGGCCGGCCGGTGCCGCAGCGGATCTGGTGCGTGGACCATGAGGGCCTGCTGGCGATCTCCGTGTGGACCGAGCGGGTCCCGGGGCGCGGCGAGGACGCGGATCCGTTCGTCGCCCACCACATGGACAGTGATCAGGGCGTGCTCGCGGTCTTCGACGGATCGGGCGGCGCCGGCGCCGCTCCCGTCTGGCAGGCGTCCGACGGGGAGAGCCGCACCGGCGCCTGGGTGGGCGCGCGGGTGGCCCGGCTGGCCACGGACCACTGGTTCCACGATGTCGCGGCGGAGGGTGAACCGGCCACACCGGAGACCCTGCACCGCTATCTCCAGTACTTCCTCGGCCATGCACCGCAACGCCGCAGCAAGATCAGCGGCACCATGCGCCGCCAGCTGCCCACCACTCTCGCGGCCGTGCACTACCGCCTGGTGCGCCGTCAGGCCGAGCCGGAGCTGGAGCTGCGACCGCTGTGGGCCGGTGACTCACGCGCGTACGTGCTGCGTCCCGACACGGGACTCCACGTACTCACCCGCGATCACACCCGGGAGAGCGACGCCCTGGAACTGCTGCGCACGGACCCGCCGATGACCAATCTGGTGTGCGCGGACCGGGACTTCGCCATCGACGGACAGCGGCTGTTCCAGCCGTTCCCGTGTGTGCTGGTGTCGGCGACCGACGGGTTCTTCGGCTATGTGCACACCCCGGCCGACTTCGAGAACCTGCTGCTGAGCACCCTGCACGAGGCCGGCACGGTCGAGGAGTGGGCCGATCTCATCCGCCGGGCGGTACAGGCCTGCACCGCGGACGACGCCTCTCTCGCCCTCGTGGCACTCGGCTACCACGGCTTCAAGCATTTACGCGAGCAGTTCGCCCCGCGCCTGGACGAGCTGACCGCTCGGTATGTCCGTACCCGGCCACGCGGCCTGGACCGCCTCTCCCCCGGCGGCGGGGCGGGGCCCGGCCCCGCGGCCGCGCCGGACGATTCCGCGGACCTGCCGGCCCGGGTCCGCACCTGGCAGGACAGCACCTGGCACGTCTACCGCCCCGGCTACGAGACCCATCTGCCTCCGGCACTCGAGGAGCACGCATGAAACAGGGCGATGTCATCGGGGGCTACCGCATCATCAGCGAGCCCACGAACGCCAACGGCGGCAAATGCATATGGGCGTTCGCCGAGAAGGGGGGCAACCAGTACTTCGTCAAGCGGTTCCTGGAGCCCAAGCGGCCCCGTGACGACGCGGCGGACTCGCCGAGCGTGCGGATCCGGCGCCAGGTGGCCCGCGAGTTCGAGGACCGGCACCGCACGATCATGGAACGGCTGCGCCCGGACGCACGCGGCGGCGGCAACCTGGTGCTGGCCACCGACTTCTTCCACGAGGGCAGCACCTACTACAAGGTCACCGAGCGGATCGACACCACCAGCCTGGAGAAGCCGCAGGCCCTGGAGCCCCGCAACAAGATGGTGCTGCTCAAGACGCTGGGCAACAGTCTGAAGCAGCTGCACGACATCGACGTCGTGCACGGGGACCTCAAGCCGCTGAACGTGCTGGTGCAGAAGCGCGACGGGGCCGCGTTCCACACGGCGAAGCTGATCGACTTCGACGACTCCTATGTCTCGGGGAAGCCGCCGGAGCCCGACGACATCGCGGGCGACTCGGTGTACGGGGCCCCGGAGTGGCGCCGCTACATGCAGCGCGACGACTCGGTCGGCCCCCAGCACCTGACCTGCGCGGTGGACGTCTTCGCGCTCGGGCTGATGACCCATCTGTACCTGACGGGCGAACTGCCGCACCACGACAGCCGGTACGGCTCGCCGGCCGACGCCGTCAACGCGGGCGAGCACCTCGACCTGGACACCCGGCTGTCGGACGACCTGCTCGGCCTGCTGCGCGCCATGACCGCCCGCGCCCCGGGCAGCCGCCCGCGGATCACGACGTTCCTCAAGGCGCTGACCGACCCGAAGGTGTGCACCCTGCAGCATCGCCGCCCGGGGACCGCGAAGGCCAAGTCCCCGGCGGGCACGCCCGCCGCGGCGCCGGGGGCCGCGAAGCCCTCCGCTCCGGGTGCGCGCTCCAGCCGGATCAAGGCCAAGAACCTCACCTCGGCATCGGTACCCCGAGCCGAGACGCCCCCGCCGGAGCGGCCCCCTACTCCCTCCGCGGACGACAGCCCCTCACCCCCGGCCACGCCGGCACCGCCCACACCGCCGGCGGCCCCCACACCACCGCCGGCCACCGACGCCCCGGCGGAACGCACCTCCCGAGTGCGCATCAACCTCGGTGACCGGCGTCCGCGCCCCGGCTCGTCCTGACCCCGCTGCCGCCGTCGACCGACGCACCCCGCCCGAACCACCCAGGAGACTCCGTATGAGCAACATCGAGCAGTACCAGGGGAATCTGCAGTACGCCGTCGACATCGTGCTGTGCGTCGACGCGACGGGCAGCATGTTCCCCGTCCTCGACAACGTGAAGTCGAGCGCGCTGCAGTTCCACGACCGGCTCAACGACGTGATGGCGAAGAAGGGCAAGGCGATCAGCCAGCTGCGGCTGAAGGTCATCGCCTTCCGTGACTTCGGCGACGACGCCTCGAACGCCATCCAGCAGACCGGGTTCCTCCACCTGCCCGAACAGGGCCGGGACTTCGAGGAGTTCGTGCGCGGCATCGACGCCTCCGGTGGCGGCGACATTCCCGAGTCGGGTCTGGAGGCGCTCGCGCTGGCCGTCAATTCGCCCTGGGAACAGGGCCTCGACCGCAGGCGTCATGTCATCGTGATGTTCACCGACGCCCCGGCGCATCCGCTGGGCAGGCACGCCGACGTGCCGTCGTATCCGGCGGGCATCCCGCGCAGCCTGGACGAACTGTTCGAGCAGTGGGGGTACGCGCGCAGCCAGACCGCGGTGATGGAGCAGTCGGCGAAGCGGCTGGTGCTGTTCGCTCCGGACCAGGCGCCGTGGTCCGATCCGATCGCCGAGGAGTGGGACCTCACGCTGCACTTCGCGTCCAAGGCCGGCCAGGGCCTGGAGGAGTTCGAGATGGACGAGATCATCGAGACGATCGCGAACAGCCTGTGAAGCTGGACTGGCCCGATTTCGAGCTGGAGTGCGACCCAACGGGCCATCTGGTCTTCCACTGGCTCCGCTACGGCAAGGTCAGGTCGCACGTACGCAGTTGCTCCCAGCTGCGGTTGGTGCCGCAGGGCGCGGACGGGCTGTCCCAGTGGGTCTTCCATCTGCGCTTCCCCGAGGGGCCGACACCCGGACTCCTGGTGGTCCGGGTGGACGTCCCCGCGGACCGGCAGGAGGAGGCAGCGGAGTACACCGAGAAGCTGCAGCAGAGCTTCGGCATCCCGGAGCACGCGCCCGACACCGCCGAGGAGTCGGAGCTGCAGCGGGTGCCGCTCGACGCTCCGGGGTGGCTGAACGCGCCCGCGTCCCCCGCGTCGGAGGAGCTGTTCGCCGCGGTGACGGCCCGCGTCGACAGCGACACGGGCTGACCGCGCGCCGGACGAGCACGAGAAGGAGGGACAGAACGACGTGGCGGCATCGGCCAACTGGCGTTGCGCGGACTGCGACACGTTCAACGCGCCCGCGGAGAGGTCCTGCACGACCTGTGGCGAGACCCGGCGTGCCACCACGCCGCCTCCGCGCGGGTCCGGGCCGAAGCCGGCCGCGAAGCCGGGGCCGGAGCCGGGCACCGGGCCGGCTGCGAAGAAGTCGGGGTCCGGTGGGGGTGTCGCACGCCCCGGCGCCAAGCGGCCCGGCGGTGCCGGACGCCCGCCGGGTCCTTGGCGCTGCTCCGAGTGCGACACGAACAACGCGCGTACGGATGTGGTGTGCATCGCGTGCGGCACTGCCTGGAAGGCCGCGCGGAGTCGCACCCCGAAGCCGCCGCCGTCCGGGGACCCGGCCGCCGGGAAACCGGCGCCCCGCAAGACACCGCCCAGGAAGAGCACGCCCCGCAGCACACCGCCGCCGTCGTCCTCGACACCCCGGACCACCCCGCGCAGCGCCCCGACCTCGTCCTCTTCGCCCTGGACCACGCGCAGCACCCCGACCTCCCCCGCTTCGCCCTGGACCACGCGCAGCACGCCCTCCTCCCCCTCGACGCCCCGGAGCGCACCGCGGACGTCCCGTCCGGGCACATCGGGCACGTCGGGTACGACGGGCGGGCGGGGCGGGACGGCACCGGGCCCCTACCGGCCGCGCACGGACGAAGGCGTCTTCTTCCCGTCGTCCGCCACCACCGGCTACCGGCCGGCCGCGCCGCGTGTCCCGGCCGCACCGCCCCCGCGTCCGGCGCCGGTCTACCCCACGCCTGCCAGAGGGCGGTACACCCCGCCCGCCAGGAGGTCCAGGACCGGCGGCTGTCTGAGCGGCTGCATCGGGGTCTTCGTCGTGCTCTTCCTGCTCGGTCTGGTGGCCCGGGGCTGCGACAGCTCGAAGGAGACCGGCGGCTCGGCCCGCACCAGCAGCACACCGTCCTGCCCGGACCGGATCGCCGCGGAGCTGCCCGACGGGGACGGGGCCGAGCTGGTCCAGGCGTTCCACACGAAGAACAAGCAGATCACCCTGTGCCGGACGACGTCGGGTTCGCTGTACTACTACGGCGAGTTCAGCGACGGCCGGGAGAAGGGGATCGCCATGAGGGCGACAGCGGCGAGCAGCGGTTACGAGGCCCGCAACGGCGAGTACCGCTACGTCATCCACGACGGCGTCGTGACGGTGTACGAGTCGGGCAGGCAGATCGGCGAGGAGCAGCTGACCCCGGATCCGTCACCGTCCTGACTCACGCGTCGCCGTACGCCTCCCCGCCCGGTTCGAACTCCGCCGTGCCCGCCGTCGCGTCCGCCAGCCAGGCGCGGAAGGCGTCCACGTCGGCGTCGGGCAGGCCGATCTCGATGGTGACGGCCTCGCCGTAGCGGACGTCCCGCACCTCGCGTCCGGTGGCACGGAGGTCGTTGTGGACCTTGCCCGCGCGCTGGTGGTCGACGGTCACCGTGGCCAGCCGGAAGCGGCGCCGGGTGAGCGTGCCGAGGGCGTCGAGGGCCTCGCCGACGGCGCCGCCGTAGGCGCGGATGAGTCCGCCGGCGCCGAGCTTGACGCCTCCGTAGTAGCGGGTGACGACCGCGACGACGTAGCGCATCTCACGGCGCAGCAGCATCTGGAGCATGGGGACCCCGGCGGTGCCGCCCGGTTCGCCGTCGTCGCTGGCCTTCTGTACGGAGGCGTCGGCGCCGATGACGTACGCCCAGCAGTTGTGGGTGGCGTCGGCGTGCTCCTTGCGCACGGCGGCGATGAAGTCCTGCGCCTCCTGCTCGGTGGCGGCCGGGGCGAGGGCGCACAGAAAGCGGGAGCGGTTGATCTCGATCTCGTGCACGCCCGCGTGGGCGACTGTGCGGTACTCGTCCTGCATCCGGTCAGCCTATGTGGTGACGGGGAGGGGCGGCCACGCGCGCGTGGCGCTACTTCTTGCTCCCGCGCGGCACGGTCAGCGACGTCAGGAGGGCCGTGCCGGGACCGAGGGCCGGCCAGCCGGGGCCGTGCCAGGAGAGGACGGCGATCGCGGACGTCGGGAACTTCGTCCGTACCCGGTCCAGGGTGTCGTCGAGCCCGTCCCCCGCCACCTCGAGGACCAGCTCCTCCAGCCCGGGGTTGTGCCCCACCACCAGCAGCGTCTCCACCTCGGGCGGCGCCTCGCGGACCACCTCCAGCAGATCCGCCACGTCGGCCGCGTACAGCCGCTCGTCGTAGCGCACCGGCGGCGGGGTGCCCCACTCGGCGGAGGCCAGCTCCCAGGTGCGGCGGGCGCGCACGGCCGTGGAGCACAGGGCGAGGTCGGGCAGGCAGTCGGCCTCGGCGAGGGCGCGTCCGGCGGCCGGGGCGTCGCGCAGACCGCGCGGGGCGAGCGGCCTGCGGTGGTCCTCGACACCCTCGGGCCAGGCGGACTTCGCGTGCCGCAGCACCACCAGCCGGCGCAGCGGGCCGGTGCCCGCCCGAGTGATCATACGAGCCTCCCGAGGTCGCGCGCGAGGTCGAGGGCCAGCAGGCGGTCGGCGTAGACATACGTCTCGAAGCGGGCTCCGTCGGGCAGGTCCGGGGCCCTCTCCACGGCCCGCAGCACGTCCAGTACGGCGGGCAGGTCGAGGTCGTCCTCCCACGCGGAGCGCAGCCGCGCCCGCACCTCGTCGGGCACCGGCCGCGACGGCCGCCGCGCCCACCCGGCCACGGCCCGCCGCCAGCGCGCCAGCCGCTGACCGGCCTCCTCCAGTGTGACGGGGCTCAACCGGACGGGTTCACCGCGCGGAACGGAGAGCAGGGCGAGCCGGAGGGCGGCGGGGTCGGCGAGCAGGACCGAGAGGGCGGGGTTTCCTGCGGAGGGCCGCGCCTGGTCCGGAAGACCGGCCTCCGTATCGCCGCCGGACCACCCGGCCCCGTCCGAGGACGAGCCCGCGCCCCGGTCTCCCGCCGGCCTGCCCGTCCACTCCACCGGCGCCACCCCCACCACCGGGCCGCCGCCGGGGACGTCCGCGGTCTCGGAGGTCACGTGGATGGCCTGCGCCTCCCCGAGTCCCGAGGCGAGGTCGCGGCCGTCCTCGAAGGGGCGGATGGACAGGCTTGTCGCGGCCGCGCGGAGTTCGGCGTGGCGGTGGGGCGCGGTCAGGATCGTCCAGACCGGGGTGCCGCCCAGTTCCAGGGCGCGGACGAGGAGGTCGGCGGTGAGCAGCACCCGCAGGGCCGTCGGGTCGAGGCCGAAGGCACGGGCCTCGATGCGGGTCAGGCCGCGGCGGGCGGGGGCGGCGGGGACGGGCTCACCGGTTCGGGCGTCGAGGATGCGCAGCACGGGCTGAGCGTAGGCGCGTGGACGGCCGTACGCAGGCACCTTGCGCCGATTCGGACGCGGTGGCGGGGTGGCGGGGCCGGGAATCCGGACCTGCCAGGGTGCTGTTGCCGTGGGGAACAGTTCCCCGCAGCCCGAGGAGGCGGCCGTGTACGGCGACGAGGCGACGATCCGCAGGATCCTGACCGAGCTGGGCGACACCTGGGCCGTGGTGGGCCTGTCCGCCAACCGCGGCCGGGCCGCGTACGGGGTGGCGCGGGTGCTGCAGCGGTACGGCAAGCGGATCGTGCCCGTGCACCCCAGGGCCGAGACGGTGCACGGCGAGCGGGGGTACGCCTCCCTCGCGGACATCCCCTTCGACGTCGATGTGGTCGACGTCTTCGTCAACAGCGAGCTGGCCGGAGCGGTCGCCGGCGAGGCGGTGGCGAAGGGGGCGCGGGCGGTGTGGTTCCAGCTCGGCGTCGTGGACGAGGCCGCCTGCGAGCGGACCCGAGCAGCCGGTCTGGACATGGTGATGGATCGTTGCCCGGCCATCGAAATTCCCGTTCTGCAGTAGCGATACTCAGCGAATCTCTCCTTCTACTCACAATTCGCCGCTGAATATTGACATTCCGAGTGGGCATCTGAGCTGTGACAAGACGGTGACCGGGCGTGCGTCCAAGACACCTAAGATCCCAGGTCAAAATTTGGTTAACACTCTTTTGCTCACTCGGAAAGGCTCCCTAGCCTGTGGCCTCCTTGCTCGTTAATCCTGCGTTTACGATCTGAGAGGCCCCTTGACATGGCGAACGTCGACCAGGCTGCACCGGTAGCCACAAGCGACACCGGTGGTGGTCTGCGCCGAGACGTCGGACTCATCGGTCTGATGTGGGCCTCGGTGGGCTCCATCATCGGCTCCGGATGGCTCTTCGGTGCCGAGAAGGCGGTCGTGGCGGCTGGCCCCGCGGCGATCATCTCGTGGATGATCGGTGCGGTGGCGATCGTGCTGCTCGCACTGGTGCACGCCGAACTCGGCGGCATGTTCCCGGTGGCGGGCGGTACCGCGCGCTACCCGCACTACGCCTTCGGCGGACTGGCCGGTATGTCCTTCGGCTGGTTCTCCTGGCTCCAGGCCGCGACGGTGGCCCCGATCGAGGTCGAGGCCATGATCGGCTACGCCAAGCACTGGCGCTTCGCCGACGGGCTGCAGAACGCCAACGGCACGCTCACGACCAGCGGCATCGTCGTCGCGGTCCTCCTCATGGCGGTGTTCGTCGCCGTCAACTTCCTCGGTGTCCGCGTCCTGGCGCACACCAACAGCGCCGCCACCTGGTGGAAGATCGCCGTCCCGCTCGCCGCGATCTTCATCATCGCCATCGGTAACTTCCACCCGTCGAACTTCACCTCCGAGGGCTTCGCCCCGTTCGGCGCCAAGGGCGTCCTCACCGCGATCAGCTCCAGCGGCATCATCTTCGCGCTGCTCGGCTTCGAGCAGGCGATCCAGCTGGCCGGCGAGAGCCGCAACCCGAAGCGTGACCTGCCGCGCGCGACGCTCGGTTCGGTCGCCATCGGCGCCACGATCTACGTCCTGCTCCAGGTCGTCTTCATCGCCGCCCTGCCGCACGCCTCCTTCGCGAAGGGCTGGGCGAACCTGGCCTACGCCGGCATCAGCGGCCCCTGGGCGGGTCTCGCCTCGCTGGTCGGCCTGGGCTGGCTGGCCTGGGTCCTGTACGCCGACGCGATCATCTCCCCCGGCGGCACCGGCCTGATCTACACCACCGCCACGTCCCGTATCTCCTACGGCCTGGCCAAGAACGGCTACGCGCCGAAGATCTTCGCCAAGACCGACTCGCGCGGTGTGCCGTGGTTCGGCCTGGCCATGTCGTTCGTGACCGGTGTGATCTGCTTCGCGCCGTTCCCGAGCTGGCAGACGCTGGTCGGCTTCATCACCTCGGCGAGCGTGCTGATGTACGCGGGTGCCCCGCTGGCCTACGGCGTCTTCAAGGACCGGCTGCCGAACCACGACCGTCCGTACAAGCTGCCCTTCGGCAACATCATCTCGCCGCTGTCGTTCGTGGTCGCCAACCTGATCATCTTCTGGTCCGGCTGGGACACCCTGTGGCGCCTGGGCTGCGCGATCCTGATCGGCTACGTGCTGCTCGGCTCCTACGCCGCCTACGCGATCCGCAAGGGCCTGCCCGACGCCCCCCGGCTGGACTTCAAGGCCGCGCAGTGGATGCCGCCCTACCTGGTGGGCATCGGCGTGCTCTCCTACCTGAGCACCTTCGGCGGCAACGGTGACCTGCCGCTGTGGTGGGACATCCTGGTCGTCGCCGCGTTCTCGCTCGGCATCTACTACTGGGCCAAGGCGACCGCCTCGAACCCCGAGGCGATCGAGCGCAGCATCGAGGAGGTCGTGGTCACCGACGCTCCGGCGCACTGATCACCCCCTCCCCTCTGGTGTCCCGTCAGCCGGATCCGGCTGACGGGACACCGTCGTGATGCGGGGGTACGCCGGTCATCTGTGCAGGTGACAGGTGCATGCATGCGCTCACGCGCACATACTGGTCCCGTGGGCGCCCCGCGCCCACCCCCGCACACCGGAAGGGGGACCCACGTGAACGACCAGCATCCTCGCCGGCATGAACACCACGGGCACGAGGCCGGGCATGAACCCGCGCACGATGCCCGCACCCCTGCCGCCGCCCTGCGGCACCGCCTCGCACATCTCCTCACCCCGCACTCCCACGACAGCGCCTACAAGCTGGACCCGGCCATGGAGTCCTCGGCGCGCGGGATGCGGGCGCTGTGGGTGTCGCTGGGCGTGCTCGGGGGGACCTCGCTGGCGCAGGCGGCCGTGGTGGCCGTCTCCGGTTCGGTGGCGCTGCTCGGGGACACCGTGCACAACGCCGCCGACGCCCTGACCGCCGTACCGCTCGGCATCGCCTTCGTACTGGGGCGGCGGGCGGCGACGCGCCGGTTCACCTACGGCTACGGCCGCGCCGAGGACCTCGCGGGGCTGGTGATCGTGCTGACCATCGCCGCCTCGGCGGCCTTCGCGGCGTGGGCCGCCATGGGGCGACTGCTCGATCCGCGCCCGGTCACGCACCTGCCGGCGGTCGCGGTGGCCGCGCTGGTCGGGTTCGCCGGCAACGAGTGGGTGGCCCGGTACCGGATCCGGGTGGGCCGGGAGATCGGCTCGGCCGCGCTCGTCGCCGACGGGCTGCACGCCAGGACCGACGGACTCACCTCGCTGGCGGTGCTGGCGGGCGCGGGCGGGTCGGCCCTGGGGTGGCGACCGGCCGACCCGGTCGTCGGGTTGGCGATCACGGTCGCGATCCTGCTGGTGCTGCGGGACGCGGCGCGGGAGGTGTTCCGGCGGATGCTGGACGCCGTCGACCCGGCGCTGGTGGACCGGGCCGAGCGGACGGTGCGGGCGGTGCCGGGCGTGCGCGAGGTGGGCGAGCTGCGGCTGCGGTGGATCGGGCACCGGCTGCGGGCCGAACTCGCGGTGGTGGTGGACGGCGAGGCGACGCTGCGGCAGGCGCACGCCGTCGCCGTCGAGGCCGAACACGCCCTGCTGCACGCCGTACCGGGGCTGACGGCGGCCCTGGTGCACGCCGATCCGGCACCGGTGCCGGGCGAGCGGGACCCGCATCTGGCGCTGGCCCATCATCTGACGGCCTGACCGCGGGCGGCCGCGAGGCGGCATGGCCGGTCCGCCCTCCCCCGAGACCCCGCCGCCCGGTCTCAGGCGACCCCCAGGCCCTCCAGCACCACGGCGCCCGGCAGTTGCGCGAGGGCCTTGCCGGGGACCAGGAGCTTGCCGCGGCGTCGGCCGCTGCCGACGAGGACGTAGGGCAGGTCGACGACGGCCGCGTCGATCAGCACCGGCCAGCCGGCGGGCAGTCCGACCGGGGTGATGCCGCCGTACTCCATGCCGGTCTCGCCGGTCGCCGTGTCCATCGAGGCGAACGAGGCCTTGCGCGCGCCGAGTTGGCGACGGACGACACCGTTGACGTCGACCCGGGTGGTGGAGAGCACCAGGCACGCGGCCAGGGTGGTCTCACCGCCGCGCTTGCCCGCGACCACCACGCAGTTCGCCGACTGCTGAAGCAGCTCGCGGCCGTAGTGCTCCACGAAGACGGCGGTGTCCGCCCACCGCGGGTCGGTCTCGACGTAGAGAACACGGTCGGCGGGGACCGTGCCCTGCCAGTGGCGTACGGCGTCGGCGACCGGGACGGTCAGCTCCTCCAGGCAGTCCGGGACGGGCGTGGCGGTGTCGAAGTCTCCGATGGGTGCGCGCATGGCCGCACGCTAACAGCCCGCCCCGGTGCCGTTCAGCGAACGGGTGGCACCGAGACGGCCATCACCATCTCCATCGGTACGTCGCCCTCGTTGCCGTAGGTGTGCTGGGTGCTCGCCTCGAACGTGGCGCTCGCGCCGGTCGGCACGAGGTGTTTCACCCCGTCCACGGTGAGGGTCAGTTCGCCGGCGGTGACATGGACCAGCTCCACCGTGCCCACCGGGTGCGGCTCGGAGGCGCTGGACTCGCCCGGCATCAGCCGCCAGTCCCACATCTCGACCGGACCGGGGGCCTCCGTGCCCGCGAGCAGCCTGTTGTAGCTGCCGGCGTCCGTGTGCCACAGCCGGACGGCCTGCTCGGCGGGGACGATGCGGACGGTGGGGCCCTGCCCGTAGTCGAGCAGGGTGGTGATGCTGATGCCGAGTGCGTCGCCGATCTTGACGACGGTGCCGATGCTGGGGTTCGTCCGGGCCTGCTCGATCTGGATGAGCATGCCGCGGCTGACTCCGGCGCGGGCGGCGAGCGCGTCCAGGGTGAAGCCGCGCTCGGTGCGCCAGCGCTTGACGTTGCGCGCCAGGGACTGGGTCAGCAGATCGAGGTCCGACACATCACGTCCATCGAGAAGGGCTCCGGAAGTCCGGGAGTCCGGGAGTCCGGAGTTCAATACAGGGAACGAAGGATTTTACTCACCCTTC
Source organism: Streptomyces sp. NPDC052101 (assembly GCF_040680235.1). Classification (NCBI taxonomy): domain Bacteria; kingdom Bacillati; phylum Actinomycetota; class Actinomycetes; order Kitasatosporales; family Streptomycetaceae; genus Streptomyces; species Streptomyces sp. NPDC052101. The sequence continues at coordinate 325,934 of NZ_JBFAWH010000004.1, forward strand.
GGTTTCGAGTTGGGCGAGCCGGGCCACCGCGTCCTCGTCCAGTTCCGCCAGCGCGCGCAGCTGGTCCGGCGTCGTCCCGTCCGGTATGGGCACCGGTGCCGGGGTCCGCAGCGGCGGCTGCCAGCCCTCCTCGGGCGTCCAGCGCCGTACGACCCGGGCGGGCGCGCCGGCCACCACGGCGTGATCGGGCACCGTGCCGCGCACCACCGCGCCGGCCGCGACGACCACGTTCCGGCCGATCCGTGCGCCCGGCAGGATCACCGCGCCGGTGCCGATCCAGCAGCCGGGGCCGATCTCCACGGGCTCCATGCGCGGCCACTGCCTGCCGATCGGCTCGTGCGGGTCGTCGTAGGAGTGGTTGGTGGAGGTGACGTAGACGTACGGGCCGAAGTAGCAGTCGCTGCCGATGGTGACCGTCGTGTCCGCGATGACATGGGTGCCGCGGCCGAGCACCACTCCGTCGCCGATGCGCAGGATGGGGTCCGGGCCGAGGTCCAGGTCCGGCATCAGGCCGGCGGTCAGCGTGACCTGCTCGCCGATGATGCAGTGGGAGCCGAGGTGGATCCAGGGCTCGCCGAAGACGGTGCCGAGCGGGAAGGCGAGGCGGGTGGCTTCGCCGATCGCGCCGAATCTCAGGCGGCCGGGGTGGTCGGCTGTGACGGATCCCGTGCGCTGAGCCCAGGCCCAGGCCGCGTGCACCGCACGTTGGGCGAGGCTGCGGCGCCAGGACGAGAACGTGTTCTTGGGCTTCGGCACGGGCTCACGTTACTCAGCGGTTGCCTTCGGCGAGAGAGCGGGCTGCTGTGATCTTTGCCCCACGCGGTGTCGTACCGTGCGGGGTACTTACGGACGCGAGGAGACGGTGATGACGCAGCAGGCGCTGATCGTGGGCATAGGGGGCAGGGAGCCGCAGGTCGATCCGGAGGCCTTTGTGGCGCCTACGGCCTCCGTGATCGGGGACGTGACGCTGGGGGCGGGGGCCAGTGTCTGGTACGGGGCGGTCGTGCGCGGTGATGTCGAGAAGATCAGCGTGGGCGCGAACGCGAACGTGCAGGACAACGTCACCCTGCACGCGGATCCCGGGTTTCCGGTCAGCGTCGGGGAGCGGGTGTCCATCGGGCACAACGCGGTGGTGCACGGGGCGACCGTCGAGGACGACTGTCTGATCGGCATGGGGGCGACCGTGCTCAACGGGGCCGTGATCGGCGCCGGGTCGCTGGTGGCCGCGCAGGCGTTGGTGCCGCAGGGGATGGTGGTGCCGCCCGGGTCGCTGGTGGCCGGGGTGCCGGCGAAGGTGAGGCGGGAACTCTCCGAGGAGGAGCGCCAGGGGGTCACCCTCAACGGCACCATGTACGCGGAGTTGGCGAAGGCGCACAAGGATGTGCACCAGTAGGCGCGTGAGGGGGTTTCACTCCCCGGCACTGACCGGTTCCGCTTCCCGTTCGCACTGCTGCTGGGCCTTCTTCGCCCTGCGCTTGATGATCAGCATGGAGGCCAGGCCGATCAGGACCGCTGCCGCGAGGCCCACGTAGGAGAACTTCTTGAGCCAGCCCTCGGCGACGACACCCACGTAGTAGATGACGGCCGTGGTGCCGCCGGCCCAGCAGATGCCGCCGAGGACGTTGGCGATCAGGAACTTCCAGTACGGCATGTGGAGGACGCCCGCGAGCGGGCCCGCGAAGATACGCAGGAGGGCGATGAAGCGGCCGAAGAAGACGGCCCACATGCCCCACTTCTCGAACGACCGCTCGGCGGTGGCCACATGGCCCTCGCTGAAGTGCTTCGGGAACTTCCCGCCCAGCCAGGCGAGCAGCGGGCGGCCGCCCTTGCGGCCGATGGCGTAGCCGATGGAGTCGCCGATGACGGCACCGGCCGTCGCACACGCGCCGAGGACGATCGGGTTGATGCCGGAGTGGTGGGAGGACATCAGCGCCGCCGAGACCAGGACGATCTCGCCGGGCAGCGGGATGCCCAGGCTCTCCAGTCCGATCACCAGGGCCACCACGGCATAGACGGCGGCCGCCGGTACCGAGTCGAGCCATTCCTGGACGTGCACCGCCGGATCCTCCCCTGTCGCCGTCCTTGTCTGCCGGGGCGCCGCATGTAAAGAGCGTCCCAAGGGAAGGCTACCTGGTCGGCGGTGAACGGCGGCTTGCCCGCACCCGCCGGTGGCACCGTCCCGCCCACGGGCCTTCGGATTTCGGACATCCAGGTGTCACGCGGGAGGGGAAGGCTCCTCGCGGTATCGCCCGACCCGCCTCCCCCAGGTCCCCGCCGCGGGGCCCGCTGCGGAAGGACGACGTCCCCGTGTCCTCAGTGTCCCCGTCCCCCTCGCTCTCGTCCGCTCCCTGCTCCGGGGACTCCCGGAGTACCCGGAGTCCCCGGACGGCGGATCTGCCGCCCTCCCCTCCCTCCGCGTCCCCCGCTTCCGCCGCATCCTCCGCTTCCGCCGCGACCGGTGATCCGGGGGACGGCGGGCCCGAGGCCCTCGCACGGCCCTCGTCCCTTCTCGCGTCCCGGCACATTCGGCTGGTCCTGTGCCTGGCTCCCGTGCTGCTGGCCGCCGGCTGGGCCGTCGCCAACCGGCCCGTGATGGCCGAGGGGATCCGGCGGCTCGTCGCGGCCGACCCCTGGTGGCTGCTGGCCGGGGGCGGTTTCACCTGCCTGAACTGTGTGGCGGCCGCGTGTGTCCGGCAGGGCGCCCTGCCGGACCGGGTGCCGCCGGGACTGCTGCTGGCCTCGCAGTTCGCCGCCGGTGCCGCCAATCACGCGCTGCCGGGCGGACTCGGCGCCCATGCCGTCACCCTGCGATTTCTGCGCGGCCGCGGGGTGCCGCCCGCCCGGGCCACCGCGTCGATCGGGCTGTACTCGCTGGCGAAGTCCGGCGCGAAGACGGTGGTGCTCCTGGTGTTCCTGGCGGCGTCGCCGGCCTGGCGGCGCCTCGGTGATCTGGTCCCGGACGGCCGGCTGCTGGTCCCGGTCGCCGCGGTCGTCGGCGGAGTGCTCGCGGTGGCCGGGGTGCTGCTGACGGTCGTACGGCCGTTGCGGCGGCCGGTGACCGGGCTGCTGCGCTCCGCCCTCGCCGATGCGCGGGAGGTGCACACGCGGCCCGCCCGGGTGGCCGCGCTGTGGGGCGGGGCGGTCGCGATGCCGCTGGTGCAGGGGACCACCCTCGCCTGTGTCGGTGCCTCGCTCGGGCTGGGGCTGCCCTGGGCGCACGTGGTGCTCGCCTATCTCGCGGCGGGCACGGCGGTCGGGGCGGTGCCGGCGCCGGGCGGGTTCGCGGTCGACGCGGCGCTGGTGTGGACGCTCGTGACCTTCGGCTCCTCCCTGGCGGTGGCCACCGCGACGGTCATCGGCTACCGGGTACTGACCGACTGGGTGCCGCTGCTGCCGGGCACGCTGACGCTGTCGGCGCTGATCCGCGCGAAGGTGCTCTGAGCCGCGGTCACTCGCGGCGGGCCACCAGGCGGTAGGCGTTGGCCAGGCGGAGGCGGTGGGACAGGGGGCGGATCGCGAACCGGTCGAGGAGCGTCGCGGTGAGCAGCGCGGGCACCCCTGCGAGCAGGAGTGCCGTGCGGGCGGTACGGCGCAGGGCGCCGGGCGGCTCGGGCAGCCAGGGCGCGTCCTCGCCCGGGGCGGTGTGGTCGAGGGCCAGCCAGACCGCGGCGAGCAGGTCGACCGGATCGTGTGCCTCGGCGTGCTGCTCGGCGACCACCGTGAAGCCCAGCTCGGCCAGCCGCCGCCGGAGATTGGCGACCGGCATGAAGTGCAGGTGCTGCGGCTGGAGCCAGGGCAGCCACCAGCGGCCGAGCAGCCGGGCGTAGCGGCTCTGCGGGTCCGGCACCTCGATCAGGAGGTGACCGCCGGGGCGCACGGCCTCGTGGGCGGCGCGCAGTTCACGGTCCGGGTCGGTGCTGTGCTCCAGGTAGTGGAACATGCTCACCACGTCGTAGCGGGCGGCGAGTTCGGGGGCCAGGTCCGGGAAGGCGCCGTGGTAGGCGTGGTCCACGCGGCCCTCGCGGGCGGCGAGTTCGACGCCGTCGGTGAAGTCGAGCCCGTCGAAGGAGGTGCCTGGCAGCACGGTCCGGGCGGCCGCGCAGAAGTGGCCGTGGCCGGTGCCGACGTCCAGCCAGGTCTTCGGGGCGGGGTCGTGCGGCAGCATGGATTCGGCGCGGCCCCGGTACATGGCGTCACGACCGCCGAAGGTGCCGCTCATGCGCTGTTCGCCGAGGCCGTCGTAGAAGTCCCGGTAGTAGAACTCGAGCCCGTCCGCGGTCAGTTGGGGGTTCTGGAAGGTGTGTCCGCAGTCGGCGCAGTGGTCGAGGGTGAACCGGCCGGGCTTGTGCTGGAGCAGGTCGGTGGTGCGCAGGCGGGTGGTGAGCCGGGCCGAGCCGCACCAGGGGCAGTCGGGTCGGGGGGCGGCGAAGAAGCGGTCCGTGCCGGCGGCCAGGTCGTCCTGGTAGGCGGGCCGCAGGGCGGCGACGCGCGCCGTCTTGGCGCCCTTCTCGCTCCTCTCGCCCTTGTCGCTCTTGCCGGTCTTCTCGCTCTGGTCGTTGTGGGCGCTCATCGGCTCTCCGCTGCGAGGTCTGCGAGGTGTTCGAGGTGGGCCGCCGCGGCCCGGGCGCCGCCCGCCGCGCGGAACGCGGTGCGGATCCGGGCGGCGGCGGCCCGGTGGGCGGGGTCGGTGAGCACGGTGTCGAGGGCCGCGCCGAGCTGGGCCGCGCGGACCCGGCCGAAGCGGACCCGGACCCCGGCGCCGGCGTCGACGACCTGTCCGGCGACCAGGGGCTGGTCGTCGCGGATGGGTGCGACGACGAGCGGGACGCCGTGCCACAGGGCCTCGCACACGGTGTTGTGTCCCGCATGGCAGACGACGGCGTCCATCCGTTCCAGCAGCGGGAGTTGGGGCACCGAGGGGAAGACCAGGACATCCTTGTCACCGGGCGGCGCCGCGAGGAGGCCGCCGGGGTCGGCGATCACCGCCTGCACCCGGTCGGCGCGTTCCCGCAGCGCGGTGCGGCATTCGGCGAGGAACCGCCCGCCCACGTCGGCGTTCGCCGTGCCGAGGGTCACCAGGACCTTCGCCCGGCCCTGGTCCAGTCGTTCCCAGGGGAAGCCGGGGCCGGCCGGGCGGCCGGCGACGGACGGGCCGACGTAGTGGATGTGCGGGGCCAACGGTGCCTGGGGGCCGATGAGTTCGGGTGTGCTGAAGATCAGAAGGAGGTGCGGCGAGAAGCGCGGGTCGGCGGTGCCGGACGGGTCACCGGTCCGGGTCCGCAGCCCGGCCAGGCTCCCCCGCAGCCACTCGGCGACCTTCGGCAGACCGTCGTACGCGCCCGTGAACTCGGCCGAGGTGGTGGCGGACGTGGCCCACGGCAGCCCGAGCCGCTCGGCCACCAGGGCGCCCGCGAAGGCCTGCTGGTCGGCCACGACCACGTCGGGGTGGACCTGCTCGGCTGCGGCCCGGACGCCCGGTGCCATGGCGTCGGCGAGCGGCAGCAGGTATCCCTCCCACAGGAACTTCAGCGCCTCCGCGCCCCGCAGGTCCGGCGGTCGTACGGCGCCCCCGGCGCCCGGCACCGGTCCCGCGCAGGCGAACACCTCGGCGTCCGCGCCCGCGAGCCGGCGTACCAGCGCCGGGTCCGCGCAGACCCAGGCCACCCGGTGCCCGCGCGCGGACAGCCGGGCGGCGACGCCGACGGCCGGGTTGACGTGCCCGGTCAGCGGCGGCACAACGAAGAGGAAGACGCTCATCCGACGCCCGCCCCGGCGCCGATCAGGTCCAGGATGTGCCCGCCGACGGCGGCCGGCGCCTCCACCAGCACCGAGTGCTCGTGCCCGGGCAGCACGACCGCCCGGTAGTCCGCCAGCAGCGCCCGGTGCGACGGCACCAGGTCCGCGAGGTCCGACTCACCGCCGTACACACCGAGGACCGGGCAGCGTACGGCGCTGATCCGCTGCTCGGTCAGCACTCGGCTGGCGGGGATGTCCCGGCCGAGGGTGGTCTCGCGGGCGAGCCGGGCGGCGCCCTTGGCCAGCCGGGCGGTGTTGTGGCCGCGGTGGGCGGTGATCCAGGCGATCGCGTCGGGTTCGTTGTGGGCGAGCTGGGCCATGACCCGGTCGAGGATGCCGCCGAGTTTCGCCGCCCAGGCGGGGGTCGCGGGTTCGGACTCGATCAGCGTCAGCGTGGCCGTGCGCTCCGGGTGGCGGGCGGCGAAGCCGAAGGCGATGGTGCCCCCGTAGGAGTTGCCGACCAGGTGGACGGGCCCGGTGACCGCCAGCCGGTCGAGGAGTGCCTCCAGGTCGTCGATGTTGTGGTCGAGGGTGTACCCGTCGGGCGGGCGCTCGCTGCGGCCGTGCCCGCGCAGGTCGTACATGACGACGTCGAGTCCGGCCGCGGCGAAGGCGGGCGCGACGGTGAAGTAGTAGCTGGCCAGGCTGTCGGTGAGCAGCCCGTGCACCAGGACGACCGTGGCGTGCGGGAGGCAGCCGTCGGCCGGGCCCATGCGCTGGACGTGGAGCCGGATCCCGCCGGCGTCGACCGTCGCCACGGCTCAGCCCGCCTGCGTGGTCTTGAGGCTCCACACCACGTACTCCACGAGCCGGCCGACGGTCAGCTCGATGATCTCGTCGAACTCCATGCCGGCGAGGAACTCGGCGAGGTTGACCCGCTGCCCGTACCGCTCCTCCAGCAGCCCGGCCAGGGTGACGAGGTCGATGCTCTCCAGTTCCAGGTCGCGGTTGAAGGTGGTGGACATGCCGATGAGTACGTCGTCGTCGCCGTACTCCGCGAGCACCGTGCGAAGCATGGCGGTGACGTCGGCGAGCACGGTGTCGGCGGTGGGCCGGGCCGGGGCCGGCTGGGCGGGGTTCGTCGGGGCCGGGTGGGTCGGGTTCATCGGGAGTGCTCCTCGGCTGCTTCGTGGGGTTGTCCGTCGTCGGCTCCGGGCCCGGTCGTCCAGGCCACCACATAGGCGCGCCCCGGCAGGGCCGGCGGAGCGGCCACCGACGCGCAGTGCACGGTGTAGATGCGTTCCAGGCGGCCCGAGACCAGCAGCCGGCTGCCGTCCGGGTCGGTCTCCAGCACCGCGAAGTCCCTTGGTCTGCCGCGGAATCCGACGCCCTCGGCCTTGGCCACGGCCTCCTTGGCGGCCCAGAACCGGGTGAACCACTCGGCCTCCGCGCCGGCGCCGTCCGCCGACCGGGCCCGCATCAGGCGCAGTTCGGCCGGGCCGAGCGCGGTGGTCAGCGTGGCCGGATCGCGCGCGGTGACCTCTTCGATGTCGATGCCCGGGCCGGGATGCGAAGTGTGCGGCCGGACGATGGCCACGCCCGCCTCGGCGCGGTGGGCGAGCGAGACGTCCAGCGCGGGCAGCGCGCGGCCGTGCACACCGGTGACGAAGGGGCGCCCCAACTCGTCATTCTTCACGCTGAGTTCGGCCGGGAAGACGGGCCCTTCGCCGTGTTGCCACAGCCACTGCCGTACGGCGTCCTTGACCGCGATCCGGCCGAGCAGCCACTGGCGGCGGCCGCGCGGCGGGCGTGCGGCGTACTCGGCCCGTTCGGCGCCGCCGAGCGTGTTGCGCATGATCAGCTCGCGCGAGGCGAGGTCCGGCCAGCGTTCGTGCACCAGCGCCCAGCCGCCGGGCATGGCCTCGGACAGGGTGTGGCGCTCGGGGAAGCGTTCCACGGGCCGGGTGGTCGGGTCGTTGTCGAAGCGGCGGTCCTGCCAGCCGCCGATCACGGCCCATACCCGGCCGCCGACGGCGAGCTGCGCATCGGCTTCCAGGACGGTGTCCGTGAGGGAGGTGATCCGCAGCACGCAGCTCACCTCGGTGCCGGGAGCCGGGTGCGGTCCGTGGAACCGCAGGTGCCGCATGCGCACCGGGAAGACGACGGTCCGTTCGCTGCGGGTCGCCATGATCCAGTAGCCGAGGAGCTGGCCCACGTTGTCCAGCAGGGCACCGGGCGCGGCGGGCGCGGTGATCACACCCCGGATGTGCCGCTCGCCGATCGCGGTGAGGTCGGTCAGGCCCTGGAACCCGGGGCCGTGGAACATCCAGCGCGCCTGGTAGATCTGGGCGGCGGTGTGCTCGGGGCGGCGCTCGGGCGCGTCGGGGAGCGGGACGGGCGGGGGCGGTGCGGGGTGGTGCGGGGCGAGTTCGACGGTGGCGCGGGCGGTGGGTCCGAAGGCGACGGTGACGCGGGTCGGGCGGCCGGGGTCCGGGGTCACGGTGACGGGTACGTCGACCGGTGGCGTGGCGGTGAGCCAGCGGTCGAAGCGGGCCTCGTGCACGGCCACCGCCCGCAGACCGGGGGCCGCCGCCTCCGCCGCGTCCATCAGGTGCCGGACGATCGTGGTGGCGGGAACCACCGGCCAGCGGTCGTCGAGGTCCGGCCATCCGGGCCGTTGCGGGAAGAAGCAGTGGTCCAGGAGGTGGGGCATGGTGTGCGGGGAGACGTGGACGGTGGTGGTGGTCGGGGTAGCGAGGGATACGGCGCTGGAGGGACCGGCAGAGGGGGGCCCGGCCGTGACCTGGGTGCGGCGGGCCGCGGTGAGCAGCTGTGCTGCCGTGCCGGCGGTGTCCCGCATCAGGGCGGTCAGCTCGGCGGCGACCGGGAAGCGCGCGGCGAGGCCGTCCAGTTCGGCCAGGCCAGGCTCCTCCGGGCGGCGTGAGGACGCGTAGGGCGCGGCGGGCGACGCCTGGGGGCGCGGGAGCGCGGGCGGCGCGGCGGGCGATCCCGGTGGGTACGGGGCCGCCGGCGGCATCGCACATGGGTCCGGGAACAGTTCCGTGCGGAGTGCGTCGAGGACCGGGCCGTCCAGGGAGACCAGGGCGCCGCCGAGGTCGAGCCGCACGGGAGGTCGGTGCCGGTGGTGGCGGGCCTGCGCGGGTGCTGCGGCAGCGGGTGGCACCGCGGGGGCTGTGGACGCGCCCGCCACCCACAACGCCGTGGCGACCCTGCGCAGTTGGGACATACCGCTGCGTTCGGGCGCGTTGGCGGCGACGGCCAGGTGGTCGCGGTCGCCGAGGGTGTCGCCGATCAGCGAGGTGAGCCGGCCGGGCCCCGCCTGGACGAAGACGCGGTGCCCGGCGGCGTGGAGGGCCTCGGTCAGCTCGCGGAAGCGCACGGGTTCCAGCAGGTGCCGTACGAACAGCTCGCGCACCGCCGACTCGGCCTGCGGGAAGAGCCGCGCGGTCGTTCCCGACCACACCGGTACGGTCGCCGGGTGGAGCCGGAAGCGGTCGGCGGCCTCCTTGATGGGCGCGAGGTACGGCTCCAGCATCGGCGTGTGGAAGCCGGACCGGAAGGGGAGCAGCTGGCAGATCACCCCTTGCGCGCGTAGGGACCGTACGAACTCCTCGACCGCCGTGCCGGGTCCGCAGACCATGGACTGGCGCGGCGCGTTGTCGTGGGACAGCACGATCCCGGAGTCCGCCCAGGACTCGGCGAGCGCGGTGCGGACCTGTGCGGCGGAGGTGCCGAGGGCGGCGAAGGCGAGACCGGGGACGGTGACCGCGTCCGGGTCGAACTCGGCCATGAACGCGTCCACTTGGTCCGGCGCGTACACTCCGGCCGCCGCCATGGCCGTCCACTCGCCGACGCTGTGCCCGGCGACGGCGTCCGGTACGACTCCCATGCGGCGCAGAGCCCGGTCCAGCAGGCGGCCCACGCCGACGACGCCGAAGCCGTGCCGTGCGACGTCGCCGACCCGGACGTCCGTGCCGGGCAGCGGGGTGAGGCCGAAGTGGGCGGCGATGTCGTCGGTGCGCGGGGTGAAGTCGCCTTCCAGGCCGGGGAAGACGAACGCCAGCCTGCCGCGGGCGGCCGGGCCGAGCAGCGGGCCCGGCCGGAACCAGACGTCGCTGCGGCCCTGCCAGGCGCGGCCCTTGGCGACCGCGCGGCGTGCCAGGGCGAGCCGCCTGGCGGTCGGGTCCGCGATGCCGAGCCGGACCGGACCGGCGCCGGGGTGCGGCCGGGCCGGGTCGAGCCCGGCGGCGAGCACGGCCGAGTCGTCGGCGCCGAGAAGATCCGCGAGGTCCGCGACGCCGTCGGCGGCGAGCAGCAGGATCCGCTCGGGTTCGGTGACCTGGAGGGGGGCGGGCGCGGAGCGCGCGGGTGGGAGCGTACGGGCGCCCGGTGCCTCCTCCAGCACCACATGGGCGTTGATCCCGCCGAAGCCGAAGGCGTTCACGGCGGCGCGGCGGACCGGCTGCCGGGCATCGGTCTCCCAGGGGCGCGCCCGGTCCAGCGTGCGGAAGCGGGTGGCGGCGAGCGCGGGGTGCGGGGTGTCGCAGTGGAGGGTGGGCAGGAGGGTGCCGTGGTGGAGGGCGAGGGCGGCCTTGACCAGGCCGGCGACCCCGGCGGCCGGCATGGTGTGGCCGATCATCGACTTCACCGAGCCGAGCACCGGGCGGCAGCCGTCACCCGTCGCGGGCCCGAACACCTCGGCCAGGGTGGCGAGTTCGGCGGAGTCACCGGCCGGGGTGGCGGTGCCGTGCGCCTCCAGCAGGCCGAGACAGTCCGGCGCGGCGGGGTCGAGTCCGGCGGCCCGCCAGGCCTGGCGCACGGCTCTGGCCTGCCCGCCCGGGTCCGGCGCGACCAGCCCCGCCGTACGGCCGTCGCTGGCCACGCCCGTGCCCCGGATCACCGCGTAGACGCGGTCGCCGTCGCGTTCGGCGTCCGCGAGCCGCTTCAGTACGACGACGCCCGTGCCCTCGCCGATGAGGATGCCGTCGGCGTCGCGGTGGAAGGGGCGGATGCGCTCGGTCGGGGACAGGGCGCGCAGTTGGGCGAAGACGCTCCAGAGGGTGATGTCGTGGCAGTGGTGCACTCCGCCGGCGAGCATCACGTCGCAGCGGCCGGTGGTGAGTTCGGTGACCGCCTGGTCCACGGCGACCAGGGAGGAGGCGCAGGCCGCGTCCACGGTGTAGGCGGGGCCGCGCAGATCGAGCCGGTTGGCGATACGGGAGGCGGCGAGGCTCGGGACCAGGCCGATCGCGGACTCCGGGCTGTCGGGGCCGAGCCGTTCGGTGAACGCCGAGCGGATCCGGGCGAGCTGGGCGGTGGAGAGGTCGGGCAACAACTCGCCCAGGGTCCGGGTGAGTTGTCCGGCCGTGCGCACCCGCTGGTCCAGCCGGACCAGGCCCGGGGTGAGGTAGCCGCCGCGACCGAGGGCGACGCCGATCCGGTGGCGTTCGGGCAGCCGTTCCTCGCCGCCCGCGTCGGCGAGGGCGGCGGCGGCCACGTCGAGGGCGATCAGTTGGTCGGGCTCGGTGCCGGGCACCGAGGCGGGCATGATGCCGTACCGGGTGACGTCCACCTCGGCCAGGCCGTCCACGAATCCGCCGCGCCGGCAGTACACCTGGTCGGGGGCGGCGGGCCCGGCGGCCGTACCGGGCCGGTAGTAGTCGGCGTCCCAGCGGTCCGTGGGGACCTCGCGGATCGCGTCGACGCCGTCGCGCAGGTTGCGCCAGTAGGCGTCGAGGCCGGGGGCGCCGGGCAGCAGCACCGCCATCCCGACGATGGCGACCGGAGTTTGACGTTCTGCCATGTCACCAGCCCGACGCGGTGTAGACGACGGCCCGGGCCGACGGCTCGCCCCAGGCGAGTTCGCGGAGCAGGGCCGCGGTGCCCTCGTCCGGGTCGATCAGCTCGATGCCGCGCCGGGCGTACGCGCGGCCGAGTTCCGCGCCGACCATGCCGCTGTGTGCGCCGGACGGCGCCCAGGGGCCCCAGTGGACGGTCAGCGCGCGGGCGCCCGTGCGGGCGGCCCAGTCGGCGCCGAGTGTTTCGAGGGCGTCGTTGGCAGCGGCGTAGTCGGCCTGGCCGCGGTTGCCGAGGACGGCGGCGATGCTGCCGAACAGCACGGTGAACGCGGGCGTGCCGGGCAGGTCGTCCAGGGCGGCGAACAGCGCGGCGGCCCCGGCCGTCTTCGTGCCGTAGACCCGCTGGAAGGACTCGGGGGTCTTGTCCGCGATCAGCCGGTCGTCGATCACCCCGGCGGCGAAGACGACTCCGTCGAGCCGGCCGTGTTCGGCGTGGATCTCCTTGACCGCCTGCAGGACGGCGTCCCGCTGCCGGAAGTCCACCGAGCGGTAGCGCGCCTCGCTGCCGAGTGCGCCGAGTTCCGCGAGGGTCGCGGCGATCTCCCGCTGGGCGAGGATCAGTTCGGCGGCCCGGTTGATCTCGGCGGGCTTCGGCGCGCCGGGCCCGGCGGCGAGCGCCGCGCGCAGTTCCACGGGGGTGCGGGCGGCGACGGTGTGCGGGTCCTCGGGGGCGGTGGGCGCGGGGGTGCGGCCGAGCAGTTCGATACGGCACCGGCAGGCGGCGGCCAGCGTGGCGGCGAACCTCGCGGTGATGCCCCGGGCGCCGCCGACCAGCAGCACGACGGAGTCCCGGTCGAGGCCGAGCGCGGCCGCTTCGGCGGCGCCGGGCCCGGCGGGTCCGGCGCCGGTGGCGGCGAGCGGGCCGAGGGGCGCGGGCCGCAGCGCAAGCCCTTGCCGGGCCCCGGCCGCCGTGCGCAGGACCACGGGGTCCGCTCCGGGAGCGCGCAGTTCGGCGAGTACGGCGTCGGCGACGGCCGCCGGGCTGGCGTCCGCCACGGCGACGACCCGGGCCGATAGGTCCGGGTACTCGCGGCCGACGCTGCGGAACAGCCCGTCCAGTCCGGCCGCACGCAGTGCGCCCGCGGGATCGGCGGCCCGGACGGCGAGCAGCGTGCGCGGGCCGCGCGCGAGCGCCGCCCGGAGCACCGGGAAAGCGTCCGGCAGCACGGGGAGGTCCGGGCCGGGCAGCGCGCCGAGGTACACGACGCCGTCCACCGGGCCGTCGGACCCGGTGAGGAGGTGGCTCCGGCCGAGGATCACGGTGTCGGCACCGTTCGCCGTGAGCCGCGCCGCGACCTCGGCCGCCACACCTTCCGCGTCCCCCAGGAGGGCGAAGCGCCGGCCGGCCAGGACGGGGGCACGGTCGCGCCCGGCGGCCGGGGCGGGCTCCGGCTCGGGGAGGGGCACGGGCCGCAGCTCACACCGCCGGGGCGGCACGCCGAGGGCGGGCGCGGACGACGGCTCTGGCCCCTGCGCGCCCCACCCTCCCCCGTCACCGTCACCGTCCTCGGTGTAAGACGCCTCGGCCTCTCCGCCCCCGTCCTCGGCACCGGCGGGCGCGCCGAGCCGTGCTGTCAGCCAGTCCGTCACCGCCGCCGCCGTGCGCGCCTTGGCCAGCTCCTCCAGCTCGGCGTCGTCGAGGACATGGGCGCCGCCCGCGACACCCAGGCGCTGGGCGAGTTCGCCCGCGATCTCGGCCCGCTTGATCGAGTCGATGCTGAGGTCCGCCTCCAGGTCCAGATCGGGCTCGATCATGTCGACGGGGTAGCCGGTGCGCTCGCTGATGATCTCCAGGACGACCCGCGCCACGTCGTCCGCCGGCTCCTCGTCCACCGGCTCTGTGCCGCCTGGACCGGCCAACTGAAGCTCGGCGGCGGGGAGTTCCGGTGGTGGCGGCACAGGCGCGACCGGAGCCGGTGGCACGGTGGCGCCGAAGTAGGTGAGCAGGACATCGCGCTGGGCGGCGATCATCTCCCGGCTGGTGCGCAGGAATTCGGAGATGAGCGCGTCCCGGTCGGCCGGGGCGCCGTACGGCTGGTCGGTGGGCACGGTCGTCTCCATGACGCGTCGGGCCGGTGCGAGGGCACCGGGCAGGAGTGCTCCGTCGGCGGTGCGCACGAGATGTCCGTCGACCGTCCAGCCGGGCCGCGCGGGTGCCGGGGTGCGCAGCGCGTCGACGGCGTCGCGGCCCCGCAGCAGCCAGGCGGTGCGCACCGGCTGCCCGGCGACGGCGAGCCTGGCGAGGGCGTCGAGCCAGCCGCGCAGTCCGCTGTCGGCGGCCGGTTCACAGGCGACCGTGCGGTGCGGGCGGTCGCCGAGGATCCGTCCGACCAGCCGGGTGAGGACCGTGCCGGGGCCCGCCTCGACGAAGACGCGCGCACCGGCCTCGTACATCGCCTCGATCTGGGCGGCGAACGCGACCGGGGCGCCGATCTGGGCCGCGAGTTCGGCGCGTACCTCGTCGGGGTCGAGCGGATAGGGCGCGGCGGTGCGGTTGGCCCAGACGGGGAACTCGGGCGCCCGTACCGTCTTGTCCGCGAGCACCTTGGCGAACCGCTCCCCCGCCGCGGCCACGAGCGGGCTGTGGAAGGCGCAGGCCACCGGGATGCGACGGGCCCCAAGACCTGCGGCCCGCAGCAGCCGTACGGCCGTCTCGACGTCCGCCGCCGGTCCTGAAATCACGGTCTGGTCGGGCGAGTTGAGGTTGGCGGCGACGACCGAGCCGGGGGCTCCGGCGGTGCCGAGGGTGCGTACGACGGTCGCGGCGTCGGCGCCGACGGCGGCCATGGTGCCCGGTTCGTCGCCCGCCGCCGCCAGGATCGCGCCGGCCCGCTCGGCGCTCAGCTCCAGCAGTGTCTCGGGGTCGAGGGCGCCGGCCGCGGCGAGGGCGGCCAGCTCGCCGTAGCTGTGCCCGGCGGCCTGGTCGGGCTGGATCCCGGCCGCGGTGAGGAAGGCATGGGCGGCGAGGCCCGTGATGCCGAGGGCGGGCTGTGCGATCCGGGTGTCGGTGAGGGCTGCCGCGCGGCGCTCCCGGGCGGTGTCGTCGAAGGCGGCCGGCGGATGGAGGGCGTCGGCGTGGGTGCGGCCGAGGTCCAGGTAGTGCCGCAGTTCGGGGAGGTGGACCAGGAGGTCGGCGAGCATGCCGGGGCGCTGGCTGCCCTGGCCGGGGAAGAGGAAGGCGATGCCGCCCGCCACGGGGTCCGCGGTATGGATGGCGGCGGCCGGGTCGTGCTCCCCGGCGAGGAGCCGTCGTAGCTGCTCGGTGAGTTCCCCGGTGTCGCGGGCGACGACCGCGGCCCGTACGGGTTCGTGGGAGATGTCGGCGCGGAGGGCCGCGGCGAGGGCGAGGTCGCGCAGGCGCCAGGGGCGGCCGTCGGTCTCGGCGGCCCGGAGGATCTCCTCGGCCTGCCGGTGAGCGGCCGCCGTGTCCCGGCCCCGGAAGAGGAACAGCTCGGCGGGCCAGGCGTCCAGGGACTGCCGGGGCGGTACGGCGTCGGCGTGAGCGGCCAGTACCGCATGGAAGTTGGTGCCGCCGAAGCCGAACGCGCTGACGCCGGCGAGGCGTTCGGCGGCCGGTGCGGTCCAGGGCCGGGCCCGGGTGTGGAAGACGAACGGGCTGTCGTCCTGCTCCCAGGCCGGGTTGGGCCGCTCCAGGTGCAGGGTGGGCGGGGTGACGCCGGTGTACAGGGCGAGGGCGGTCTTGATCAGTCCGGCGAGTCCGGCGGCGCACTTGGTGTGGCCGATCTGCGACTTGACCGAGCCGAGCGCGCAGCCGCCCGTGGCGGCACCCGCCTCGCCGAACACCTCGCCGAGTACGGTGAGTTCGGTGCGGTCGCCGACGACGGTCCCGGTGCCGTGCGCCTCGACGAGTCCGACGTCCGCGGGCGAGACACCGGCGTTGCGGTACGCGCGCTCCAGTGCCGCCCGCTGGCCTTCGGGGCGGGGTGCGGTCAGGCCGAGGGAGCGGCCGTCGCTCGCGGAGCCGAGGCCCTTGACCACGCCGTAGATCCGGTCGCCGTCCCGTTCGGCGTCCGCGAGCCGTTTGAGGACCACGCAGGCCACGCCCTCGCCGAGGGCGATGCCGTCGGCGCCGGCGTCGAAGGCGCGGGAGCGTCCGGTCGGGGAGAGCGCGTGCACGGAGGAGAACAGGACGAAGTCGTTGATGCCGTTGTGCAGGTCGGCGCCGCCGCACAGCACGAGGTCGCTGGTGCCGGAGACGAGTTCCTTGCAGGCCACGTCGAGGGCGGCGAGGGAGGACGCGCAGGCGGCGTCCACGGTGAAGTTGGCGCCGCCGAGGTCGAGCCGGTTGGCGATCCGGCCGGAGATGACGTTGGCGAGCATGCCGGGGAAGGAGTCCTCGGTCAGCCGGGGCAGCTGTTCCTCGATGCCGTCGGGAACCCTGCCGTAGTACGCGGGGAGGACGGCGCGCAGGGTGAGCGCGTTGGACAGGTCGCTGCCCGCCTCGGCGCCGAAGACGACGGAGGTCCGCGAGCGGTCGAACTCCCGCCCGTGTACGCCGTATCCGGCGTCCTCCAGCGCCCGGCCGGCCGCCTCCAAGGACAGCAGCTGGACGGGTTCGATGCTGCCGAGGGAGGCGGGCGGGATGCCGTAGCGCAACGGGTCGAAGGGGATGCGGGGCAGGAAGCCGCCCCACTTGGACGCGGTGCTGCCGGCGGCGTGGTGCACGGCCGGGTCCCAGCGCTCGGGCGGCACCTCGGTGATGGCATCGCGTCCGCAGACGACGGTCGCCCAGAAGGCGGCGAGGTCGGGGGCCTGCGGGAACATGCAGGCCATGCCGACGATCGCGATGTCGAGCGGCGCGGGCGGCGCCGGTTCGGCGGGGACGGCCGGGCCCGGGCGCGCGGCCCGCCGCCGCGTCAGGAAGTCGGCGGCCCCGTCGGTCACCGAGTGGTGCAGGTCCGCCAGGGTGGTGGTCGCCGAACGCAGGACGGCGACCTCGCCGGCCATGAACATCCCGTCGGCGAGCTGCTGTTCCTCGCCGACCTCCCGCAACGCTCCGTCGGCGCCGCGCTCGACGCCTTTGCTGGCGATGCGCAGCCGGCCGACGTTGAGCCGTTCCAGGCTCTCCCAGATGTCGCGGCCGGGCAGGCCCTGCTCGCGCAGCGCGGCCTCCCGGGCGCGGTAGTCGGCGGTGAAGGGGCTCGGGACGCAGCGGGTGGCGTGGCCGGGGGCGGTCTCCAGCAGGGCGGTCGCGGTGGCGGCGAGCACCTGCTTCTGGAACAGCGGCCGGACGGCGCCGTGCGCGACGGCCTCCTCGGTGAACAGGTAGGCGGTGCCCATGAGTACACCGACGGCGGCGCCCCGGGCGGTGAGCGGCGCGGCCAGGGCCGCGACCATCGCCGCCGACCGCTCGTCGTGCACGCCACCGGCGAAGAACACCTCCAGCCGCGCGGCCGTCGCGTCCGCGGCATCGGCAAGGAAGTCCTCCAGTACGGCGAGTTGGGCCTCCCACAGCGGGAAGGAGGCGCGCGGCCCCACGTGCCCGCCGCACTCGGAGCCCTCGAACACGAACCTGCGCACCCCCGCGTCCAGGAACTGCCTCAGCAGCCCCGGTGAGGGCACGTGCAGGAAGGTGCGGATCCCCGCCCGCTCCAGCGTCTCGGCCTGCGCGGGCCGTCCGCCCGCGACGATCGCGTGCGTCGGCTTCAGCTCCCGTACGGCGTCCAGCTGGGCGTTCCTGATGTCCTCGGGCGCGAAGCCGAGCACCCCGACACCCCAGGGCCGCCCGTCCAGCACGGCCCGCGCCTCGGTGAGCAACGCCCGGGTCCGCTCACCGTCGGCGAGGGCCAGCGCGAGGAACGGCAACGCCCCGTCCCCGGCGACGGCGGAGGCGAATCCAGCCTGGTCACTGACCCGGGTCATGGGCCCCTGCGCCACGGGGATCCGGGTCCCGAGCGCCCGGCTCATGGCCGACCCGGGGCGCAGAGCGGATACGGGAGCACGGTCGGCGACGCCGCCGTGGTTTCTAGTGCCGAAATCACGGCTGCAGGATCACCGTCATACGTGAGATGTGTTTCGTCTGCATTTGGG